>JACRFA010000120.1 GCA_016218065.1 Ignavibacteriota bacterium | reverse complement strand
GTGCGCCGCCCTGGGCTGCCAGAGCTGCAAATGCGCGGATCATACCGATAACCGTTCCGAGCAGACCGAACATCGTTGCAACCGACGCAATCGTCGAGAGTGCAATTAGGTTTCTTTCGAGGAGCGGAGTTTCGAGCGCCGTTGCTTCTTCAATCGCGCGCTTAGTCTCGGCCATCTTCTTTTCGCCGTCGAGATTGTTGTCGGCGAGAACTTCCTTGTAGCGTATCAGTCCGGAGCGGATGATGTTCGCCGCCGAGCCGCGTTGTGCGTCGCACTCTTTGATCGCATCTTCAATCTTACCGCCGGTGAGCGCAGCCTGCACTCGCTTCAAGAATGCCGTCATCGAACCCTTGCCCTGCGCCTTGCGAAGTGAAAACGTTCGCTCAAACACGATCGTAATGTTCATCAGCGTGAGTGTGATCAGGATGGGCACGATCACGCCGCCAGTGTACACAGTCCCAAGCAGGTTGATCGGCTGGTGCTTCGCGGTGTCGCCCGGTTTGAAGTTCTGCGGATTGCCGAGAACGAAGATGTAAAGACCGAGCGCAACAGCGAGGGTAATAATGATAACGGCGGAGAGAAAAACGGATTGTTTCATCGGACGAAGTCCTCCTTATTATGATTGTGAAAGTAACTTACGGTACTTGCTTGTTCGACTACTTATGAAAACGCTTTGACAGCATCGTCTTTGGTATCAGCCACATCAAATACCATCGTGAGTTTCGTAATGACAAAAATATTGTTGATGTTGTTGTTAATGCCGCAGAGTTTCACCTGTCCCTTGTTGCGGGCATACGTCGTGTGCGCCTGCACGAGCACGCCGATGGCGGTACTGTTCAGGTACGTCACCTTGCTAAGATCGATGATGAGCTTCTTATTTCCCTGCTCTACAAAATCTGCCACTGCACTGCGCAATTCATCCGTCTCTTCTCCCCCAACTAAAGACCCCTTTACCTCGATAACGCCGATCTTACCGCTTTGTAGTGTGGTTGTTTTGACTGACATGGTTTCTCCAAAGATCTGAGCGATGCTGTTTGTAAGTTGCGTGTAATTCACGAGAGTACTACTTCACGGAAGTTGCACATCCACTCGCTAACCGGAACACCAGCGGCGCAAAACAGACTGCCTCAGGAATTGTTCAGTGTTCAGGAACCGCCGACAAAGATGGTGGGTAGAATTGCTCGACGTTCCGGCGCCGAACGAACGTCTGCTATACGTGCGCAAAGCAGATGCCATATTTTACGAAATGAAATTGGATTGAAAAACGCTACTCTGACCAGCCGTAGAATTGCTGACCTTGCAATTTGCAACGACACGAAGCGTAAACAGAAGCTGAAGACGGGCAACTCTCTTCGCCAGAATATATTATCCGCCCTTGCAAAATGCAAGGCAATAGTAACACTGGAATATTGGCGACGACGGAAGACGGAGGACTGAAGACGAACTGGCAACGCTTAACCTCAGCCTTACGCTTAGCCTTTTTTTTATGGGCCAAAGGCGGGTGTTCCTCGTCAATACTACACTGTATGCCTGCCTGCCGGTAGGCGGGGCGCGAAGCCTGCCCGCCTCATTGAACCTTGGCGGCAGGCGGGCGGGACAGTCAACCTCGGCGCAAAGCGTGTCGCCCCAACTGCGTAGTGCAACGAGGCTCGTCTTTCACTGCAGAGCGACGAGGCTCGTCGCTCTACGCGGTGGAATCAGAGTTGGAACTTCTTCCGCTTGCGCCAGAGCGTCGCCGGATCGATATCGAGAATCGACGCCGCCTCTTCCAAATCCTTCGCGATTCTCAGCACGTTGACGATGTGCTGACGCTCCGCCTCTTCGAGCGACATGTGATTTGCCGGGCCTGTGAGATTTTGGAACTGCTCGGGCAGATGCTGCAACTGGATTTCGCTTCCGTGCGAAAGCAGTACTGCACGCTCAATCACATTCTCCAGCTCGCGGACATTCCCCCTCCAGGAATAGTGCCGCAGGGCCATGAACGCATCCGTCGATAGCTCACTGTTGCTGCCGAACTTCCGCAGAAAATGCGTCACGAGCAGCGGAACGTCTTCCATCCGATCACGCAACGGCGGAAGTTTCAACGTCACGGCGTTCAACCGGTAGAACAGGTCTTCGCGAAAGCTTCCCGTCGTGACCGCGTCGTCGAGATTCTTGTTTGTCGCCGCGATAACACGCACGTCAGCTTTTTGCGTTTCCGTCTCGCCGACGCGTTCGTATTCCTTGCTCTGCAGAAAGCGCAGCAGCTTCACTTGAGTCTGCAGCGCAAGATCGCCAATCTCATCGAGAAACACAGTCCCGCCTTCCGCAGCTTCAAACCGTCCGACCCGATCCCTCACGGCGCCCGTGAACGAACCCTTCACGTGTCCGAACAGCTCGCTTTCCAGTAGCTGCTCGGGAATCGCCGCGCAGTTGACCACAACAAACGGCTTCTCCCGACGCGGACTATTGTGATGAATCAACCGCGACAACATCTCTTTGCCGGTCCCGCTCTCGCCTTGAATAAGGACGGTAATGCTTCCGGCTGCAACCTGCGACGCCAGATCGAGAACAGCATGCATCTTCGGGCTCCGCGTGATGATGTCGCCGGTGTTCTTCTCCCGAAGTTCGCGCTTCAATTCTTGCAGCTCTCGCTTCATCGCATGATGCTCGAACACCTTCTCGGCGAAAAGCTTCAGCTCGGAAAATTCGAACGGCTTCTGAATGTAATCGTACGCACCCAGCTTGATCGCCTCCACGGCGGAGTCGATGCTGCCGTGCGCCGTCATAAGAATCACGGTAGTGAACGGCGAGATCTTTCGCGTCTCGCGCAGCAACTCCATGCCATCGACCGGCGACATTTTCAAATCGTAGAACGCGAGATCGAACGAGCGCTCGCGCAGCGTCTCCAGCGCTTTGAGCGGCTCAGTGAACGCAGCGACCTCGAACCCGACTGCTTCCAAACCTATCGTTACCGTTTTGACAATGTTCTGTTCATCGTCAACAAGAAGAACTGAAGCGCGTGCGGCCATACTCATCAGGTGGTTGTCGTGGTGGGAACAAGCTGAAGGGGAAGAAGAAATGAGAATGTGCTTCCTTTGCCGAGGACGCTCTCTACCCAAATTTTCCCGCCATACGCCTCGACGATTTCTTTGGCAATCGCGAGTCCAAGACCCACGCTGCCGGGTGTCGCAACGAAAGCGCCCTTCACTTGAACAAACTTATCGAATATCCTTTGAAGATTCTCCGGAGCAATGCCTTGTCCCGTATCTTCAACTTCAAACAACATATTGTTCTGCTGCTGCTTCACGCGCACTTCCACGCTGCCGCCTGCGTGCGTGTACTTCAGCGCGTTCGTAATCAGATTCGTGATGACCCACGAAAGCTGCTGTTCATCGGCGACAAGATGCGGAAGCGTTCCGGAAACAGAGCTTCGCAGCACAACGCTCTTCTCTTGAAACTGAATCTGGAGCGGCTTCAACGTCGAATCGACGAGAGCGCGAACATCCAGCTCTTCGTTCTTGAAATGCTGCTTCCCTGATTCCAGTTTCGATAGCTGCAGCAACTCGCGGGCGAGCTTCGTGAGTCGTTGCGCATCTTCCTTGGTCGAGCTGATCAGCTCCTTCTGCCGATCATTCAGCGGGCCGAGCAGCTCTTGATTCAGAATATCGACGCTCATGTTGATGGAGGTCAGCGGCGTCCTGAATTCATGCGAGAGCGTCGCGATGAAGTCCGATTTCATCCGATCCAGCTCTTTGAACTGCGTGACATCCTGCAGGATTGTTACGACGGCGTTCAGCTTCCCCGAACTGTCGAACACCTGTGTCACTTTGGGTCGGAAAAAGATTTGCTTCGTGTCCGTATCGACTTGCAGATAGTGGAGCGGCGCAGTCAGTTCCTGAGCGCCGGGCTTGCTCGCGGCGCCATTCTCTTGCGACGCCGACCGGATCAGCGACATCACGCGTTCGTCGCGAATCATCGCGCTCACCGGATTGCCGATCGCTTCCGTATCGATGAACCCGTACACTTCCGCCACAATGTTGTTCACGTGCAGAATGCGCATCTGCGCATCGGTCACAATGATGCCGTCGGAAATGCTATCGACGATCGTCTCCGACTTTCTTTTCTCGGAAATGATCTTGTCGATGTTCATCTGCTCGAATCGCAGCAGCCGCTCCGTCATCTTGTTAAACTCGCGACTGAGCGCGCCAATCTCATCATCCGACAAGACGTCGATCTTCAAATCAAGCTGCCCCGCGCCGATTTGCCGCACACGTTCCGTCAGCGCCTCTGCAGGCTTGATCAGTACTTTGGTCAACCACACGGTGACGACGACGCCGAGTCCCAGCGCAATAATCGAGGCCAGCATCATCGCGTACGCCGATTGGTTTGCGATGGAGTGAGTCTTGCTTTCGAGATTGTACATCGCAGTCTGATTGTACTCAAACAACTGGAAGCAGAGACTGCGCAGTTCTTCGGACACAGGCCGGACGCTTTCGTAGTAGTAGTTCTTCGCCTGCACAAATGCGCCCTGCGAATTCATTCCCCTCATCGAATCCGTCACGGCGCTATAGTGGTTGCGCACAATTTGCATCGAGTCGCGCAACGATTGCCCCAGCCCTTCAGGCATCGTGCGGAACGCCTGGTCGTACCAGTAGTTGAACAGCTCCTTGTTCTCCGCGAAACTTCCGCTCACGGTTTCCTCCTGACCCTGGCTCTCGACAAGCAACGCGTTATCCTGCCCCTCGAGCGACTTCACCATGTTCTCCGCAGCGAGCACGCTAAGATAATTCTCGCGCAGAATGGTGGCCACAGTAGTTCCCAACGCGTAGAAGTTGTACACGGACCAGAAGCTCGCCGTTGCGCTCAGTCCGAACAACAGTCCGAACGTCAGGATTATTTTCGTGCGAATAGTTTTCACAATCACTGGTTGTCGATATCTCACTCAGCTCAATTGAAATGTACCGGAGTAGGCGAGGAAAAACAAGTGGGAGGCAGCCGGCCCGCCGAAGTCCCGATGCTTTCTACCGGGACGTAGGCGGGCCTGCCCGCTCGACGAGTCGAGTCATCGACCGAAGTCCCGATGATTCCCATCGG
>JACRFA010000015.1 GCA_016218065.1 Ignavibacteriota bacterium | reverse complement strand
GAGAGTTGATTCGACCGTACACTATCGGCAAGCTGGAGGGCGTTTCGAAGAGCGCGGCGTTTGGGACCATTGTGGTCGAACGCATCATCGATACATTCTCGTTCTTGATTCTCGTTGCAATCATGCCGCTTGTGTACGACGGCCCGTTGCGCGAAACATTTCCGTGGCTGGAAGATGCACGGATCTGGATTTCCGTGGTAACGTTAGCCGGACTTGTATTCATCGTCTCGCTTGTCGTCCGGCGCGATTGGGCTGACGATGCTATCAGGGTCATGAGTCGCATCCTTCCCGCCCGAATACGAGAGAAGCTTCATCGACTCTCGCACAGTTTTCTCGACGGATTTCTTTTTCTGAAGAAACCCAAAAACTTCGCTCTCATCTTCGGTCAGAGTATCGCGGTCTGGTTCCTCTATATTTGCATGGTGTATGCGGCCTTCTTTGCGTTCAACTTGGACTTGGACTTCGGCGCCGCCATTGTTGTGCAGACGATCTCGAGCATCGGGATCGCTGTGCCGACGCCCGGCGGCACAGGCTCGTATCATGTGTTTGCGTCTCAGACCCTCACACAGCTCTTCGGCGTGTCGAGTGAAGTTGCCTTGAGCTACGCAACGGTGACACACGGATTCGGATTCATTGGAACAATGATCATCGGGCTCTACTACTTCTTCAAAGATCATCTGAAAGTATCTGAGGCTGTCGCCGAGCCAGTTCACAAAACAGCAGAGGTCTGATGCACATGCGCCGATTCATACGCAAGGCAGCCGGCCTTCTTGTTTGTCTGACAGTTCTTTTCGGGCAAGGAATTTCCCAACCTGAGAATGACGACTTGAGCGGACGGATCGGAATCTCGGCAGGGATGGGAGTGAACTATCACAACGCGCAGGATATTGTCAACCGCGTGAACAGCTTCAGTATCATCTCGCAGCGAGCGCAGGATTTCAAGTCCGGCGTGGAGTTCTTTGGTATCGTTAGCCTTCCGCTTTCCGAAGATTGGGTCGTCAAGGCCGAGTATGTCTATATGCTGGCGTCCTACAATCAAACCACGCAGGGTGGGTTTGGCCCCGCAGAGTTTTCGTATGATGTGCACATGCCGACGCTTATCGGGCAATACATGCTGTACGATGCCGGGACGTACAACTTCAAAGTCGGAGTTGGCTTCGGATATCATTTCGGCACGTACAAAGAAAAGATCGCGCAGTTTCAAGGCGAGTACACCGCGAAAGGCTTGGGTTCGCTCCTTGAGCTGGAAGGCAACACGGGGCTTGGAACAAATCTCTACGCCCATCTCGGCACGCAGGCTCGCTGGGATTTCATCGGCGATCTGAAAAACGAAAATGGAAATTCGCCGACAGGTAGCGCAACCGCAACGACGCTGCACTTCTTCAGCATCGGCGCTCGACTCGGAGTAACGTACTATTTCTAACAATCACAAAAGGAGACACGAATGAAACTCACGTCACTCGTCATGCTATCGATGTCCATGACGGTTCTTGTTGCCGCCTTCTTCCAGCAATCGGCGGCGCAAACAAAAGGCAATCCGGTGGCAACAGTTGAGACCTCGATGGGGAAGTTCGAGATCGAGTTGTATCCGGCAGACGCTCCAAAGACAGTCGAGAACTTCATTGGGCTTGCCGAGAAGAAATTCTTTGACGGCGTGCGCATTCACCGCGTTGTGAAGAACTTCGTCATTCAAATGGGCGATCCCTTCAGCAAGGATAAGAAGAAGCGCGACATGTGGGGCATGGGCGGCGAAAGCATCTGGAACAAGGAATTTGCCGATGAGCTGAGCCCGAACACACAATCGTACAAGGACGGCTACCTGAAAGGCGTCGTTGCGATGGCGAACAAAGGACCCAACACGAACACGAGCCAGTTCTTCGTCATGCTGCGAGATAATACCTCGCTTCCGAAGAACTACACCATCTTCGGCAAAGTCGTCAAGGGAATGGAAGTCGTTGACAAGATGGGCGTTGTTGATGTTGAAGGCAACGGCCAGCCAAAGGAGGATATTGTTGTGAAGAAGGTTCGCGTGGCCGGTGCCGGCACGAATGACAAGAAGTAGCCGTGGCAAAGGACGCAACCACATACGAAGATCTTCAGGCGTCGTTGGCGCGCAAGAGTTTCTCGCCGGTATATCTGTTTTTTGGTGAAGAAAATTTTCTGATTGAAGAGGCGACTCACGCCGTGCTCGACGCAGCACTCACGCCCGACGAGCGCGGCTTCAATCTCGATCTCGTGTATGGCAACGAGGCGGATGCGAGAGATATTGTCTCGCACGCCTCGTCGTTTCCTATGATGTCGGAGCGTCGCGTCGTAATTGTGCGCGACGCCGACAAGCTCGGCCAGCTTGAGATTCTGGCGAGCTATTGTGAAGAGCCTCTGGCCTCGACGTGCCTGATACTCGCGTGCACGAAGCCGGATTTTCGGCGGAAGCCGTTTTCCACGATCAAGAAGACAGGCTGCGTCATCGAATTCAAGCCGTTGTGGGAAAACCAAATCGGCGGTTGGATTTCGCGGCGTGTGAAGAAAGACAAGCGCGAGATTGCCGCTGACGCCGTGACGATGCTCGCCGCGTACGTCGGGACTTCGCTGAGGGAAATTGCGAACGAGCTTGAGAAGCTGTACATCTTTCTCGGCGAGAAGAAATCGATCACCGTTGATGATGTCAGTGCAGTCGTCGGAGTCTCGAAGGAGTTTACCGTCTTCGAGCTGCAGTGGGCGCTCGGCGCACGACAAGCGCAGCGCGCAACGGAGATTCTCGAGCACATGCTCGATCAGGGCGAGCAGCCGATAATGATGGTCGCCGTTCTAACGAAATTCTTCGTGACGCTCATGAAGCTGCAGGATGCGAAGCGTCGGGGCGTCAGCGGAAATCAGCAACTCGTGCAAGCCGGCGTCTTCAGCTTCGGCGACAAATATCTTCAGGCGGCGAATCGCTTCTCGCAACGCGAGTTGGAAAACATTTTCCTCTCACTCTCTGAGGTCGATGAAAAGCTGAAGTCAACGTCCACCGATCCTCGTCTGCTCATGCAGACGTTTGTCGTGAATGCCACCCGGAATTCTGAGCCGGCCTACGTCTAACCTCCTCTCCAATGCCGAGTGACTG
>JACRFA010000013.1 GCA_016218065.1 Ignavibacteriota bacterium | reverse complement strand
TGACGGCGATCCGATAGATCCATGTGAAGAAACTCGAATCACCGCGAAACTCGCCGAGCGCGAGATACGCTTTTACAAACGCTTCCTGGGCCACATCGTCGGCATCCTCATGCGTCCCGACAATTCGTCGTGCCACCCAATAGACGCGTTGTTGATAGCGGCGCATAAGCTCGGTATATGCCTGACGCTTTCCGTTGCGAACCTGCTGAACGAGTTCGGCGTCGGTCAGTGGTTCCATAATCTGCGTGTCGTCATCTGTTGCTTAGACAGTCGAAGCCTGAAGAGTGTTTAACGGAATGTTGCTGATTCACCCGTGCTTGGGACGTTTTTTCGGCTTCGTTTTGGCAAAGGCACGTCTCAGCTTGAGCAGTGTTGTCTGCATGTCTTCGGAGATCACCTTTGTGTCGGTCAGTGTGGGCATGAAGTTCGTATCGCCGTTCCAGCGCGGCACAATGTGGAAATGCACGTGCCCATTCACCCCGGCGCCCGCTGCACGGCCAAGATTCACGCCAATGTTAAAACCTTCGGGTCGCATTTCCTGTTCGAGCGCTGCAATCGCGCGGCGGATGGTCGCCATGATTTCCTTCAGCTCAACATCTGTGAGCGCGTCGAATCGTCCCGTTTCCTTGTACGGCACAACCATGAGGTGACCGCTGTTATACGGATACAAATTCATGATGAGGAAGCAGTACTTGCCGCGCCAGATGATGAAATGCTTGTCATCATTCTCTTCCGCCAAGGCTGTCGTGAAGATGCTTCCTCCCCGCTTCGACGTCTTCTTCCGCGGTTCTTTGAATGTTTGGATGTACGCCGAACGCCACGGCGACCACATGCGTTTCATAATCTCTCCTTCTGTAGACGTGTGCTCAGTGGGCGGTTGCTCGAAACAAAAACAGAGTCTCGCACACAGCAGATGTATTGCTCAGAAGAAATTATGAAAGTTTGGCGAGAAAGAAAAAGGTGTTGTGTTAAGGGCCGGCTCCGCGTCGAGATGGTATAAGAACGTGTTCGTCTTCAACTCAACAAGGCGGTCGTCATTCCTACAGAACAACACCGCCCCTGTTGAGACAACATTGATGCTCTACGCTTCCTGCTCTTTATTCTTATTCTTGTCCGAAGCCGCGATGATCTTCTCGACCTGTTCGCGCGGCACTTCTTCATAGTGCGACATTGAGGCGCTGAACACGCCGCGCCCGCCGGTTTTTGAGCGAAGCACAGTTGCGTACTTATGTAACTCAGACTGCGGCACTTGCGCTTTGATGATCTGGTAGTGACCCGCGCTATCCATGCCGAGAATCTTTCCGCGTCGTCCCGAAATATCGCCCATCACTTCACCCATCGCGTCCTCGGGGACTTTGACTTCGACGTTGAAGATCGGCTCAAGCAGAATCGGCTTCGCTTCCATGAAGCCTTTCTTGAACGCTTGCGAACCGGCGATCTTGAATGCCATTTCTGACGAGTCAACATCGTGGTACGAACCGTAGTGCAACGCCACGCGAACATCGACGACCGGATAACCCGCGAGCACGCCTTCCTTCATGGTCTCCACAACGCCTTTCTCGACAGCCGGAACAAATTTGCCGGGAACGACGCCGCCGACAATTTCGTCGAGGAATTCAAATCCTTCTCCGCGTTTCAGCGGTTCGATGCGCAGATGCACGTGCCCATACTGACCGTGACCGCCGCTCTGTTTCTTGTGCTTGTACTCCGCGTCTTTCGCAATGGCTTTGATCGTCTCGCGATACGGAACCTTTGGCTCCACAAGATCGACATCAACATTGAATTTCTGCTTCAGGCGTTTTACAATCACCTGAAGATGCAACTCTCCCTGTCCGCTAATAATGGTTTGATGAAGCTCAGGGTCAACGCGAAACAGAAACGTCGGATCTTCCTGATGCAGAGAGTGGAGGCCGTTCGAGATCTTGTCTTCGTCGCCTTTCGTCTTCGGTTGAATGCCGAGATGATACACCGGCTCGGGAAAGGCAATCGGGCCGTACACAACCGCCAGCGATTTGCTGCTGAGGGTGTCGTTGGTGTGCGTGTCCTTGAGTTTCACTACCGCGCCGATGTCGCCAGCCATCAGCTTGCTCACGTCCTTGCGATCTTTGCCACTCATGCTGTAGATTTGCGCGAGGCGTTCGGGCTTGCCGTTCGCTTCGTTGACGAGATCCATTCCCGGCGTGACTGTTCCCGAGTAGACGCGGAAGAACGACAGCTCGCCAACGTGAGCTTCCGAGACAGTTTTGAAAATGAAAAGCGATGGTTCAGCTTTGGGATCGGGACGGACGACAACGTCTTGCTCGCCATCCGCAATGTTCACCGGACGCGCATGCGTGTCGCCGATCTCGGGCGGGGCAGGACAATCCTCCACGATGAAATCGAGAATGTCGGTCACGCCAATGTTGGATGTTGCAGAGCAGCAGAGAATCGGGAATATGCTTCGCTCGTGAATTCCCTTATGCAGTCCCTGCTTCAATTCCTCTTCCGACAACGTGCCGGCTTCGAAATACTTGTTCATCAGGTTTTCGTCAAGCTCTGCTACCGCATCCAACAACTGGCGCCGGTAGTGCTCGGCTTTTTCTTTTGCTTCTGCGGGGATTTCCGTTTCGACGTACTTGCCGTTTGTGCCGGGCTGATACTTCAACGCCTTCATCTTGATCACGTCGATGACGGTGTCGAATCCCAGACCTTGATTGAGGGGGAACTGAATCACCTCAACTTCATGACTCACGTAATCATGGCATTGCTGCACGACTTTCTCGAAGTCGGCATTCTCGTGATCGAGCTTGTTCACCACAAAGACAACGCCGTTGCGAAATTCGTTTGTGTACTTCCCGACGATCTCCGTTCCGACCTCGATGCCTTCGACGGCCTTCACAACAACGAATGCGGTGTCGGCGACGCGCAATGCGCTTTTCACCTCGCCTGTAAAATCGGAATAGCCCGGCGTATCAAGGATGTTGATCTTGGTCGCTTTGTACTCGCAAACCAGCAATGAGGTGTTGATGGAGATTTGACGTTCGACTTCGTCGGGATGGTAGTCGGAAATCGTGTTTCCTTCTTCGACTTTGCCGAGGCGGGTGGTCATTCCAGCAGAGAAGAGCACTGCCTCGGCGAGCGATGTCTTCCCCGCTCCTCCGTGGCCGATGAGAGCCACGTTGCGGATGTGGTCGGGTGTGTATTCTTTCATACTCTAACGATGCCTCCATTCAAGATTTCAGTTGAGAAAAAATCAATGCTTGCTGTGCAGCGAGAACCTTCTTGATCCGGCAGACGTGTCGGCCATGCAGCGCCGGCGAAATGAGCATGAGCCTGTGTATCGGTAACGAGAGAGGGACGTGCGTCCGAAGGATCGTCCGTTGGTACGCTGAGAGCGCTTCACATCTTACCACTCATAAAGAACAAAAAACCTCTGTTGCAACAACAGAGGTTTATGCGCGCAGACGTTCAGCGAACGTTTTCACGCCTTTGAAAATCGCAGCCACAAAACTTACAGTATCGAGGATTGGTCCCTCCAGCCGTGCCTGCACTTCGCGTTCGAGGTTCACAACGTTATCTGCAATTTCTTTCATCGAACCCACCGCCTCGCGAACCATCAACACCTGATCGTCGATATTATCGGTAATGCCTCTCAGCCTCGAACTGACATAGTCGATATTCTCGAGCACCGGCATCGTGCGCTCTGTGACGCCCTTGATATCGCGCTCGATATTGGTAAGCGTCTCCTTCACACGAATCAACACAATCACGAGAAACACGCACACTGCCGTCACGCCGAGAAGCGCGACAATCTGGGCAATCAGCAAAACTGTTTCCACGTTCTCTTCCTTAGTTGGTGGGCCGGAAAGCGAAGGGTGAGTTAGGCAGTACGATCGCGTTCCTGCTTGAAGGCCTCGACGCCGGCTTTCACCGCGTCCTTCACCTTCATTCCTTCTTCAAGGATTGAGCCGGTGCGTTGCTTCGCCGTGTTCAGGACTCTGTCTGCATCCTGCATCAGCGTGTCGGCTTGCGTCTTCACATCGCTGATCACCTGTTCCGAGCGTCTTCGCGCGTCCGCTGCAGCTTCCTGCACGCGTGTTCGGGTTTTCTGAATCATCGTCTCAGCATTGTCCATCAGCTCATCGGTCTTCGCTTTGATGTCGGAGCGAAGTTCGCGTCCGCTCTTCGGAGCATACAGCAGTGCAAGAATCGCCCCAATCGCACTCCCAGCCAGCAGACCGATGACGAATCCTTTTGCTACGCCATTCTTTTCTGCCATCGTCGCTTCTCCACAAAAGTTGAACACAACATCTCTGATTCAATTTTATGATATAAACTTAGGCTGCAAAAAGCAACCAATCGTCCAGCGTCAACATGCGAGAAATAAATCCCGCTTCTTCATTGATGAGCAAGAGAGCGGGATTGTACGATTCGTCGAACGGGTCCGTTGAACGGTTCCGTCTAACGGTTCTTCTTCTTGTGACGCATCTTCCGCAGGCGTTTCTTGCGCTTGTGCGTTGCCATCTTGTGGCGCTTGCGCTTTTTACCGCTCGGCATGCTACCTCCTTTCCTTCGCATCGAAGAGAAGTATAAATCTCTTCGGAGATGATGTTAACCTGCTTGTTTATGTTGTTCCAAAATTGCCTTCGCTCGTCTTCCCAAATCAGATTCGGCGTTCAACTCCACGGTCCGCCGCAGCCATTCGTTTGACTTCTCAAGGTTGCCCGAATACAAATACACAATGCCCAGATTGAACGCGCCGGGCTGATGTGTCGGGGTGTTCCGCACCGCGATCTCCATCTGCTCAATCGCCGTTGAGAACAACGCAGCCGATTGCGTTGAATCGACTTTGCCTAATTCGAAATAGCAGATGCCCAGGTCCACGCGAGCATTCGGATCGCCGGGCTTTGACTTCAAATATTGCTTGTACACCTCAATTGCACGCGGAAAGTAGCTCGCGTCGCGCATGCCTGCGTCGTGCAGTGCGTTCGCCAACAGCAACTGTGCGCCGGCATCACTGGGATTCTCCGTCGCCGTCTTCTGCAGCCGGTCGATACTCTCCAGCAATTCACCGCTCGGCGGAGTTGCAGCTTGTTGCTGCGCGGGAAATTGCATCGGCGGCGACTGAATGACGGTGTTCGAGGCGTCGCGTTGCAGTTCTGTATAGAGAAGAATAACGAGGACGATGGCGAGCAGCGGGATCACAACATAGTGCCACGGCTGCAACTTGCCCAAGAAGCCTTGCTTCGGCTTTGCACCGACGCTCTTCTTCTGCCGGGGCGGTTCAGCAGCAGACTTTCTGCCGGGAAGTTTCGCACCGCAGGCTTCACAGAATGCACCGCTGTGTTTGTTCTCGTGACCACAGATCTGGCAACGCACCGGCGTCAGATTCTCAGGGACCGACTCGCCAATCTTGGCCCCGCATTGCGGACAGAACCGATCGTTCTCCGTTAACGCCGCGCCGCAATTCTTACAGGCAATTCCGCTCTTCGCCATCTACAAAACTTCTCCTAGCCCTGTGGTTGTGCCTTCATCAGATTTTCGTTCACAGCCTGCTTCACTTCCTTCGACACCTTGAACAAGGGAACCCAATGTTCATCGACCATCACTTGTTCGCCGGTGCGAGGATTGCGTGCGACGCGTCCCTTCCGTTTCTTCACCTTAAAACTCCCGAACCCGCGTATCTCAATGTTCCTCCCATCTTTCATCGCGTCGATGACCGTGAGGATGAAGCCATCCACCACCGCTTCCGTATCAACTTTGGTCAGACCTGTCCCCGTGGCTATGCGATCAACAATGTCTGCTTTGGTCAACTCTAACCCTCCTCAGTGTGGTGTTGATTGATTGAAATGAAATTCCTGTTGACACTAATACGGACCCGCGTATCGATAGGACAACACGGGCTTCTGTAACAACGCTTGCTTCAAATCTTTGACACTCTCGCCTACCTCTCCAAACATCCGATCGAACCAACCCCGGCGTTCCCGCTCGCGCACGATCGATGGCTCGCCCTCGATGCCTGCAAGCGACGCGGCAATCTCGATCGCATCCTCGAACGTGCCGAGCGTATCGACGAGTCCGAACTTCACAGCCTTCTCGCCGGTGAACACCCGTCCGTCGGCAAGCTCAACAGCAAACTCGTGATCGAGGTCGCGCTCGCGCTCAACAACGCGAATAAACTGACGATGAACGTCATCCATCAGCGATTGAAAATACAGTTCCGCATCCTTCGACATCGGTTTCGTCGGCACTCCGGCATCCTTCAACTTTCCACTCTTGATCGTCTTCGATTGAATGCCCAGCTTGCTCATCGCTTCGTGAAATTGCAGGAACTCGCCAATCACGCCAATGCTGCCCGTGAGTGTTCCGCGATTTGCGACGAGCTTCGATCCGCCGCATGCAACATAGTAGCCTCCGCTTGCCGCGAGCGATCCCATCGACACGACAACAGGCTTGCCACCGTCGCGGGTCTTCTTCACCTCTTCATACATTTCCTGACTTGGCACAACTGCGCCGCCGGGCGAGTCGATGCGAAGAAGAATTCCCTTGATGGACTTGTCGTCGCGATATTTCTTGATCTGGCGGACGACACTCTCCGACGATTCGATTGCACCCAACAACTCCACGACCGCGAGTTTATCTCCACGACCGATTGTCACAACTTCCCTTGAGCTTTCACCGACTGATTGAAACGCGGAATAAAAGAGCAACAGAAGTCCGACACCAAACAGAGCAAGAATGCCGAAGATGACCAGAAACCATTTGGTGGATTTTGACATGCGAGATGAGTGGCTGTAAGTGATTATTTCTCAGTAGATTGTAAGAAATTCGGCGGCGAATGTCAAACAACATGCAGAACTCATGGTAGATGCAATTTTTTTTGTGGGCCACCGGCGGGCCTGACTGCCGTCAGGCAGGCGTCAGGCAGGCGGAGCGATCTACTTCGGCGCAAAGTTGGTCGCCCTGGATCGTTGACAGTTGATTGTTGACAATTGACGATTGAGAATCATCACCTATTACATCCGCATCCAACGCGTAGTGAATTGTGAATTATCGTGAATGCTGAATGGACAATGGTTGGTGGGGATAACACAGGGGCGCTCCGCAACCGGAACGCCCCTCGAACATCAGCGGAGTTCAGTTCACTGCAACCGGATCGAGCGAAAGTTCTGCAGTCTTGTGCTTCTCCGATTCTTCTCTCGAAAGCAGCGCGAGCCTCAGCACATCAGCCATCTCTTTCACGAAATGGAACGTCATG
Source organism: Ignavibacteriota bacterium (assembly GCA_016218065.1). Taxonomy (GTDB): domain Bacteria; phylum Bacteroidota; class Ignavibacteria; order UBA10030; family UBA6906; genus CAADGV01. Next base: position 23,079 of record JACRFA010000013.1, on the reverse strand, counting down.
CCCTCGACTGCGGCTTTCGGCGCGTCTTCAAGATCAAGCCTGTTGCGCTCGGGCAGAAGCACAGTCTTGATTCCCGCGCGGTGCGCAGCAAGAACTTTTTCTTTCACGCCTCCGATCGGCAGCACTGCGCCGCGCAATGTAATCTCGCCAGTCATCGCAAGATCGTTGCGCACAAGTCGATCGGTGAGCAAGGATGTGAGCGCAGTCAGCATCGTCACACCCGCCGACGGTCCGTCTTTGGGAATCGCGCCAGCCGGCACATGCACGTGAATATCCATCTCAGATTTGAAATTCTCCTCCAGCCCAAGCTCCTTCGCGTGCGATGCAATGTAGCTCATCGCCGCTTGCACCGATTCCTTCATCACATCGCCAAGCTGACCTGTCAGCGTGAGATTTCCCTTCCCCTTCATCTTCGTCGCCTCGATGAACAGAATATCGCCGCCGACAGGAGTCCACGCCAACCCAACGGCGATGCCGGGCCGGTTGATCCGCTCCGCGACATCGGGGAAGAATTTTTGTTGACCAAGATATTTCGTCAGATTATCTTTGCCAACTTTCGACTGTTCCTTGAGTCCCTCGGCAACATCCTTCGCTACGCCGCGCGCAACAGCAGCAATTTGCCGTTCGAGTGTTCGCACACCGGCCTCGCGCGTGTAGCCGCTGATGATGCCTCGCAGCGCGTCGCCCTCCATTTCGATCTGTTCAGTCTTCAGCCCATGCTCTCTCACCTGCTTCGGCACGAGATACTTCTGAGCAATGTGCAGTTTCTCGTCTTCCGTATAGCTCGGAATCTCGATGATCTCCATACGATCACGAAGCGGAGCCGGAATCGTATCAAGCATATTCGCTGTCGCGATGAACATGACTTTCGAGAGATCGAAAGGGATCTCTATGTAGTGATCGCTGAACGAGAAATTCTGTTCCGGGTCAAGAACCTCAAGCAGCGCCGAGGACGGGTCGCCGCGGAAATCCGTGCCGACTTTGTCTATCTCATCCAGCATAAAGACAGGATTGTTCGAACCCGCCTTGCGCAGGCCTTGAATAATTCTTCCCGGCAATGCGCCAATGTACGTTCGTCGATGGCCGCGGATCTCTGCCTCATCGCGCACGCCGCCGAGCGACATTCGCACGAATTTTCTTCCCAGCGCATTGGCAATCGACTTGCCAAGCGACGTCTTGCCGACGCCGGGCGGGCCGGCGAACACGAGAATCGGGCCGCGCATGTCATTCTTCAGTTTCCGTACAGCAAGATACTCGAGAATGCGCCGTTTGACTTTATCCAGCCCGTAGTGATCGTTCTCCAGAACTTCACGCGCTTTCTTGATGTCGATGCTGTCGTCCGTGCTCACGCTCCATGGCAAGTCTAGAATCCAATCCAGATACGTCCGGCTCACAGTGTATTCCGCTGACGCCTGGTTCATCTGCGACAAGCGCTTCAATTCCTTCTCAGCGACTTTCAATGCTTCCTCGGGAAGCTTCGCATCGTCGATACGTTTGCGGAGTTCTGCCTGCTCAACGTTCTCGTCATCTTCGCCCAGCTCTTTCTTGATCGCTTTCATCTGCTCGCGAAGATAGTATTCCCGCTGCCCCTTATTGATTCCTTCCTGCACTTCAGATTGGATCTTGCTGCCCAGCTCAAGTTTCTGTACGAGCTTCGTCAGGGCGAGCAGTGTTTCTTCAAGGCGCTTGCGGAGTCCCATCGTCTCAAGAATCTTCTGCTTCTCTTCAACCGCAACCGGCAGAATCGCTCCGATCAGATCGATTACGGCGCTGGGTTCCTGCGTGTTGACGACAACCGAGAGATGTTCTTCGGTCAGATTCGGAGAGAGATCGGTCGCCTGCTTGAAAAGATTCTTCAGGTTGGTCGTAATCGCGTCGATCTCAACGCCGGACTCCTCGGTTTCATCAACTGCACGCACAACTGCACGGATGAACGGATCGGTGTGCAGAATCGAAATGATCTGGACGCGCTCAATCCCTTGCATTAGCACGCTGCGCGTTCCATCCTGCAACGTGAATTGCTTCAAAACTTTTGCCAGCGTGCCGACCCAGTAGATATCCTTTTCCGTCGGCGCGTCGATGGTGCCGTCTGTCTGCGCGACGATCACAACATGTCCGTCATCCTTTATTCCTTCCTCCACGCCGCGGATGCTTACTTCGCGCCCGATGGAAAGCGGCATAACCTGCCGCGGGAAGAAAACAGAATTCCGCAGCGGCAGCACGGCCATGGCTTGCGGCACTTTCGTCTTGGTCATTTTCTTTCGCCTTTCTCTTTCACAACTCCGTACGGCTTCACATCAAATAACATCGTTCGAAAAATCTTCGTTCACTGCTCCGTTCATCGGCACGCCCACAAAATGCAAACCGGGTACCATCACTATCCCACCAAAGAAATGACAGCACCCGGTTCACGCAGTTGAACCGGCTCATCCCATCACCATCGTCCTTCAACCGAGCCGGCTCGTCTTGAAAGTTACTTCACCTTGACGTCGATCTGCTTCCGTTGCGTTCCCTCGGCCTTTTCTATTTGATCTGAATCTCACGCGCTTTCAGCTCTTCTTTCTTCAAAAGCTTCAGCGTGAGCACGCCATCTTCGAACTGGGCATCAACGCTGTTTCTATCAACGCTTTCCGTGATGTTAAAGTTGCGATGATAGACAGCGCCCTGGATTTCACTATACAGCACTTTCGCAGATTGATTGAAGATATTCTGCGCCTCTCCGCGAATCACCAGCGAGTCCTTGTCCATCGTAACGTTGATGGATTCCTTGCTTGCGCCGGGCATATCGAGTTTCAGCACGTACGCATCCGCAGTCTCGAAGATATCCGTGAGCGGCGCTACTGTGGCAATCTGCTCAGCCTGTCTCCGCAACGCAGTGTTATCCTGTTGCATGACGGCAACGTCATTATTGCTTGACATGGATAATGCTCCTTTCTTCAGATTGTCAGTTGATGCGAATCTCTCGCGGCTTCACTTCTTCGGCTTTGGGCAACACGACGCGCAGAACGCCGTTCGCCAGCTCAGCCGAGATCTTCGTGGTGTCAACACCTTGCGGCAGTCGCACTGTTCGGCTGAAGTCTCCCGTCCGGATCTCGTTGCGCAGCCAGGTGCTCTTCTCGGGCGTTGCATGCCGCTTGCGTGAGCCGGTCACCGTCAAGACATTGTTCTCAACAGAGAGCTTCAAATCTTCCTTCTTCACGCCGGGAAGCTCGACCATCAGCGCTGTGTGGTCGTCATTCTCCCACGCGGCAATAGCCGGCGAGTAGTATCGATCGAGTTGGTGACCCGTTGCAGTTTCGTCACGATGAATATTTCCGAACACCTTGTTGATCTCTCTTTCGAATTCAGAGATCTCATTCCAGAACGAACCGAACGCTGGTCGTCGACGAACTTGAACTAACATGGTTTTCCTCCTTCTACTTTTCTTTGAATGATTTTTTTTCTGTGATCGGATAGTTTTCAATCGTCGTGCCATTTCCGAAGTAGTTCAAAATGCAAGTCGTTGAAGGATTCGTATCAAATCGGAAAAAATGTTGGTGTCAGATCGGCAGACAATCTGAAAGCATTTCATCTCGAAAGGAAAAATCGTCGGGAGGGAGTGACAATGCGGCATCAGCCAAAGGGAACGGGAGCGGTGCGAAAGAGAAAGGCCGGAGTGCTTGCCCACGGCCTTTTTTCGGAAACGAGTGCGCTGAGTTTTACTCCAGAAGTTTGTACTGAACGTAGTCGCCTGTTGTCATGCGGATGAACATGACCGGGTTTCCCTGTTCGTCTTGCCCACGTCGCACAATAATCGTCGAAGTCGAAGGCGGTTCGGGCCGATCAAAGTTGGATGCCGGTGAGCAGGTGTATTCGCCCTTTGCGCGACCGTACGTCGAGTGTAACGTCAACACTGAATCGCCGACCACAACAGTTCCCCTCTTGTACACGAGTCCCGAAGTCGTGCAGTTGTAGTTCGTGACTTGACCTTGCCAACCGTACTCATACGTTCCGTTCGCATACAGCTTGTAGAACATCCCGAGTCCCCGGCCTGAGGTCCATTGGCCCGTGCCGGGATTGTAGAAGTTCGTCAGTCCGATTGTGCCCGCGTACCACATGCCGACCATCTCTTGCGGAACGGGTGTGCTCGGCGTGTTGCCAAATCCACCTTCGCCGTCGGGATTCATGGGATCGGATTCGTTCTTGCTGCAACCGATGATTCCCACAGCCGCAACTGTGAGTGCAACGAACAGCGTTCTTCGGAGTGCGGATGCCTGCATGTTGTCTTCCTTTCTTATGAGTGGATGATTGTGTCTGTGATGTCCACTTCAACGGAAAAGGTTGGGATGAGATTCAGACTTCTCCCCACACATTGATGCAGGATGATGCACGCCATCAAAAAACAAAAAGGCATCCATCATACAAGACGATGAATGCCTTCAGAGAAAATTCAGAAGCAAACTACTTCGCCGTCAACGGTGGTGGACGAAGAGATAACTCGAACTCGACATTCACAGTGCCGCCGGGTTCAACAGCCACCTCTTGCGTTTCTTCATAGGGCTGTTCGAATGAATAGGATTTTGTTTTGCCCGACTCCGTTTCCGTGCGGGAGACATGCACTCCTTCGTGCCACATCTTCAACTTATAGTTCCCCGGCGGAATGTCGTCCAGGATAAAATTCCCGTCAGCGTCAGTGAGAGCATAGTAGGGATGTTCCATCACTGCAATGAATCCGCTCATCCACGGATGGCCTGCATCGCATAAGAGAGAGTAGATGCCCGGAGTTTTGAGTTGATCAGCTTTCACGGTGAATCTGAAATTCTTCACCGGCTGAGCGATGTTGAACGCAGTAAGACCATCAGGCGCAGAGGCACGCACATTGTGCAATGTTCCGTCGCTGTTCACAATCTGAAGATCGGCGCCTGAAGGCAGCAGCAATACGTGAGGGTCGAACTCGCAGTTCTTCTGGTTGAGAAGAACCTTTCTCGTTCCGATTTTTTTTCGATGCGTAACGCCAACAAGTGACACGATTGCATTTCGAACGCCTTTGCCTTTTCCGATTGCAAGCCGCGGGGATTGTTTTTTTCGGCCGCACCAGTCGTTGTCCTTCGTGACGTCAAGGAAGAAAGTCTGCGGGGCAGCCCTATGCAAAGCAACTTTCCCTTTGATCGTTCCGCCGTCTTTTGTCGCGACCGATTTGTACAAAGAACCGGCGGGTAGCCTCAGCGAGACAACAACCAATGATCCTCCGATTACCAGCCAGCGAAGAATTCTTGCCGCCTGTCTCATCATTCCTCCCTACACCATTCACGCTTCACGTCGTTCACTTCGTCGCACCGGTCGCCGGCGGAATCGGCTCGTGCACAGTCCCCATCGAGGGCGGAATCGGTTCATGCACCGCGTTCTTGATGGAAGGCAATGACTTGAGATATGCGAACATCGCTTTGAGATCTGCATCAGTCGCTTTGCCGATTAACTGCCACGGCATAGGCGGAAGAATCTGGCGACCCTCGCCCATGTCCTTCCCCGTGCGTATCGCCCGGATGAACATGTCCTCAGTCCAGCTGCCGATTCCCGTTTCGACGTCCGGCGTCAAGTTCTTCGCGAAGCTGATGCCCCACGGACCAAACCATGTCGTGAGGTCGTTGGATGCGACAACGCCCCACTTGTCGGGGCCAAGAACGCCCGCGGGAGATTCGGGAAGCGGAGTATGCGACGGAGCGCCGGAGAGGAGTTTGCTCTCATCGACTTCGGGTCCGTTCGGTCCGAACTTCTTCGGTGAGTGACAATCATTGCAGAGCGCGATCGTCACAAGATATTTTCCACGCTCTACCAACTTCTTATTTGCGCCCGTCGTCTTCTGAGCTGATGCTGCCTGAGCGAACAACACTCCCGCCAGCACAATTGCAGGCAATCGAAAGCTACGATTCATGATTACTCCTCTCTTAAGTATTGTTGAATGAATTGAACCTCTTTGTACGAGGCCCTACACGAATTCTCTTGTTCAGACCTGGCGCTGCCCTTGAATTCGTTCAGGAGCAGATCCAGAAGAAAGCCGTATCCGACAAACACTAAACCAAAGACACTGATTGCGAGTGAAACCGAGTCTGCATCATGGAACGAGTTCGCGGGAACGAATGGAATCAGAACGATGAAAAGGAGAAGTCCAAACGTAGCTCCTCTCGTTGCGAACAACCTCGGCATGCGGCCTGTCCCCACACCGATCTGAAATATCAGACCGCCGAGACTTCCAAACGCTGCACCGAAGAGCAGGACTCTCAGCGGACCGTCAAACCCGAGTTCAGTCTCCAATCCTACCGATGCTGAAATCGCCCACATCCCAATCAGACTCCCGATTCCGATGGAAAGAACCCCCGACACCATGCCCGACAGAATTCCCGGTACGACACCACTTGCCACCAACTTCCTTACCATGCGCCCTCCGTTGATAATGAAATGTCAGCGACTCACATCAACTTCCTTGCTGCGGCGACAAGATACACTTGTGAACCCGGTTTCATCACTACATCTCGATGTAGGCAGCATCATGTATGCCTTCGACCTACATGTTCATGCAGGCTGTCGCGACAGGCCGGTCGGCAGTGTCGCGACAGGCCTCGCGGCTGCTCATTTCAAAACAGTCAGCTTCCGTGTTTGAATGGAGTTGCCGGCCTGCATGCGATAGATGTACGATCCGCTCGCAAGTCCTTTTGCGTCAAACGGAATCGCATAGATGCCGCTTTCCAACTCTTCATCAACCAGTGTCGCGACTTCTTGTCCGAGAAGGTTGTATATCTTGAGCGAAACGTTTCCGCCTTCAGGCAACTGAAAGCTGATCGTCGTCGTCGGGTTGAATGGATTTGGAAAGTTTTGCTCGAGCGTGAACTTCGATGCCACGCCTTCTTGCCGTCTTTCCTTTACGCCCGTCGCGACATCAGAATTCAACTCGACAAGCATCGAAGAGAAAGTTCCGGTCCCCGAAGTATGCGTGTAGTAGGCAATCTGCAGTACCGGGAATTTCACCGATGCGATGAACCATTCGTACGACGTGGTTGTCGTTTGCGATGAGAATGCGGGAAGACCGTTCACGTACACTGTGTCGTTTGACTGCCGGAAGAATTTCACTCGTGCAGCCGGGAATGTTCGGCCGCCGGGCAGCGAGATGGTTCCGTAGCTATCGTTGATGATCATCAGCGAGCCGCTGGTGCGCATCACGTAGCCGTCCCCCACAGTCTCGCCGCGAAACTGATCGGTGAACTGATCGTTGTAATTCAGCGGCGTCGGCAGCTGGATCTCCGGATCGGCATATCGGAAGAGAAACTCCGCACCGGCAGAACCAAGATGCCCGAGCCTGTTCGACGCAGTTGAGAAATACGCGTAGGTCGTGTCACTCGACTCCACGATATAGCTCGCCAGCGAAGCTGCAGGAAATTCCTGTCCGTACGGCGTTGCAGATGGATTGACATAGTAGAACGTCGTCGCGTCGCCATCCGGAACGAGCGTCGAGAAATTCCAGATCTTGTTCGATCCCGCTGTTCCCGGCTCAACGTTCGTCGTATCCATCGACGTTGACGTGTAGTGATCGCCGGCTGCCGGAATCTTATCAGGGCCGAGCGTGATCTGCGCTCCGGCGAGCTGAACGCCAACGACCATAAGCAAAGCAACAGTTGAGAACTTCATGAAGCCTCCAGATTTGTTTGTGTGAATGAATGTTGGTGAATCTTGGAGGCTGATACGATGCTGACCGGCAGGTTCTACCTACATGTGGATGTGGGAGAACGCGTTGGCATGGTGGAATGGCGAGATTGGTGGATTGGTGGATTGATGGATGGGAAGATCGTTGACGCAGAGATCGATGGTCAACGATCAATCATCAATGATGCAATGATCCAATGATGCAATGAGATGCAATGGTGCAATTACTATATCTCTCCCCGAAGAGACTTGCTGATAACCTCGGCCTTCGAGTTGACCTGGAGTTTCTTGTAGATGTTTTTGATGTGAAAGCGAATCGTGTCGATAGAAATGCTCATCCTGTCGGCGAGCATTTTGTAGCTCAGTCCGTCAACCAACCCGACGACGATCTCTTTCTCTTTTGGAGTGAGAACAGATTCCGGCCGAGTCTTCTGCGCTTGCAATGACGCCGCCGTGTTGAAATGCTCCATCACTTTTCTGGCAATCTCCGGCGACATGACGGAGCCGCCGGCGCGCACAGTTTCAATCGCCTTCTTGATTTCTGCGAGCGGCGTGTTCTTTACGAGATACCCCGAAGCGCCCGCACGCAGCGAGTCGAAAATCTTCTGCCAATCGTTGTACACAGTCAGCATGATGATGTCCGTCTCGGGATGTTCCTCCTTGATCAGCTTCATGCCGTCGATGCCCGACATGCCCGGCAGCCCGATGTCGCTGAGAATGACGTCGGGGAACTCCATTCCCTTCGACCTGGCAAGAAATTCCTCCACCGACTCGCCGGTGATTTCGCAGAGGAGATCTTTCTGGTGCGTCAGGTACTTTTGGATGCCGATGCGTATGTCCTTGTCGTCTTCGACGATGCCTACGGTTATCATAACTCAATCTTCCGATTAAAAGCGAGAAAACGAACTACATCAGCATGTAGGGTGATGAGATTTCTGATGCAGCCGCCGGGAAATCAGGTTCGGGAATGATTCGGAAGAGAGTAGCAAAAAAGCGTATGACATTCAAACGAACGATCGGTTTACACCAATCCGCGATCAAGCGCTACGCGCACGGCGAGGGCTCGCGAATGCACGTGAAGTTTCTTGTAGATGTTCTTGATGTGTGTCTTGACTGTATGCGGCGAGATAAAAAGCTTTTTGGCAAGCGATTGATATGTTTCTCCGTGGACGAGACCGTGCAACAGCTCCAGCTCGCGCTCGGAGAGATTGAATTCAACCGGCTCGTGGACAGCAGGCGCGGTAACGGAGTTTGCATTCGCGGCGGGTCGCGACTTTCCGCGCAGAAACGAAAGAACCGTGCGAGCAATCGATTGCGACATTGGCGCGCCGCCTTGCGACAACTCGCGAATGGCATCCACAACTTTTTCGATTGGGTCGTCCTTCAGTAAGTAGCCGGCAGCACCCGCCTGGATGGCGTGGAAGATTTTCAATTCATCTTCAAACACCGTAAACATCATGATCTCGATTTCAGGGAATAACTCCTTCAGAGCAATCGTCGCTTCGATTCCCGACATGCCGGGAAGCTCGATGTCCATGAGAATGACGTTCGGAAGCTGGCTCGGCGCGGCTTTCTGCAGCGCATTGATCGCTGCCTCGCCGGTAGCGTACGTCCCGATAAGTTCAACGTCGCTGAAAAAAGTGAACTGCTCTTCGAATCTTCTGCGAAGCGAGGTATTGTCCTCAACACAAGCAACTCGTATAGTAGTCATGCTTACATATTATGATTTGTCATTCCTCAATCAATACCTCTTATGGGGTATTCAACGCCGACGTCGTTCTATCGGAGTTCAGCGGAAGGCGAAGCTTGACCGAAGTGCCGCCTGTCGCCGGCTGAAAGATGGTGAGCGTCGCCCCGATTTCGTCGGCGCGCTTCATCATGTTTCTGATGCCGTTCCCCTGCACTGGATTGCCGGTTTGTCGGAATCCAGTGCCGTTGTCTTTCACCTCAATTTCCAGAGCAGCATCCTTGCTCACCACCTTCACGATTACTGTGTCCGCGTGTGAATGCTTCATGCTGTTGGTCATGGCTTCCTGCGTGATGCGAAAACAGTTCAGCACTTGAGACGGCGTCAGCTCATGTTGCGAATCGCAGTTCGTTTGGAATTCCAACTCGTGAAGATCAAAGAACTCCGTTTGCCGGCGTGAGTAGTTTTCGATCTGCTCGGCAAATCGGTCGAGCGACATTGACTGCGACTTGATTGCCCAGATTGTTTCGCGGAGCTGAAGCATGCTCAGTCGCGCATCCTGCTGTAATGATCGGAGTAAACGTTGCGCCCGCGTTTCAGTTGGCGGCGAATACTTGCTCACCAAATCCAAGCCGGAAATAATATTGACAAGCTGCGCTCCGACGTGATCATGCAAGTCTCTCGAAATCCGCTCACGTTCCTTCTGCACAGCTTGCTCACGTTCCAGCACGGCAACCCGCTTGCGAAGCTCACGCGTCGAAATGAAACGCACAACTCCTCCGAATCCGCCCGCGAGAATCATCAGGGCAAACCCGCGAAACCACCACGTTCGCCAATACGGGGGCAGAACGCGAAACGCCACCTTCGACTGCGTGGTCGAGGAGACGCCATCAGGATTCACGGCAACAACAATAAATTCGTACTTGCCTTCAGTCAGGTTCCTGTACTGCACCCGCCGTTCAGTTGTCAACATCGACCAGTTGTCGTCGAGTCCGGCTAATGCATAACGATATCGCACTCGATCCTCGTTCGCATAGCTCAGCCCCGTAAACTCAAAAACCGGATTATTATCGTCGTGTGAGAATGTGAAATCACGAGTGGGGTTCAGGTCGTAGTATGTCGAATCGATGGCGAATCGGGTGATCATCACTTTAGGCGGCGGCAGCGCCGGTCGATCTTTTGTGGGATCGATGCTCACGAGTCCTCCGGTTGTCGCGAGCCAGAGAAGTGAAGTGCGTTTGTCAAAGAACGAGCTGTTTACCTTCATCTCACGCGAAGGAAGAATCATAAGCGGACCATACGGTTCGACACGCCCATGACGATACCGATGCAACGCTTCATCCGTCGCGATCACCATTGTCTTCAAACTGTCGCGCAACTGGAAGATGGCAATGACATTGCTGCCCCGCATTCCTGTACTGTCGCTAAAGTGTTGGATGCTTCTCCCTTGCAACAGCGTCACGCCTTTGTCCGTCCCAAACCAGAAGACTGGCGTGTCACGCGAGGATTGTTCGAAGACGACATTCACCATGTTGGAGGGAAGTCCCTCCGACATCGCGAACGTCTCAATGCGTCCCTGCGCGTACCGAGTTGCACCTTTGCTTCGCGTGAGCAGCCAGATGGAATTGTTCCCCTCCGACATGCCTTCACTCATATTGCTCGGCAAGCCGTTCTGAGTTGTAAGATGCAACTCATTGCCGTGCGAGATGCGCTTGAGTCCATCTCCGAACGTCGAGACAAACAACTCCGTACCGGAGGTATCGGTTCGGTAAACCAATCCCGAGATGCCGTAGGAGATGTAGCGATAGGGAGATTTTGCGAGCGAAGGAGACTTGCTCAAGTCAAGCGGCCCGTACAAGCCGCTGAACGCGCCGATGTACAAACGACCCTGCTTGTCTTCAGCAAATGCGCGGACGTTCTCAATTCCGTTTGTGAACATTTGCCGAATGCGTCCCCGCTCGTACACATTAACGCCTCGGCTCGCACCAATCCACACACGCCCCTTGGAATCGGCGAACACCGTTGTAACATCATTCTGGAGCAACCCCTCCGACGTCGTGAACAGCCGCACCTGTTCATTCAGCAACTTCTGCGCGCCTCCACCCATGGTGCCGAACCACAACGATCCTTCGTAGTCGCGAAAAACATTCAGCACACGCATCCGACTGAAGCCGTCACGCTCGGTGTACCATGTTATGTTGCCGCCGCGAATCTTTGCCACGCCGTTTCGATCGGTTGTTACCCACACATTCCCAGCGCCATCACTCTGACACGCGGTCACGGCCCTGCTAACCAAAATCTCGCGCTTGAACGCTCTCCGCTCCTCACTGAAGCGCACGAGCAAAATGCGATCGTAACTTGGAATCCAATACTCGCCGTTCTCATAAACGACATTTCGGCCGTAGGGAAACGCCAGCGAGGAATCGAGATACAGCTTTTCTCCTTTCGGCAAGGAATACACAATGAAGTGAATCGAGTCGGGGAACGACACCATCCGGGCGAGCCGACCTCCCTTCGCAACAATGAATGAGCTGTCAGGGAGCGGACCGTATCCGCCCTGCACGTCGGGGTCGAGGGAATGGATTGTCGAATCCGCGTCAAGATAACAAAGTGTCTTCGCAAGGAAAAAGATTCTGTCGTGCTTGTCTTGCCAGACGCCGGAGACGGAATTAGACGTCAGCCCTTCTTTCGTAGTGAATGCGCGGAAGCGCTTGCCGTCGAAGACGCTCGCGCCGCCATCATACGTTCCGAACCAGATGGAACCAGCCCGATCCTGAAACATACACTGAATGAAGTTGCTCTGGAGGCCGTCGCTTGTTGTGTACGTTTTGTATGTCCGTCCATTGTAGCAACTTACACCGCGGTCGGTGCCGAACCATATCCGCCCTTCGCGATCTTGCATCATGCAGATGATGTAGTCGCTCGCCAATCCGTTTGAACGATTGTACGTCTTCAACGCAAGCCGTTGCGCCGAAGCCGACGCGGCAAAGCACAGTGCGAGCACAATGAACGTGAGACGATATCTATGCCGCTTGATCATTTCGGACAATAGACGAATTGCAAACGCTCAGGCAAAGTTGTAGGTTGCTTACCACCATTGGAGATAACTTCTATGAACATCCACACCGAAGAATTCAGAATTTCCTCGCGCGGCAACTCAGAAGTCCTGGACATTACCGATCAGGTCAGCGCCATTCTCTCCAAAAAGGAATTGAGAGAAGGAAGTGCCACCGTGTTTGTTGTCGGATCGACCGCATCAATCACGACAACAGAGTACGAACCCGGTTTGCGAACCGACATCCCTGAATCGCTCGAGCGGGTCGCGCCAAGAAATCATCGCTATCATCACGACGACACGTGGCACGACGGCAACGGACACTCCCACGTTCGTGCAGCGATCATGGGCTGCTCGCTGACCGTTCCATTTGTCAATGGCTCGCTCATGCTCGGAACGTGGCAGCAGATCGTGCTCGTCGATCATGACAATCGTCCGCGGGAACGCACAATCGTCGTTCAGCTTCTCGGCGTTTAGCCGGCATGCTGGTGTATGTCAACACGCTGTGAGATGCTGCGCCGCCATCGCAAAGACCTGATTGAATCCCCTGTCCACTTCGGCGGCAATCGATTCTTGATACGGGAAAGGCATCACGTGTGAGTGATCGTACGGGAAGTCCATCACGTGAACAGGAATTGGAATCGTCCGGCTGTCGCCCTTCAACGTATTCACCACCTCGCTCGGCTGAATCACTTCATCACGCTTCAACGCAACGGCCATGATGTTGCTGCTCAGTTCCTGCAGTCGCTGCTCTCGCATCGCCTTCAGTTTTCTGATCGACAACATGGCGCGGAAATATTCACCCGAAGCGTGTCCCTGTGCAAAGTAATGCGAGAGACGTTTGTCGCGTTTGAATTCGTTGTCCAGATGCTCGACGTAGAACGCGTACAGAGCGATCATCGCCTCGCTGTCCATGATGTATTTCGACACCGGATACATTCTGTCGAACGTCGGCCCGCCGCAGAAGATAAACAGCTTCGCGTCGGCCAACGATCCGCTGCGATTCGCCATAAGCATGATCTGCGCGAGAAACGATCCAATGGAGTATGCGAAGAAATTAACGCGGGCATGCTGCGCAACATGCGGATGGCCGCCGCTGTGGAAACACCCGATCAATCGCTCGACATCATTATAGGTCTGCACGCCTGACCAGAAAAAGCGCTGTGGTCTATTGTGCAACCGCGTACTGATGGCCGCGTTGGCGAACGAGCTTTGCGCAATCGAAGGATACGTTGAGCGGCGCTCTTGCGCGACGAGATTCATTCTCTTCGCGCTGCTCCACTCTTCCGGCGCCCGGTTCATGTGAAACGCAATCGGAAAGAGACACACGGCATGGCCGGTGAGTTCGACAAGCTTCTGCGCCCACGGCAGATACTTGTACCAGTGACGTTCATTCAGCCCGTGTAACAGCAAGATCACGCGGTCTGCTTTGCGTCCGTCAGCGGGCTTGAAGATGGTGTATCGGAATTCCCGATTCGCGGTGAAGTGCGCATCGGCGAGTGACAGCTCCCTGATATGCGTCGGCAATCCGGTGTCTTCGAGAGAATCCTCGCCGTCAAACACCAGCCTGTGAGCGTCGCATGAGTAACTCGTCGCACCCGGAAGCAATCGCTGGCTCTCGGAGACGAACGAAGAGTGAATCATCTCGACGGAAGAATCGGGTATGCGAGTAACTTCGTCGCATTGGTTGAAGATGCGTTTGAGCAGGTGATAGTTCTGGCAGTACGTCATTATTTCTGTTGTTCGTCATCGATCAGACAGTCTCGCGTAAATCCGATTTCAATGTACGCAACCTTCTCATCTGCAGCAACACTACGCTAGTAGAGATTCCCATCAGAAATCGCCCTACCATTGTCATTCTGTCCCGACATAGTCGGGATCCCAGAGGCGAAGAATCCAGTAACCTGTTCTGGTCGATGACTCGTCTACGACCCATAGGGACTCGTCGAGATTCTTCACTCCGTCCCAACATGGAAAGAAGTTGGTCCCGACACCGTCGGGACAGAATGACAATCAAAAAAATGTCAACATGTTCCCCGACGTTTTCTGGAATCTCCACTACGCTACGGCTGAACGACTTGCTTGCTGTAGTCAAGCTCTGAACCAAACATGCTGTGCGGTATCAAGAACACGATGAGCGTCACAAGAGCCGCCACGAGCGCGGCATGGCGCGCAAATCGATTCTTCCGAACCAGAAGAAGCGCGACGCCCCACGCAAGAAACGCGATCAGCGTTTTGTTGTCGGTGAGGTCGGTCCCGAACGGAATTCCAGTCCAGAACGCGTCGAATGCATACTTCTGCACAATCGGGCCGAGAATCATCCCGCCAACAGCCATGAGCAGGAAAGTCCAGAGCGTGAGGCGTTGAAGATGTGGTTCCTTGCCGAATGACTCAAGCGCCGTTCGCGTTGAAAGCAACATCGCGGCAAACATGAGGATGACATGCGGAATGAGAACGCCGAGCGGGACATCACCTTTGAATCGTATGACGACAGGCTCGTTCTCAGGAGCGCTTCGCCTTTCTTCTCCCTTCGAGAGCACGACACAGTACTCTAGTTTTCCTGCCGCCAGTTGCCGCGGAAGTTCGCTTCTCAGTACGCCGCGCTCAGCATCGAATGCCATCGGCTCGGCTCGTGGAATCTCCTGCGTTTTGTATCGCTTCCAAACCAATTGACCGTTCACAGCAGGATCATGCGTAGCAACCTCAACTGCCGCGTTCGATTCCGTGCTGTGACTTCGTTCGAACTTGTAGCTGAGATGTGCGCCGCCCAATTCCATCTTTCCTGAAATCGGATAAGTCGGGCCGGTCACGCGTTGATAGTACGCCGACGCAAGCGTGATAACGACTGCAAGAATCCAAAAGAGCGTTGAACGTTTCATGTTGTAATTGTTGTGATTGTTGTATTCGGGAGGAATGTTGATTGCTGATCACTTATCACTCATGAACCCAAGTCTGTAGCCGATGCCGGATTCGGTCAACAGCAGTTTTGGTTTCGCCGGATCATCTTCGAGTTTCTTTCTGAGCTGCCCGATAAACACGCGCAGGTATTGCGTCTCCTCTATGTATGTGGGTCCCCAGACCTGCTGCAGAATGTAGCCGTGCGTGAGAACTTTGCCGGCGTTGCGTACGAGCAACGCGAGGAG
This sequence comes from Ignavibacteriota bacterium, assembly GCA_016218065.1. Classification (GTDB taxonomy): domain Bacteria; phylum Bacteroidota; class Ignavibacteria; order UBA10030; family UBA6906; genus CAADGV01. The sequence continues at coordinate 7,520 of JACRFA010000013.1, read as the reverse complement.
AGAAAATTCGATCGGCGTCAGCTTCACAAGCTCGCCATTCTTCTTCACCGTCCGGGAGAGAAGATCGATCGTCACGCCATCGTGCGTGAACACCGGACTTCCTCCCGACTGAGTTCTGTGGCGCATGAGTGCGCGCAATCGCGCAAGCAGCTCGCCCGATCGGAACGGTTTTGTGAGATAATCGTCGGCGCCCGCATCCAGCGCCGCGACAATCGTCTCCTCCGTGTTGCGGACGGAGAGTATGAGGATGGGAAGCGCCGACCACTCGCGAATTCGTTTGAGCACTTCAACGCCATCCATATCGGGAAGTCCAAGATCGAGGATCACCACATCGGGTCGATCCATCGACGCACGCGTCAATCCCTCGTTGCCTGTTTCTGCGAGCAAGACTTTGAAATCATTCTGCTCGAGCGTCCGCTGCAAGAGTTTTCGCAGTTGCGGTTCATCGTCAACCACAAGCACGCGGAATGGCGTCGTTTGATTATGCGTTGACTCGTCCATCGTGATCGCCAGTTGGAAACGTCAGAGTGAAGCAAGCGCCGCCCGTCTCGCGGTTTGAGACTGTAATCTTCCCGTCATGAGCTTCGACAAATCCCCGCACAATTGATAGCCCCAATCCGGTGCCGCCCGTTCGACTTCCCGGCAGGCGGTAGAATTTCTGAAAGACTTTGTCTGCAACTTCCGCCGGAACGCCAGGCCCGTCGTCGCATACGAGTATGATGCAGCGATCATTCTCGATCTTCGCTGAGATGTCAACATGCGAACCTGCCGGAGTGTGCACGGCCGCATTCACAAGCAGATTGGTGAAGACCTGCTCCATCAATCCGAAGTCGAGCAGAACTGGAGGCAGCGAAGTATCGACATCGACGCGGACATGATGATGTGAAAGCTCCTCCTCACACTTATGAACCGATCCCTGAATCAAATCCGACAGATCGCACCAATCAAGCCTGGGCTTCAGCAAACCCGACTCCAGTCGAGTCATGTCAAGAAGGTTTGCGACGAGCCTGTTGAGTCGAACGGCCGCTTCCCGAATGTCCTGCACACCCTCGGACGACGCCTCGTCTTTGATCAGCTCGCTATTCAGCAGGTACTCCGTTGTACCAAGAATCGTCGCAATTGGTGTTTTGAATTCGTGCGAGATGGAGTCGAAGAGTGTCTTGTAAAGTTTCTCTGATTCGGCGATCACGAGCGACTTGCGCGCAAGCTCGTTCAGTTGTTCGCGCTCCAGGCTCGATGAGATTTGTCCGATGAAATTTTCGATGAGCGTCTCCTGATCCAGACTCGGACGCTCGTTCTCCGCCACCTTCACGCCAATCACGCCGAGAGGATAGCGAGGCCCTGAGCAAGGAAAATATGTCGCCTCTGCAAACGGAAGCGTTTCGGTGAACCGCCCGGCTTTCCTTTCGTTCCAATACACCCACGCAGCAACGTTGAACTCCTTCGGCTCGATGTGCAGGCTGCTCGCCGGATGCGGTTTCGTGAACATGTCGCCGTCGCTTTCGCTCAGGCAGATCACCACATCAGCATCGAAGAATTTCTTGAAGTTCTTCACCGCCACCTCCACAACATCGTCGATTGAGTTGGCGATCGAAAGCTCCCTCGTGAGTGTGTAGAGCGCCACGGCATGTTGCTCACGCGCGCGCACAATGCGTTCGCGTGACCGAATGCGCGACGTAAGCACGCCGGTGATGGCTGCAATAACGAAATACGCGAAGAACATCACCACATCCTGCGGCTGGCCAATGCTGAACGTGAAACGCGGCGGGATGAAGAGAAAATTCCAGAGCAACGCAGTACATCCCGCGGCAAGAACCACCGGCCCCGTGCCGAAGCGGAGCGACAAGAGCGCGACGGCAAACAAAAGCAGAAGCGAAATCGTCTGATAACCGAGAATCTCCTTGAGCGGAAAGAAGGCCGCCGAAAGCACAACAGCAATGGTCGCTGCCAGCGCATACTGCGCGAGCGGCGACTGCGGAGGCGGAAGGTGAAACCGACGGGCGCGTCCCGCTTTGTCCGGTCGCCCGACGACAACGACATCAAGGTCGCCGCTAAGCTCAATAAGTCTGTCGAGCAAACTCTTTCGCCAGAATACGACGCTCGACGTTTTGCCGACCAACAACTGTGTAGCGCTCTGCTCACGCGTAACGCGCAGAATGCCTTTGGCAATATCTTCATCGGCGGTCGTAACGATCTCCGCGCCAAGCTCGCGCGCAAGCGCAATGTTACGGGCGAGTTGTTCCCTCACACCTTTGCTCAGCGCCCTCGATGCCTCGACGTACGCGGCAACCCACGTCGCATCCATTGCGTACGCGGCGCGGCGCGCCCACCGGATAAGCGAGATGCTGTTGGGGCTGCTGCTGATTGCGACGAGAAGCCGCTGCCCCGATTTCACCGGCGTGGCAATCTTCTGCGACCTCATCAGCTCACGCAACTGATGATCGACCCGCTCGGCCGTGAGACGCAGCGCCATCTCGCGCAGCGCAGTGAGATTCCCTTTGCGGAAGAAATTTTGCATTGCCGGTCGCGAACGTTCTGGCGTGTACACCTTCCCTTCCTCCAACCGCTTCAGAAGCTCATCAGGCGGAATATCAACCAGCTCGACCTCGGCCGCGGCTTCGAAGATCGAGTCGGGAACAGTCTCGCGCACAATCGCTCCGCTAATCTGCGCGACGGTATCTGCGCGGCTTTCCAGATGCTGCACGTTCAGCGTCGAGTACACGTCGATGCCGCTATCGAGTATCTCCAACACGTCCTGGTAACGCCTCGTGTGACGACTTCCGTGCGCATTGGTGTGGGCAAGCTCGTCAACAAGAACGAGCGCAGGCTTGCGCGCAAGTACCGCATCCAGATCCATCTCATCGATATGCGTGCCTTTGTACTCGACGCGCCTGCGCGGAAGAGCAGTCAGCCCTTCGAGCAGTGACTCGGTTTCCTTCCGGCCATGCGTCTCGACCCATCCCACAACAACGTCAACTCCTTTTGATTTCTGAATCTGCGCAGCCTTCAGCATGTCGTACGTCTTCCCAACTCCGGCACACATGCCGAAAAAAATCTTCAGCTTGCCGCGATGCGCGTCTTGTTCTTCACGCTGAAGAGCTTCCAACAAATCCTGAGGGTCAGGCCGCGAGTTGTTGACTTCATCCATGGGAGAATGTAGAAAAAGGTGGGAAGAGATACATCACCCGATCATCAAGACAGCGCAGCGGCTAACGGCTGAGACTGTCCACAATCCTGCCATCAATGCTTCGAAGTCTTGTGGTTGTCTTCGCGGCTCAGCTTTCTAAACTGATAAATGCACGTGCTGATATAAGCCACAAGAACAATTCTCATGACAATAGGAGTACTCATTCAAATTCCTTTCAGATTTTTGTTGCAACACATTCAGCAGACTCACACCAGCCCCAACGCTCCAAGCAGAGTATCCACCAACTTAATTCCGATGAACGGCGCTACCAATCCGCCGAGACCATAGATGACCAGGTGTCGGCGCAACAACGCGGCAGCTTTCATCGGCGTGTACTTGATGCCGCGAAGCGCAAGCGGAATCAACGCGACGATGATCAACGCATTGAAGATCACTGCCGAGAGAATGGCGCTCTCCGGCGTCGCGAGTCCCATGATGTTCAGCGCGCCGAGGACAGGATAGGTTGACACAAACGCGGCGGGCAGTATGGCGAAATATTTTGCCACGTCGTTGGCGATGCTGAACGTCGTGAGCGCGCCGCGTGTCATCAGCAACTGTTTGCCAATCTCAACTACTTCGAGAAGCTTCGTCGGATTGCTGTCAAGATCGACCATGTTGGCGGCTTCGCGCGCCGCCTGCGTTCCTGTGTTCATCGCAACAGCCACATCTGCCTGAGCAAGCGCCGGAGCGTCGTTCGTTCCGTCGCCCGTCATCGCCACAAGGCGTCCGCCTTTCTGATGATCGCGAATGAGCTTCAGCTTGTCTTCCGGTTTTGCTTCCGCGAGGAAATCATCGACGCCTGCTTCGGCGGCAATTGCCGTCGCGGTGAGAGGATTGTCGCCCGTGATCATCACGGTCTTGATTCCCATCGCGCGCAGTCGGGCAAAGCGCTCTTTGATTCCGCCCTTTACCACATCCTTCAGATGAATCACGCCAAGCACATCGGCGTTCTCCGCGACGAGCAACGGCGTGCCTCCCCGCTTGCTGATCTCATCGATGACCGACTGCAAGCCCGCGGGAAACTTCCCATGCTGCAACTCAACAAAGCTTTTGATCGCCGCGGAAGCGCCCTTGCGAATGCTTCGAGTCGCTTCGCCGTTTTGCGGCAGGATATCAGCGCCGCTCATTCGCGTTTGAGCAGTGAACGGAACGAATCGCATGTGCGCGCTCGCGATGTCACGCGCGCGCAGCCCGTACTTCTCTTTTGCGAGAACAACAATCGAGCGTCCCTCCGGCGTTTCGTCTGCAAGCGACGAGAGCTGAGCTGCATTGGCGAGTCGTTCCAGCGAGACGCCGTCCGACGGAATGAACTCCGACGCCATGCGATTGCCAAGCGTAATTGTTCCTGTCTTATCCAACAACAAGACATCTACATCACCCGCAGCTTCAACTGCCCGGCCTGAGGTTGCGATGATGTTGTGGCGAATCATCCTATCCATGCCCGCAATACCAATTGCCGAAAGCAAGCCGCCGATGGTCGTCGGAATCAAACAGACAAGAAGTGCAACGAGCACGGTAACAGTGATCGGAACTCCTTGTCCTGCCGCTTCGACGCTGTAGATGGAAAACGGCAGAAGCGTAACGCACACAACAAGGAAGATGATTGTGAATGCGGCAAGCAGAATGTTCAGCGCAATCTCGTTCGGGGTCTTCTGGCGCTTTGCGCCTTCAATCAATTTGATCATGCGATCGAGAAAACCTCCGCCGGGTTCGATTGTCACGCGAACGATGAGCCAGTCGGAGAGAACTTTCGTTCCACCGGTGACCGCACTTCGATCTCCCCCCGATTCGCGAATAACGGGAGCGCTTTCTCCTGTGATTGCACTTTCATCAACCGAAGCGATTCCTTCCACAACTTCCCCGTCGGCAGAAATGATGTCGCCCGCTTCGACAAGGATAATGTCGTCCTTCTTCAGTTCCGTCGATGCGACGTTCTCGAACGCAGATCCGCGACGCGGCTCTGCGAGTAGTTTTGCCCTCGTCTCGCTGCGTGCATTTCGCAATGCTTGCGCCTGCGCTTTCCCTCTTCCTTCTGCAAATGCTTCAGCGAAGTTTGCAAAGAGGACGGTGAACCAGAGCCACACGGAGATCGCCCCAACGAACGACGCGGGCGCCTCGCCGTTCCCCCACAACGCCTGAACCCACAGCGCCGTCGTAAGCACACTTCCCACCTCGACAACGAACATGACAGGATTGCGAACCATGTTGCGCGGGTTGAGCTTCGCGAGAGAATCGACGAGGGCTTGTCGAAGCATCTCTGGATCGTATCCTGATTTCGACTTAGTGACTTGTAGTGTTGTCATTGGTTCCTTATTCGAATGCCTTCCACTTTACATGCAGTTGGATTCTTCGGCGCTGAGAAGCGCGCCTCAGAATAACAGGTTCATCATCAGATGCTCCACGATCGGACCGAGCGCAAGCGCCGGAAGAAAATTCAACGCGCCGACAAGCAACACGATGGCGATCAACCAGCCGACAAAGAGCGGCGTGTGAGTCGGCAAGGTCCCTTCGGTCACCGGAACCAGCTTCTTTGACGCGAGTGAACCTGCAAGCGCCAACGTCGGGATCGCGAGCCAATATCTCGCGATGATCATGGCAATTCCTCCCCAGAGATTGTAGAACGGCGTGTTCGCTCCAATGCCGGCGAACGCGCTGCCGTTGTTGTTTCCTTGCGACGTGAAAAGATAAAGCACTTCGCTGAACCCGTGCGCGCCGGGATTGTAAATTGTCGCCCGCCCAGCTTCGGTGACAAGGGCGAATGCAGTAAGCCCGAGAACCGTGATTGGCATGAAGAGAATCAACAGGGACGACATCTTCATCTCGAACGCCTCGATCTTGTGGCCGAGATACTCAGGCGTGCGTCCGACAAGCAATCCAGCGACAAACACCGCAACGATGACGAACACGAGCATCCCGTACAATCCTGATCCAACGCCTCCGTACACAACTTCTCCCAATTGCATCATGAAGAGCAAGACGAATCCGCCCAAGCCGGTGTACGAGTCGTGCATCGAGTTCACTGAGCCGTTCGACGCGGCCGTGGTTGCAGTCGCCCAGAGCGCCGAGTTTGCGATGCCGAAGCGTACTTCCTTTCCCTCCATGTTGCCGCCGGAGTTCACTGAGCTTGCTCTTTGATCGATGCTCATCTTCTCGAACGCCGGGTTGCCGACTTGCTCAGCGCGATACGCCGATCCAACCATCACCACAAAAACCAACGTCATCGCGGCATAAACTGCCCAGCCCTGACGCATGTCGTTCACCATCCTGCCGAACGTGAAGCAAAGCGCTCCGGCAATCAGAAGAATCGAGAGCATCTCAACGAAGTTCGAGAGTGACGTTGGATTTTCGTACGGATGCGACGAGTTCACATTGAAGAAGCCGCCTCCATTTGTTCCGAGTTGCTTGATCGCGATCTGCGAAGCGGCCGGACCCATTGGTAACACTTGTTCGGTCAGCGGCGCACTGTTCGCGTCAACGGCGGCTTCCACAAGCTGCACTGTCTTGTATGCAGAAAAGTTCTGAATGACTCCCTGCGACACAAGCACGAGCGAAACGATGATCGCAAGCGGCAGCAGGATGTAGAGCACGCTGCGTGTGAGATCGACCCAGAAGTTGCCCAAGGTTTTTGCAGAATGACGGGCAAGCCCGCGAAGAAACAGCGCAAGCACAGCCATGCCGGTGGCAGCGGAAACAAAGTTCTGCACGGTCAGGCCGAGCATTTGCGTCAGGTAGCTCATCGTTGTTTCGCCGCCGTAGCCCTGCCAATTTGTGTTGGACGCGAAACTGACTGCCGTATTAAACGACGAGTCAGGCGACACTGCCGGAAAGCCCTGCGGATTCAGCGGCAGCATCGGTTGCAATCTCTGCAGTGCATACAGAACCAGGAATCCGGCGGCATTGAACAGCAGCATCGCAATCGCGTTCTGCTTCCAGTCCATTTCCTCATCGGCATTCACGCCGGAGAGTCTGTACAGAAATCGTTCGACAGGTCCGAGCATTGGATCAAGGAAGGTTCGCTCACGCCTGTACACCTTCGCCATGAAGATGCCAAGAGGGTATCCTAACGCAGTCAGCGCGATGAGATAGAAGAGTATTTGGATAAGCCCGTTCGTCGTCATTCGAATTTCTCCGGCTTCAAGAGTGCGACAAAGAGATAGATCAAGAGTGCAACAGCGATCAATCCTGAAATCAGATAAAACACATTCATGATTGTTCTCCCTCGCTGCTTGCATCGCGTAAGAGTCTTTTGCAGATGAGCAGCAGAGCGTACGTTGCCACGCCCGCGAGTGCGGCAACACCGAGATTTAACAGATCGTCCATCACTTTCCCCCAT
>JACRFA010000118.1 GCA_016218065.1 Ignavibacteriota bacterium | reverse complement strand
AGTACATCGTGCAGCGCACGCTCATCGCACCGAATGAAACACAAGCGCGCCGTGGGTCGATTGCCGCCGCATTCTTCAAGCTCACCCCGGTCTTCATCTTTATTATCCCCGGCATCATTTGCTATGCCCTTGCCATCTCGGGAAAGAGTCCCGCATTGCAGCAAGCGATTCTCGACGCAAACGGCAACGTCATCCGCGACAATGCTCAACAAGCTTTTCCGCTGATGGTCGCGAATGTTCTGCCAATTGGGGTGCGAGGTATCGTTGTCGCGGGATTGCTCGCCGCGTTGATGAGCTCGCTTGCCGGTGCGTTCAATGCCTCGGCGACACTCTTTACAATCGATTTTTACGCGCGCCTTCGTCCGCAAACGTCGCAGGAGCGGCTTGTGTGGGTTGGACGTGTGGCGACGGCGGTGATGGTACTAATCGGCATTCTCTGGATTCCCGTGATCAAAGGAGGGAAGGGATTGTACGACTACTTGCAAGGCGTGCAGGCGTATCTTGCCCCGCCGATCTTCGTGGTGTTCTTCTTCGGCGTGTTCTGGAAACGGCTGAATGCGAAAGGATGCATGGCGGCGCTCATGGTCGGATTTGCGATGGGTCTCTTTCGACTTCTCGTCGATACGCCGGTGAAACTCTCGCAAGGGTTCCATTATGCGGAGGGTTCGTTCCTGTGGGTGATGAACAACGTGTTCTTCCAGTATTACAGTCTGCTCATCTTCATCATCTCGTCCATCGTGATGATCGCCGTGAGTTATGCAACGGAAACGCCCTCGTTCGAAAGGATCAGCGGGCTGACATACGGCACAGTCACGGAAGACCACAAGAAAGAATCGCGTGCGAGTTGGGATGCGCGTGATGTTGTTCTCTCCGTGCTCGTGCTCGTCCTGATCATGGCGGCCTACTTGTACTTTGTCGGATAGCATAAACGAGAAACGTTATGGGCAGATACGTTATTGGGTTGGATTTCGGAACGAACTCCTGCCGTTCTCTCATCATCGATGTTGCAAACGGCGGAGAACTCGCAAGTCATGTGTTCCCGTATCCGTCGGGGAAGGATGGAGTGATTGTCGATGCCGGCGATCCGCATTTGGCGCGGCAAAATCCCGCGGATTACGTGAGGGGAATTGAAGTCACAATCACGGAAGCCTTGAAGAAGGCGAAAGCTGTTGAGCCATCGTTGTCTCCGCTCGACGTGATCGGCATTGGAGTCGATACGACTGGAAGCAGCCCGATGCCTGTCAGCGCGAACGGGAAGCCTCTTTGCTTCGATCAGCGATTTGCGAACAATCCGGCGGCAATGGTGTGGCTCTGGAAAGATCACACAAGCTACGCCGAGGCCGCGCAGATCACAGAGACTGCGGCGAAGATGCGTCCCGCGTATCTCTCCAAGATTGGAGGAACATATTCGTCCGAGTGGTGGTGGAGCAAAATTCTTCACTGCAAAAATATGGCGAGTGAGGTGTTTGCTGCCGCAGAGAGCTGGGTCGAGATCTGCGATTGGATTCCGGCGCTCTTGACCGGCGATCTCGATCCGCAGCATATCAAGCGCAGCGTCTGCGCTGCCGGACATAAAGCGATGTTCAGCGCGTCGTGGGATGGCCTTCCTGACAAGGAATTCCTCGACGCACTCTCTCCCGGACTCGGCTGCTTGCGTGACAAGTTGTATATGAACGCGTTCACCGCGGAGAAGCGTGCGGGGTATTTGTCGGCGGACTGGGCGCGTACGCTTGGGTTATCAACCTCCGTTGCTATTGCTGTCGGCGCTTTTGACGCGCACATGGGCGCGGTAGGCGCAGGCATCTCGCCGGGCACCCTCGTCAAAATCATCGGCACGAGTACGTGCGACATCATGATCCATCCGCACCAAGAAAAGCTGAACGACATTCCCGGCGTTTGCGGCATCGTTGATGGCTCGGTGATGGATGGTTACTTCGGCATCGAAGCGGGACAATCCGGCGTCGGGGATATCTTCCTGTGGTTCGTGAACAATCTCGTGCCCGAAAAGTACGGCGCGACGCAGGAAGAGAAGTTCAGAACTCTTGGCGACGCGGCGGCGACACTGAAACCCGGCGAAAGCGGATTGCTCGCGCTCGATTGGAACAACGGCAATCGGACGATTCTCGTCGATGTGCGACTCACCGGCCTGCTAATTGGGCAAACGCTGCACACAGAGCCGCATGAAATTTATCGCGCATTACTCGAAGCGACAGGCTTCGGCGCTCTCGCCATCATTGACCGCATCGAGGAGTTTGGCGTGCCGGTCAGGGAAGTCGTCAACTGCGGCGGGTTGGCGGCGAAGAATCCTCTCCTCATGCAGATCTACGCGGACATCACCGGGCGTCCGATGAAAATTTCGCGCAGCGAACAAACGCCTGCATTAGGAGCGGGCATCTTCGCGGCTGTGGCCGCGGGCCAATCGAGCGGAGGCTATGACAGCATCGACGACGCGCGGCAGGCGATGACGGGAACAGGAGTTGTGTACACACCGAACGCGGGCAATCATGCCATCTACAAAAAACTATACGCTTTGTACCGTCAGTTGCATGATGGTTTCGGCGCAAAGAGTTGGTCGGGCGGGATGTTCAACGTCATGAAGGAGCTGTTGACGCTGCGCGATCAGGTTCGGAAATCGTAACGGAGAGTAGAGCAATGCTGGAGCAACTGAAGCAAGAAGTGTACGCCGCGAATCTCGAGCTGGTCCGCCATGGGTTGGTTACGCTGACATGGGGGAACGTCAGCGGCATCAGTCGCAACGACGGCCTCATCGTCATTAAGCCGAGCGGCGTAAGCTATGATGCGATGACGCCGCGCGACATGGTGATCGTTGACTTGCAAGGAGCAGTCGTCGAAGGAACGCTGCGGCCATCATCCGACACACCGACGCATGTGAAGCTCTACGCATCGTTTCCT
>JACRFA010000116.1 GCA_016218065.1 Ignavibacteriota bacterium | reverse complement strand
GCTGTTGGATTGAACGGGTTGGGATAGTTCTGATGTAGCCTGGTCTCTGCTGGAACCTCCGGCTTCTCTTTTTCTCCCACAGATAACGGAAACGGAAGACTCTCGACTGGCATCGGGGGATCCTTCTGCCATGTATCAATCGGAGCGACGTACCCGGACGGAAATACGTTTGGAGAGAGAAGCTGAATCAACCGTACGCGGTTGGGCCGATATATTCCTACGCCACCGCCTTCTTCTACGTAGCTCTGATTAGCCTTTGTGTACCTGTACACATACATCAATCCGCCGTGTGCCTTTCCCTTCACGCGAAAACTCGCTGACCACACAGAGTCAAACGGCGTTTGCCTCGACATGCGTAACCGCGAGGCGAACACACCTTGATTTTTCATCTGGGCACTCGACCACAAAAAATCCTGGAAGGCGATCTCCAGTGTATCGGCAATCGGATCGAATGGAACACTGTGGCGAGCAGCCGGAGCCATGTTCACTCTCAGCGTTACACGACATGTGTCAGACGAGTTACGCATCACGTAGTCCGGATGGATGTCTGCATAGTACTCGCTTTGTACTCCGAGGTTGGTACGCATTCGATTGCCGCCCCCCCGCGCATACGCGTACTCATACTCAAAGAAATCGCGATTCTGTAACCAGCCTGGAAAACGCGCCACCGCTGATGCAGAGTCCATCCTGATGTGGTATCGGTAAGGCAGCTCCAAACCAAGACCAGAGTATGTGAATGCACCGCGATAAAACGGCGGCAACGGCTCAGCCACAAGCCGGACGAAATCGCTCATTGACCCCCGCACACTCAGCGAATCCAGATGCGGCAAGAACCACTGCATCGTTTCGAATGCCGCCATGTTCACGCGAAATGTAACCGTTCCGCTAATGAACGTGCTCACCATCGAGTCACGGTCAAACCAATCGATCGGAACCATTCCGCCGCTGTGAGAAACAGTGTACGTTCTGTTGGCTCCTCCTTCCCAATCCAGACCTCCGCGCATCGTCTTGACGAACTTGTATTCGATGGGGCCAGTCGCAAGCGACACAGTTTTTTGATACACGCTGTCGATTGGCGCAACGTCAGTCAGTGTGTCGCGTGAATTCCCCCAATCGTTGAAGCTGCCCGCGACGCGAACGATGTCGCCGCTATCGGGCTTGAACGAGCCTTCCAGCATCTTCACCTTCATGTTAACGCGAAACGTGACGGATGCAGGCTGAGCAAGTGATGTTGATGTGAGAAAGAGAATTGGAAGAAGGAGTGCCGCCGGTTTCATAGAGCCTCCAGGATGAGAGCAGAGAGCAAAGAGCTAAGAGCGAAGCGGAAGTCGACTGCCGCTTCAACGCATCAATAGCATCTTCTTCGTCTGAGAAAATCCTCCCGCCTCGAGTCGGTACAGATACACGCCGCTGGCGAAATTTGTCGCGTCCCATTGAACAGTATACGTGCCCGGCTCTTTCACTTCGCTTACCAGCGTTGAGACTTCGCGACCGAGAAGATCAAACACACGTAGGGACAGGGCATGCCTGCCCGCCAAAGCTATTCCGGCGCGCCCTGTCCCTACAGTAGCCGGAACCGTGAATCGAATTGTTGTTGTTGGGTTGAACGGGTTAGGGTAATTCTGATGCAATGCAATCCTACTCGGTAACGTCCCGCCAGTTGGATCTTCATCGACGCCAACTGAACCTTGCGGCGGTTCAACCGGCATCGGGGGATTTTTTTGCCAGAGATCGAGCGGCGCGGTGTACGTTGCGGGAAATGTATTTGGCGCGGTTCTCCGAATGTACCGCACGCGATACGGATTCAACACACCTCCTCCGCCGCCTTCAGTAACGCTGCCGCCGCCCGGGTGCCGAAACTGATACGCGTACATCAGCCCGGAATGTGTCCTCCCTTTCACCCTAAATGAAAGCGACCAAATGCTGTCGGTCGGACTTTCGCGCGTCATGCGTTGCTGCAACGGGAATCCGCCCTGATTCGCTCCCTGATTCAGCGCCCAGGCATAGTCGGACCACACGACGTAGAGCGCGTCGGTTGATGGAATGAACGGATCGATGTACCGCGTCGCGGGACCCATATTCACGCGCAACGTCACGCGACACGTGTCGGATGGATTGAGCATTGTGTTGTCGCCGAGTATCTCGCTGAAGAAGTAAGGTCCGACAGTGATGTTGCCGGAGCTTGAGGGAAGATTGAATGACCGCACGCCGCCGCCGCCGAGAGAGTAGAGCTGCTCATACTGCACCGCGTCGGCATAGAAGAACCAGTTGGGAAATCGCGAGGACGCAGTGTTCACATCCATCTTGATATAGTACTTGAATTTCAATTCCTGTCCGGGTTCGCCCGAATAGGGAATGGTCGCGTTCCACAAGCCGGTGATGGGACTTAACGTCATTCTGTCGCCGAGCCAGGAATTGAATTCGCCGCGTACCTGAAGCGTGTCCACTACCGGCAGAAACCAGCCGATGTTCGTCAACGGTCGCATGTCGACGCGGAACGTGACATTGCCGCTGACCAGTGTGTCAACGACAGCGTCATCGTCGAACCAGACGAGCGGCAGCGTTCCTCCGCCCGACGGCACTCTGTACCCTCGCGTCACGTTCTCAGCACTCGATCCTCTTCGGAGAGTCTTGACGTACTTGAACGTCAACGTGTCGCCGACCTGAAAAGTCTTGGTGCGACTATAGATGCTGTCATTCGGGGCAGCTTCCTTCGTCAGTGTATCTGCGTCGGTTCCCCAGTTGTTGAACGAAGCAACCACTCGTACCCAGTCGCCCGACTGCGGCATGAACGATTGCTCGAGAATCTTCACGCGCATGTTGACGCGAAACGTTACCGGCGCGGTGATTTGTGAAAAGGAAGTTGCGGCAAGCAAAACAACTAGCGACAACAGGGGCAGCGATTTCATCTTTGGCTCGGATATGATGTTCTTCACGATCAAACTTACAAACTACATTTTGATATTGCAACATTGCAGCAATGCGACAGGCTGTAAAACCAAAGCAAGCTACCCACTTCTTCAGCGAGTAGCTTGCATACGAGAAAGAGAGATCCTGACTGTTACTTCATCAAGATCATCTTCTTCACCTGGCTGAAGTTCTTCGTCTCAAGCCGGTAGAAGTAAACGCCTGTTGCAAGATTCTGTCCTTCGAACACTGCAACGTAGTTACCCTTCGTCTGATCCTGATTGACCAAGTCCGCAACCTGCTGACCGAGAATGTTGAACACCTTCAGAGTCACTTTCGCATTCTCAGGTAACGAGTAGGCGATGCGAGTTGACGGGTTGAAGGGGTTCGGATAGTTCTGGTCGAGCGCGTACGCCAGCGGAACTCCGGGCTTGTTCTCATCAATATCAGATGTGTATGGCAACGCCTCGCTGGGCATCGGACCATTCTTTTGCCATATATCGACCGGCGCTGTGTAGGTCGCGGGGAACGTGTTGGGGCTGATCGGCTGGATGAAGCGTGCGCGATACGGATTCTGCACGCCGAGTCCACCGCCTTCGGAAACGCCGCCGGTTCCGGCATGACGGAAGTCGTAGTTGTAAATCATGCCATAGTGTGTCTTCCCTTTCACCCTGAACGACACGGTCCAGATGCTATCGGTTGCGCCCTGGCGAGTCATCCTTAAGCGAAGTGGGAATGCAGCGCCGCCCTGATTGAAGACCTGATTGTACGCCCATGCCTGATCTTGCCATTGCAAGAACACCGTATCAGTTGCAGGAACAAACGGATCGATATAGCGCATTGCCGGACCCATGTTCACGCGCATAGTGACGCGAACTGTATCCGCCGCATTTCTCAGGTTACCGCGAGAATTGATGTTGCTGAAGTAGAACGGCGCAAGGCTGAAGTTCCCCGAAGTAGCCGGGTACTGTCCTCGCCTGTTGCCGTCTCCACGCTCAACCGGATGATCATACTGCACACCATCCTTGTTGGTGCCGAAGCCGGGGAATCGCGCCTCAGCTGCCGCAGAGTCGAGCTTCATGAAATATTTGAAGTCGAACTCGTCGAACGAGAAGCCGCTGTACGGCAACGTGACTTGATAGAATCCGGTAACGGCGCTCAACGTCATTGCCGTTCCTGCCCAGCCATTAAAGCCGCCTCGCACTTGCACAGAGTCGGTTGCGGGAACGAACCACCCGATATCCTGCAAGCCGCGCATATCGACTCGATACGTAATGTTGCCGCTCACCGGCAAGCTCACGAGTGAGTCATAGTTGAACCAGACAATCGGCAACGTTTGATCGCCGCCAACAACGGTATAGGCTCTGTTGTCGCCGCCTTCCCAATCGAGGCCGCCACGGTTTGGCGTCTTCAGGAATTTGTACCCAATGGTTCCCGTCGCGACGCTGATGGTCTTCTGGTACACGCTGTCGGTCGGAGCAACATCACGCAGTGTGTCGCGCGAATTTCCCCAATCGTTGAAGCTGCCGGCCACGCGCACGATGTCGCCGCTGTCAGGTCTGAAGGAACCTTCCTGCATCTTCACGCGCATGTTAACACGGAACGTGACGTTGCCGTTCGTCGGCGGACCACTGACCACAGAGTCGTTGTCAAACCACACCAGCGGAACTGACTGCGTTCCGGCAACGACGGTGTAGGTTCTGTTCGGATCAGATTCCCAATCGAGCGTATCCGGGCCTGCGGGGTTGCGGCGGGCGAGGAACTTGTAGCTCACCTGGCCGGTCGTCGCGATGTTGACGGCCTTCTCATAGATGCTATCGATCGGCGCGAGATCCTTCAACGTGTCGAGGGAGTTCCCCCAATCGTTGAAGCTGCCGGCAACACGCACATAGTCGCCGCGTGTCGGTCGGAACGTTCCTTCGAGAATCTTGACGCGCATTCTGACGCGGAAGGTAACGCTATTCTGCGCGAGTGCCATGCCTTCCAGCACGAACACGACCGCAAACAGTAGCAAGGCTTTGAACCAAGCTTTATGCATTGTTGACCTCCAAAGTATTGTTGGTGTGAATAGTGAACTGCGTTTTGTACAAGTGCTGCGTGAGTTGAGCTTGAGTGACGGTACCTCCTACAATTGTGAATTGGATTTTGGATTTGCGCTGCATTGAAGTTGCTAGAATATAACACCTACAGAAAAATTATTCACGTTTTTCAGCCGTCCAAATTTTTGATAGGCGTAATCGAACCTAATGCGCACACCCGGTGTGAACTCATAGTTCAGTCCTGCCCCCAGCGTGAATTCCTCTTCCGAATCCTTCAGGGCAAGTCCCTTGTAGCCTCCACGGATGGCGAAGATGCGCTGAAACACCGCATACTCTGCGCCAATGTTGATGCTCTCGGAATTATCATTCGGATGGTACGCGTCGACTGCCACCGTCAGCATCTGATCTTCATCAAGCAGCGGCTGATAGGCCAGGCCAATCCTCAGCGTAAGCGGAAGATCGAAGTTATCAGTAGCAAGGCGTGAGTTGATGTTTTGATTCGAGCCGTTGTTGCCGGTGACCCCAACCGGAAGCAGCAGATCATCCCCCGTCATGTTCATCTTTGTGCCGAAGTTAGCAATGCCTGCGCCGAAGGTAAGTCCGGGAAACGGGGTATTGAACAGTGTGCCGATGTCGATCGCGAATCCCGAGGCGCTGGAGTTCCAGATGTACTCATTGATGTACTTGAACGAGCCGCCGATGGAAAACCAGTCGGTGAGGTTCTTCGCATACGACACACCGACCGCGTAGCTTCCGGCGCTAAAAAACTGCTGCGTCCCTTCGGGCTGCGTCTCCGTTGTTCGCTCCATGTCATCCATCGTCAGCGATGTGAAGCTCACGCCGAACGTTCCAACGTCGCCAAGCGGAATGACAACGCCGCCGAAGTTGAATGCGATATCTGCCAGCCAATCGGCATGCGAGAATGTCGCTTCGTTCTGATAGAGTCGGGCGATGCCGCTGGGATTCCAGTACAGCGCCGACGCGTCGCTGGCAAGCCCCACAAATGCGCCGCCCATGCCCATTGCGCGTGCCCCGACAGGAACGCTCAAGAATTTTCCTGCCGTCGTGCCGACCTTCGTGACAACCTGAGCGTGGCTGATGAGTGAAGCCGTCATCGCAAAGAGGATGACTAATGACAATTTCTTCATCGTCGTTTTCATGTTCGTGTCCTCCTTACTTGATGATTGCAAATTTGCCGACCTTCTCCCCCACACCCGGCGCGTCTACATGATAAATATAGACGCCATAGGCAACCTGCAATTCATCGCGTGTCAACACATTCCACTCAGCCGTACCGTCGAGCATTGCACTGTGGTGCTCAACCGTCGCAACAAGCTCGCCGGTGATGGTGTAGATGCGGATTGTACAGTCTTGCGGCAGATGCGTGAAGTGAATCGAACGAGGTCCGCGTCCGGTCGGGAATGGATTCCGTTCTTCCCAGCTTGCCGCAGCGACGTACGGATTGGGAACAACTTTGATCCTGTCCAACTGACCCGCCGCGAGTTTCTTATCCACCTGGTGAGCGGTTGTCGTAAACTCATAGACATCTCTACTGCTGAATGCCTTGTACGTCACGAGTGAGATCGTGTCGCCCGGCGCATAGAGTGAGCGAACCGAATCAAAGACTGCAGAAACGGCCCACGAAATATGCAGCGATGTATCCGACTCAGTTCGTTCGAGAATCAAAATATAGTCGGTGAAGAACGGATCGCGTTGGGCCGAGAGTACTCCTGCGCCTCCCGTTATATCCTTTTCAAAAAACGCGAACTTCAGCTTGGCGTTATTTGCATTCGACTTCAGCACTTTGAAGTTCACAGGAGTCGGCGGCACGATTGTGCCTGTTCCATCGATGTCATACTCGGTCGATGTGTCCGCACCGACGGCGCCGAAGACGATTTTGTAGTCGCCCGGCTCTTGTTTGGCAATCACCAAGCCTTCTCTCCATCCCGCCATATTCACGCGCCACATGTTCGGTCTGCTGTAGCGCGAACGCGACGTGTCGCGTCCGAAGCGGTTGTCGTTGCTGAAGGAGAGCTGAACGCCATCCAACACCAACTGATCGAGCGCGGTCACCGTTCGTCGTTTGTTGACCAACACCTGCTTCGCAGTCGTATCAACCACCGAATACGATTTTGTTCTGACCGTGTCGGGATCGTTGTTGTTACCGCGATAGGTTGTGTCTTCGAACGTGATGCGATAGGTATGCTTCTCAAGCACCTTGTTCGGATCGACGACGCGGTAGCCAATACTGCCCGTCGCTGAACCCAGTACGGGAGTGATGCGCGTGACGCTCGGCGGAAGGTAGCCGGCAACTGGAGCTTCGGGAGTGATGATGGCGATCGATTTCCCATAATCCTCGACTACGCCCGTGATCGGATCGATACTGATTTTCAAATTACTTTCCGCAGGCGCAATGTTGAGCGGCCTGTAGCCCATGTCGTACGCACGCACCGCGTAGTAGTATTTCTGTCCGGCCTGCACCGATGAATCTGTCCATGTGTGCAGAATGCCGGTATCGTCGCCCATGTAGAATGAAACGCCGTTGAACGGCACTGCAGCGGCATCCCCGCGTATTCCATCAGCCAGATCAAACTGGGCCAGAGGCTTGAGCCATGGCGCCGGATTGCCGTAAGCATCGGTAATGAGTCGCGCGTCCAAGAATGCTGCGTCAGTTGATCGGTAGATTCTGTACCCCTCGAAGTCACGTCCAATTGCTCCGGGTATCCCCGCGAGAAATCGGTCGATTGATGCTTCAGAATTGTCGTCCCAATACAACGTCACTGCCGGCCTGCCGGCGCGGGTCAGCGAAGTAACTGCGGTCACTACCGGTTCAATAGGCGCTTGGGCGAATTGATAGTCCTCGGCATACGCGAGTTGTGCGTAGTCGCGTTTGCGAAGTGCGTCTGCCTTCGCCCCGGTATAGTCTGCGTTGCCCGGACATCGCGACGCATTTCCCATGACGACTGCGAACGAGATTCTCTCGATCTGACCTGCCTTAAGCGGGAACAATCCAGATGAGACAAACAGATCGTACTCACCTGTTCCGATCAGAGCAGGGTTCACGAACGATCCGGGAATCATGAACTCAGCCCAGAAGAAGATGTCTGCCGTTTGGCTGAAGTTGATTGCACCCGCCGCGAGATATTGCACGTTCGTCAGACCGATTTGATCGGCCTCCGAAACGTCTGTCTTGTCGATGTTCGGCTCGCCAGGGAAATCTGTACCGACGCCAGATGTCGGTTTGCCATCAAGCTCGCCAGGATCGTTTGTGCCGGCTGCCCCGTCTAGCCCGACGTCGTCGAGCAATGGATTCCAATCGCCATCGTTGTCGATGCCGTTGTTTCGACTTTCGCCAGCCATCTCATCGATGCCGTTATCAATGTCTGCGACGACAAGTCCATCGCGGTTGATGTACTTCTTCCCTACGTCCTCAGCGCCGACGTCATAAAGGACGACGCTTGTGCCGGGAACCCGATAGCGTTTGTACGGATCTGACGCGGCGGCGGCAACCATTGCCTGAGTCACCAGCGGTAAATTTGCGCTCGAACTGCTATCGTTGTCAATGTTATCCTTGTATGCCTTCGCAAGGTCTTCGGTCGCGACATCAATCAAATGAACTGACTCGCCGCGGAAGTTTGTGTTGTTCCCTGCCCAGAATGTTGTGTCGCGCTCCGGATTAGGCGGCCATCGTAACCAGGCATCGGTCGCAGCCTGATTGATGATCGCCTGCGTGATCGTCGGGCTGCGAGCCTCGCCGTCGCCGTTGTTGTCAATGCCGTCCGCCAATCCGACGCCTCGCTGCTCGCCGAATGGAATGTGCGTTGAGTCCTCGTCGATCAAGCCGTTGTGGTTGTTGTCAATTTGATCTCCTGATATCTCACCCGTCGTTCCGGGACTGCGGGACTCGAAAAAAGCTACCGTCACTTTTGGTCCAGCCAGAAACTCTGGGCTGTCGCCAAAGTTGTCAATCCGATCGACAGCGTTGCCCGGCGTCTCCAGGTAGAGCGTGGCAGCTGCACCAACGCATGCGCCTGTGAACGCCGCATTCGAGCTGATGCCATCGCTATCAAGTGAGTATGCAACGTCACGGATCAGATCGAAGTTCGGCGCATCGTCCTGCGAATCGCCGTCGCCTCCAACAAAGTCGGCAAGCCAGAGCGTTACTGCCGTCTTCTTAAGATCCTTCGTTCCGTCGTTTTTGATTTCGTGTATGAAGAAGACGGCATCCGCCACTGAAACCTGCGACCATTCCATTGCACGATAGTCGAACAGCAGTCCGAGTCCGCGTCGTGATCGATCCGTGGTGTCGGGCGTGTAGAGAAACCGATTGTAGTTGTCGTCGCCAATGCGCGCAAACAATTCCTGATCTGCGCTGAGCTGGTTCTTGCCGAAATAGCCATTCCATTTTCCCGGCCATCCCGGATCGGCCGGATCGGATTGCTTGTCGGGCCAAAACGCAGGCCAGGTTGCCGGCTCATCACTCTTCGCGATCTTGTTCACCGCGGTGTTGAAGTAGCCGGGAAGCGGGTTGATATTCCAGTCGCCGCCTGTTGCCTGGTTCGTACGGTAGGAGGGCAGATCGACGATACGAATTGTGCGTCCGGTGTCGTCAATAACTTCAGCGCCTGCAAAGAGCGCAACAAGCGCGACATAAAAGCGCCCCGTGTTTTTGGGCCACTCATACGGCACACCTTGGCCTCCGCCGGTTCTTCCCGAAAAACAGAAGTTGAAGACGCTGGTTCTTAAGTTGTTGCCGTCGATTTCCGTTCGGCGTCGGAGCGAAGGATCGACGCGCTCCCGCGAAGGAACGTGTTGCGCAATCGACTCTGCTGTCCAGCACAGCATCAGCAGAAGAAGTATGCTGCCTATTCGTGTAGTATGATTCATTGACAAATCTCCTTGTTCGAATGTTTCGTCATCATAGCAGAGTGATCAGAAGCTCATCTCAAGGCCGAGTTGAATCTGCCGCGGTTCTGAGTAGAACTCAGGGTGCGTCAAATATTCCTGAAGCGTATTCACGCGAAAGCCGCCGGATAGATTGCCAATGCCGAGCGCGGCCGGCGTTGCAGTCGCACGACCCGTCTCGCCGAATACTCTTACCTCGTTCCGCCGATCAAACAGATTGAAGACTTTCAGGAAGAGCGTAATGTTGATTGGCTCGAACGTGAAGCTCTTGAACAAGCGCATGTCAACATTGTAGTTCGCCGGCACCCGTCGCGTATTTTTTGTTTTGATGTTGTCGCTGCCGCGCGTGTCTCCCTGATTCAACACGGGCGTGTATGGAAGACCGGAACCGTACTGAGCAATAAAGAACACGCCCCAATCTTGTTCGCCGAGTCCAATCGTCAGGTTTGCCGTGTGCGTCTGATCCCAGTCGAGCGGGGCCAGCGTGACGCCTGAGATGACGGTGCCGAAATCGTTGGAAGAAAGCCGACCCTGCTCTTCTTGCTTATCCGAGTTGACGCCTTCAGCCGTCTGGAACGTGTAGGCAAAATTGAACGAGAAGAGTTTCACGGGACGTTTCGTCACCGAAAGCGTGATGCCGCGTGAGTTCGCATAATCTTTGTTCACGAACGTCGTATAGTACACTGTCGATGTCGCGCCGGTTACATCACGTACCGGAATCTGCGGGCTTGTCGAAGTCCAGTCGCGGGTGTCGCGATAGAATCCGGTAATATCGAAGCTGAGATCATCAGAGAGCTGTTGCTGCAATCCGAACTCGTACATCACAGTCTTCTGTGCGTTCAAATCGGGATTGCCAAACACACCCTGCGTGCCGCTCGATGTTGTCACCTTGTAGCCGGGCTTCTGGAACAAATCGCTGAACGACGGAATCTGCAGGAAGTGTCCGTACGAGAAGTGAAGAATTCCTCTATCCGTGATGGGATACGAAATTCCAAAACGCGGGCTGATGTTCTTCTTGGCTGAAGCTTTCTTATACCATTTTGCCATCCGCTGCTCCAACGTCAACACCTTGTTCACTTCCTTCTGCGGAAGATAGACGTTCGGATCCTGAGGATCGGCAAGCACGTTGCCGCGTGAATTGAAGTAGTCGAACCGAACGCCGACGTTCACCACCATGCGATCGTACTCGAGTTTGTCCTGAATGTACGCGGAGAACTCAATCGGCTGTTCATTGTACGACTCAAACAGCGGACCCGTTCGCTCAGGAATCATAGGAACAACGCGGCCTTGAGCATTCTCACCGTTTGTCACGCTGTAATCTTCGAGAAAGAGTTTGTGCAACTTCATTTCCGCGCCGGCCTTTAGCTGATGAAGCTGCGAGACCTGATCCGTGTAATCGAGCTTTGCTCCGCGGGTCGCCGTGCTGCGTTTGAATTGATGATTGTTCGTTCCGACGATTCTGAATTTATAGCCGCCGGCGTTCGCTTGCAGTATATCGGGATCGACAACATAGCGAAGATCAAGCGGATTCTCGTACAGATACTCACGGAATTCCTTGAAGAGGTAGTAGGCATTGAGTGTGAGGAACGATGAGCTGCCCATCGACTGAGTCCAGAGCGCGGTGAGGTTGTAATTATTGTCGTGCTTCCCGACATCGGCGGAAGGAATCAACAAGTAGTCATGATTGTAGTCGCGGTAATCGATGTTGCTGCCGATGGCGCTGAGACTGAACTTCGTTCCGCCGCCCAGCTGCAACGTCAGCTTCGCCTGGCCTGAACGCCGAATGCGGTTCGTCATCGACATCGGACGATCGACAAAGGTACGCGAGAGCAGGTTGCCTTCGGCGTCGAACGTTGCCGAGTTTCCCGGCAGCGGCCTGCCATCGGGGTTCACGATCTCATTCGCGTACAAGTATCCATCCGATCGGAAGTAGCGTCCGGAGACATAGAACGTAAGCGGCGTTTCAGGAATCGGGCCGCTGACACTTCCTTCGATGTTATGATTGGCAAACGGATTTCTGTCGGTGAGATTGAAGAAGATGCCGTCATCCCTCGTGACATAATCGCCGCTGTAGGCCGAGAGATTGCCGGCAAATTTCTGATCGCCGTCTTTTGTCACGATGTTGACGATGCCCGACATCGCCTGACCATATTCCGCGTTGAACGTTCCGCTGATCACTTGCAGCTCTTGAACGGAATTGTTATCAACCTGCACTGCCTGACTGTTGTCGTAGGCATCCGTCACCGAAACGCCATCCACCCAATATGCAACTTCGCTCGTTCGTCCGCCGCGAATATGAATGCCGCCATCTCTGTCCTGCGTGATGCCCGCCTGAAGCGCCAGCACTTCCGACACTTCGGAGACAGGAAGCGATTCGATGGTGCTTGCATCGACGCGGGCTTCCGACGACGTGAGATCTTTCTTGACGACAGGCTTTTCCGCGGTCACGACGACTTCTTCAGCCTGAACAGCTTCCGACGCAAGCTGGAAGTTTTGATTCGTCGTCAAGTCCACAGAAACAGAAACGCCAGTGACAGTTTTCTTTGCATAGCCGACTGCACTGGCGGCCAGATTGTACTTTCCCGGCGGGATATTGAGGATGACGAAGTAGCCATCAAGATTCGTTGCCGCGCCGAGTGTGGTTCCCTGAAGCATGACCGAAGCGCCGACGATTGCTTCGCCCGTTTGACTATCCTTCACCTCGCCGGAAATTTTTCCGGTGGTTCCCGACCATGCCGTCGGCGTGCAGAGCAACAGCGCGAGCAGAACCGCGAGGGCATGCGAAATGAGTTTCATAGTTACCTCATTGCTTGGTTGTTTGATTGAATAACGATCTCTTCAAGAACTGAGTTGTTGATTGTGATTGCGTACTGATTGCGCAATGCGTCGATGGCTGCGCGTGAGGCAACTTGTTTGCGCATCGGAAGAAGTCCGGCGATGACATCGTCACGCGCTTCCTCGCGCGTCTTCTGCCGTCCTTCACGCTTCTCCAGAATCGTGAACACGCCCCAGTAGGGATCGACGCGTTCCGGCCCGATGATCTGACCGACTGACGCACGCGTGAACTTCTTACCGAGCGGACCGAACGTTGCTTCTGTTCCGAAGCCCAGTTCGCCTCCGCTCTTCGCCGCCCAGAGGCGGATGGAATTCTTCTTTGCCAGCGCCGCGAAGTTTGCGCCCCGCTTGATTTGCGCCAGCAACGCTTTTGCTTCTGCTTCCGTCCGGACGAGAATCTCGGCCACGTTCACTTCAGGAGGAATCGCGTACTGCGATTTGTTTTCGTTGTACATCGAGTCGAGCTGCGTTTCCGACCAACCGGAGTTGCCAACCGTGTCGAGAATCGAATCGCCCCAACGCTTCAGCAAGTATCGCTCACGAAGAGCGCCAACATGCGCCTTCACTGTCGAGTCGTTCTCCAGTCCCATCTTCTTCGCGCGTTCGAGGAAAATCTCCCGCGTAGCCAATCCAATCGCCATGTCCTTCACATCCTGTGGACTCTTCACCCGCGCTTTCTGGCGTTCAGCGGTCCATTCCACTTTCTGCACAAAATCTTTCACAGTCCATGCGCCGCGGCTGAACTCCATCAACTTCATCGATGAAACGTTGTCGGGTAGAAGATTTCCTGATTCCAGATCGACGAGCTTCGTTTCTTTGAATGCATTCCAGTTCTTGAACACTCCGTTCACCGCTGCTTCGTCGAACGACGGAGAAAGACTCTTGCTCGTCTGTTCCGCGTCTCGTGCTGTTATGCGGAGGATCTTCTTTTCCTGCACCTGATCGGCGAGTTTCTGTCTCACTTTCGCGTAGTCGAATTCCGAAACAAGCGGCTGATGCACACGCGACTCGACTTTGATGATCGCGTAGCCGATGTTCAGCTTCACCGGGTCGGAGATCGAGCCGACAGGCAGTGTGAACGCAACGTCCTCCAGCGCCGGCTCCATCTCGCGCCACCCAAACGCGCCGAGGTAGCCGCCGTTGTTGGCTAGTCCGGGGTCTTCGAACACTTCTCT
>JACRFA010000119.1 GCA_016218065.1 Ignavibacteriota bacterium | reverse complement strand
TTCACTCTCACACTCTCTCCTTCGTCGCGTAGATCAGCGGAATACTCAGACACGTAATCGCCATCTTCAAAATGTATTGTCCGACGATGAGCGGCAGAAGAGGCAGAACGCCGGCAAACGCGAGCGTAACAAACACAACGCTGTCAACCAACGTTGAAACGCTGTTGCTCACCAGAACGCGGCCCCACTTGTAGCCCCGCACACGCGATTTCCACCATCCGAAAATCTCAATGTCGATCACCGAGCTGATCAGGTACGCCGTCAAACTTGCGGCCACAATGCGCGCCGTCGAGCCGAGAACGGCTTCCATTGCATCTTGATTCGCGAAGAATGCGGGCGCGGGAAGCGCGATGATGAGCTGCGCATAGAGAGCGAGAAGGATGTTCGCAGCAAACGCCGCGTAGACGACATGCCGGGCCTCCTTCTTGCCGAGTCGGTCGTTGATGAGGTCCACGAGCGTGAATGTCAACGCGTAGATGAAGATGCCGCCCGGCGCCGATAGCCCGAACACCTCGATTGGCTTGGAAGCAGTGATGTTGGCGATAATTTCGCAGGCGATGTACAGCGCGATGAGCAGTGTGTTGATCATGCCTTCCGCGTGCGTGACTTCTTCTTCGATGTGTATTCGCGGCTGGCAACAGTATGAATTCCCCCCCGCACTTTGTAGTCGGTAATCACTTTCATCCACTTCGGCTTGGCGCAGCGGACAAGATCTTCCAGAATCCGGTTCACAACATGTTCCTGATAAATCCCAACGTTGCGATACGACAGCAGGTAGTACTTCAGTGAACGAAGCTCGATGAGCACTTTGTCCGGAATATAGTCGATCATGATCGTCGCGAAATCCGGCAACCCCGACCACGGGCACACAGCCGTGAACTCATCCGTTTCAATGTTCATGACAATATCTTTGCCGGGAAACTCGTACGCGAACGTCTCAAGCGCGTCGGGGTCAATCGCTGAAGCATTCTGTGCATCATAACGTCTGTCGAGCGGTTCTATCATCTCTCTGTCGTGTTGTTGGTGAATCGTTGTGTTTCGTTGGTGGAGTCGCTACCTTGATGACGAAATATAACTCTTTGTCCACGGAATTCACAGAACGACTATGAAACGATATCTCAGTGCGACGCTTCTTTTTCTTTTTGGCTGCGCCACGACGCAGCAGCCCGGCAATCAGCAATCGCAATCTGAGAAGATGGCGCTCGGCTGGCTGACCCGCGCCGATTTCGTTAACCATGACTATCCGAAGTTTCAAGAGAACTACGACTCCGCATCGATCAGTCCTGACTTTGTGGAGATGATCAAAAGCTTCAACGCCGACATTGATGTTATTGTCGTACTCGGCACGTGGTGCGGCGACAGCAAGCGTCAGGTGCCGCGATTCCTCAAGATCGTGGATCAAGTCGGCATTCCTCAGAACCGCATCAGATATTATGGCGTCGATAGAACGAAGAAGAGTGCTGACGGCGTCGCTGATCAGTATCAGATCGAGAAAGTTCCGACGTTCATCTTCTTTCATGCAGGGCGCGAAATCGGCCGCATCATTGAAGGCCCCAGAACGACAATGGAAGAAGAGATGATGTTGCTGTTTGCGGGCGGCGCAAACCGCTGAGCGCACATATATCTGACGCGCGGCGCCAGATCGCTACTGAATTTCGGCATCCCCTTTGCCGATATACTATATGAGGATGTTCGCCCGGACCGTGCGATGATGAGTCGGGGCATCCCATGTTGAGGTTAGGGGGAAAGTCATGGCGTTTGATAGTAAGTTAAGCGACTACGAGCTTGAGCGGGATAAATTATTCGAGGAAATCCGCAAGAGGGCAGAAGTGGCAGAGTTGGCTCGCATCGAAGCGGAAGAGTTACGACTAAACCTGCCCGATCTCAATCCCGTCCCCGCTCCAACCGAATTGCCTCCTCTATCACAACCGGCGAGTCACATCTTCGCGCTCGAGCCAGAGCCTGAGAAGCCTGCCAGAGAACTCAAGACAGCGCGTGAAATCGAAGAGCGTATCGAATCGGCGAACCGATATTATCAGAACGAGCAGTACGTGAAGGCGCTCGACGTGCTCGATGAGATTCTCGAATCACGCCCAGATCACACCGTTGCACGTGCTCTTCGCGCAGAAGTAGAACGGGCAAAGGCGCTCTCCGATCGGATGCTCGCAGATGAACTCAGGAGTCGTGAAGGTGACCAGGCCAAATCATTGATCGAGATGCCGATGCCGGAGCTGTCTTCGCCGAGAACTCGCGACATCGGACGTGAGGATGTTCTTCAAGAAGTGCCGACACCTGTCGCGAGTGAATCGGAAACTCCGCAACCGATGTCGCGCAACGACTGGAAGTTGCGGCTGCGTCGAGCCGCGCTTGGCGTGCTTGCTCTGTTCGGAGTGATAACCGGCTTTGTGTTGTATCGAAATTTTTACGAGCTGTTTCCGGGAGAGGCCACAACCGTTCTGATTCTCCCCGCGCGATCTGTAACGCTGGATCGAACTCAGATCGAAGGATTGACCATCGAGCTAATCCAACAACTCTCACACATACAAGCCCTGCGCGTGTTTGCACCGACGACGGCGCTTGGATTGACTCACCCGGGAATCTCTTCCGCACGGACGCTTGATGCGAAGTACATGCTCGAGTGGTCCGCCGAGAAAAGTGACGCGCAGTCAACGTTCAGCTACAAGCTCGTCGATGTCGCAACATCGCGGAGTGTGTTGGAAAACTCAAACACTGTTTCACACGCTGAGTTCTCATCGTTCTCGCGCGAGATTGTACGGAAGTCGAGAGAGTTCTTTTCGGTGAACTCGAACTCGCCTGAATCGGACTTATCGTCGCACAATGTGCAGCATGAAGCATACGATCTGTATCTGAGAAGTCTGTCGCTACTCAAATCACCCAACGCAAACCTGGACTCTGCCCGCGCATGTCTCTTGAAATCGATAGCATTGGATCCCGAATTCTCCTCAGCGGAAGTTGCTCTTGGACTGACGAGCATTCTTCAGTGTGAGCGAAGTTCAACCAACTCTCAGAACCTGATCGAGGATGCCAACAGACACCTGCTGCGAGCACTGAATCTCGGCAACAAGTCTGCCGCGGCGTTTCAACTCTGGGGAAACGTCGAATATCATCGAGGAAATTTTCCGGCGGCGATTCAGCGACTCGAGCAGTCGAAGGCGCTCGCGTCGGGCGACGCCGAGACGAATTCCAGACTCGCGCTCGCGTATCTCAGGGCGACGAGGAGTGAAGATGCGATTGCGGCTGCTGCTGAGGGAGCAAAATCGGATCCTCTGAATAGCGCAGCGCGTGAACTGCTTGGCATGCTGTATCTGCTTGAGAACAAGAATACCGCTGCGCTAGAAGAATTCGAACAGAAGCCAAAACCTTCGTCAGATGCGTATTCAAATCCGTATGTGACAACTCTGGTGGAGGCGAATCGGCATGAGCGGGCGCTCGACATTCTCAAAACGTATGTCATGAACAATCCGGGGGACTTCATCGCGCTGTACGATTTGGGAAGAGTGTTGCAGCTCGCCGGAAAACCCAAAACGGATTGGCAAGTCACGTTTCGTCTTGCTTCGCGAATCATCGATGATACGCTGAAGGCAACCCCGCGGAGCGCTCGTGCGCTCGTGTATCGCGGACTTGTGCTCACGCGGCTTGGGGAATTTGAAGCCGGAACCAAGGCGGTGAGGAAAGCATTGGAGGTTTCGCCAACCGATGAGGTAGTTCTGATGAATTCCGCACGAGTGTTCGCACTCCAGCGCAACGGCACGGACGAGGCGTTCACTCATCTCGGCAAGGCATCACATAGGCACTTCTCGTTACCCGCTTTGCTGGATCTTGATTTTGCGGCGCTTCGTAGCGACCAGCGATTTCAAAAAGTCCTTTCTCGTTGAGTGACTGCGGTTTTACGCAAAGCGTAAGACCGTATCATTTGAGCAACGTTGAACCTCACGCTGCGTAGCTGCCCGCCTGCCAAAGCGAAGCGGCGGGTAGGCAACCAAAGGCGAGAAGCGTAAACCACAGAATACACGGATTTCCACAGAAGTCCTTTTGCCGTTGTCGCCCAGCCAAAGTCGTCATGCCCTAAATCATTTGTGGGTGCCAAAAAATCGCTGATGCGCAAGATGACATGAAAAAATATCAAGATTTGAAATCTTTACTTTCGGCTAACGCTTTTGTATATTTTCTACGCCTTATTACGCAAGAAGGGGAACTCCTGTGTGATAAGGCTTACGGGAAAAGAGACATGCGGAGCTTAAATTCAGTCTGCATCTCGTACTCGCCGTTTAAGAAGCGAACCTTGAGCTATTTTGCAGTGTTTGAACCCACGATCTATGGAGTCCTTTGAGTTGAAGGAGCTCGACAATTCTCACATAGGAGGCATAAGCATGAAAAGGATTCTCTTCATATTCGCACTCTTAGGTTTCATCGGAGCGGCTTCAGAAGCTTCCGCGTATGAGAGAAAGGCGCTGAGTACGATCAAGAATTTTGCTGTTTCGTCCGGAACGTACTCTTTTGAAATTTGGGCAAAGAACGATAGCACGACGACGACGTTCTTTGTTGGCAATTGCAGTTTCTATTTCACATACAACGTCGCGGCTCTCAACAATCCGACGTTGACGAATGTGAATCCCAAGTACACAGGGCAAGCAGGAGTTGACAACTACAATCCGATGACGGTGGACATCAATCCCGGAACTGGAAGAGTGTACGTGACCATCAGCTTCACCGGCGCAGGAGGTGGCAGCAGCCAGCTCTCAACGACGAGCCCTGACGGCGAACGAATTTGCACAGTCAATCTGAACATACTCAATCAGAACGCGACTGCGAGTCTCTCGTGGGATCAAATCAACTCCGCAGTTCTTACGACAGGTACGTTTTCAGTTTTTCAGACGTTCTTTGGCAGCGACAACAGAACGCTTCCCGTTCAACTCGCGAGCTTTACGGGACGTGTAGTGAATCAGCAGGGACACATTCGATTGGATTGGCGAACGCTGACAGAGACAAACAACTTTGGTTTCTATGTACAGAAATCGCTCAACAGCCAAAGTGGCTTTCAAACGATCTCAGACGTCATTCCCGGTCAGGGGACCACGCTGGTTCCACACGACTACACGTGGACAGATGTGAACGTCACAGCAGGATCGTGGTACTATCGGTTGAAGCAGGTTGACATGGACCTCACCGAACACTTTAGCGAACCGATTCTGCCGAACGG
Organism: Ignavibacteriota bacterium; assembly: GCA_016218065.1. Taxonomy (GTDB): domain Bacteria; phylum Bacteroidota; class Ignavibacteria; order UBA10030; family UBA6906; genus CAADGV01. Next base: position 7,355 of record JACRFA010000119.1, on the reverse strand, counting down.
CGTCACGGGCGTGAATGAAAAGCCGCTCCCGACGGAGTTCGCGTTGAATCAAAATTATCCGAATCCGTTCAACCCGAAAACAAAGATCGAATACGCTGTGCCGACCCAGAGCCTCGTGAAGATCGAAGTGTACAATCTTCTCGGTCAGCGAGTCGCAATGTTGGTGAACGAAGTGAAACCCGCAGGGTATTACGTCGTAGACTTCAATGCCAACGGAGTCTCGAGTGGGTTGTATTTCTATCGGATGACAACGGCCGGCGCTCAGACGTTCCTCAAGAAGATGATCTTGATGAAATAAGACGGGACAAAGGTATGTTCGTAGTAAAGTCCCGCCGGTTGTTCGACGGGACTTTTTTGTGCCAAGAATCACTGCGACGAATATTCGAACTCCATAGATTCGTTCAGCACTAAACATCACAGTACATTCTCACGGTGGGGAGAAATGCTATGAAGCTGTTTAAGTATCTCGCGTTGCTCGCACTTGCATCGGTTCCGTTACTTCTCATGGAAAAGAAGAAACAACAATCTCAGGCCGCGACAGAGTCTGAGGATGATATTTTCGAACGAGAGTTGACGACTGATTAGTCCGTACGACGTTTCACAACGTTGAAATGATAATGCCCGCCTTTGAGCGGGCATTGTCATTCTTAGAAGAAGCAAGATGCGAACTCAATAATTGATTGTTCCGGTCTCGCGTTCAATCTCCATCCAGTTTGCCGCCGCATGCTTCTCGCAACTCGCCGGCCTGGTCTTCTCGGTAAAATAATCGACGATCTTCGTTGGGCAGTACGGCGTTGCGAGTTGTTTCGTCTCTGCGCAAATGCTGTCCCGGTACACTGTTGACGGTCGATCGAAATACTCCAGCGGCATGCTCAACGTCTTGTCATCATACACACGCTTCATGAACCGTCCCCAGATCGGTGCTGCGGCACGTCCGCCTTGTCCGTCGGAATTCGTGAACCGCACAGTCTTGTTATCAAAACCAACCCACACGCCCGCGGCAATGTGCGGCGTGTACCCAACGAACCAAGCGTCGGCGTAGTCGTTGGTCGTTCCCGTCTTGCCTGCCGCCGGAAGGTGGAAGTACGAACGCACCTTGGCGCCGGTTCCGTAGTCAACAACTCCTTGCAACATCGTCGTCATAATGAAGGCAGTCTCATCGCTCAGCACTTCGCGCTTCGACGGCGCGTTCTCTTCAATCACGTTGCCGTTCTTATCCTCGATGCGCAGGATGGAAATCGGTTCGACAAGCACGCCATGATTTGCAAACACACCGAACGCCGACGTCATCTCCAGCGGCGAAATATCGGCGGAGCCTAATGCCAGCGACTCGTACGGCGGCAGCGTAGAAGTGATGCCCATGCGTTTCGCGTATTCGATCACTTGACGCTTCGGGGCAATCTCCATAATCGCGCGCACAGCAATGAGGTTGACAGAATGTTTCAGACCTTCGCGCAGCGTCATCTTGTCGCCGAATGCGCGATCGTAGTTCTCCGGCCTCCACTGCTGACCATCGGGCATCATGAGCGTGACCGGCTGGTTCAGCAGCTCATACGTTGGCGGGTAGCCGTTGTCGATCGCGACGGTGTACACAAACGGCTTGAAGGCCGAACCCACCTGACGCTTGATTTGCGTAACGTGATTCAGTCCGTACTTGAATCTCTTGAAGTTTGATCCGCCGACCATCGCGAGGATGTTGCCGTTGCGCGGATCGATGGCAACGAAGCCGACCTGGATCTGTTTAGCAATCGCAGTCATCGAATCCGTCCAGGCCTTGTCCGCCATGAGCGCCCGCGAAATGCTGTCCTTTGCGCGATTCGATTGAGCGTCCATGTACTCGGGATCGGTCCACACGGCAAGCTCGAGAACGTTTTCGAGCACGTCTTTGTGTTTGTTCCAATTCCACAGCTTATCAAAATTCTTCTGATACTGGGCGAGATGTTCTTCGACCGCTTGGTTCGCATAGCGCTGCATCCGCGCGTTGAGCGTGGTGTACACCCGCAAACCGTCCCGGTAGATATCGAAGCCGTATTTCTCCGCGCGCTGCATCATCTGACGGCGGATGTTTTCAACAAAGTGCGAGGCGATGCCCGGCGTCTGAATCTCCTCTTCAGACTTGATTCCTAGATCTTCCTGCTTTGCTGCCTCAAACTCCGCCTCGGTGATGTACTCGTACTTGGTCATCTGCGAGAGGACCAGGTTTCTCCGTCCGATTGCGCGGTCAGGATGATGGATTGGATCGTAGTACGCGGGACCTTTCAGCATGGCGATCAGCGTGGCGACCTGCGCGAGCGAGAGCTGCGACGGCGGTTTTCCAAAGAAGACCTGCGACGCCGAGTTGATTCCGTACGACCCTCGCCCGAAATACACCACGTTGAAGTAGAATTCGAGAATCTCCTCTTTTGTAAATCGGCGCTCAATCTGCACCGAGGTGATGAACTCGCGAATTTTTCTCACCGCCTTGTCGAAGACATTGCGGTCATTCTTTCCGAGATACAGATTGCGCGAAAGTTGCTGCGTGATTGTGCTCGCGCCTTCCTTGAGCCTGAGAGAGAACGCATTCTTGACCATCGCTTTGCCAAAACGAATCAGATCGACGCCCCAATGATCGTATAAGTCCTTATCCTCGGTTGCGAGCAGCGCATTCACGGCTGTCTTCGGCAATTCAGTAAGATGTACTTGCGATCTGTTCTTGATGTAGAACTGGTCGAGCACCTCGCCGTCGATGGAATAGACTTTGGTTGCAAGTTCCGGTTTCGGATTTTCAATTCTTTCGAGGGACGGGAGACCGGAAATCAAATACCACCAGAACAAGCCGAGGACGATCGCCAGAACGGCGCCCGCGGCAATGAGCTGCGTTCGTGTAAAGCGGAACCTCTGCTTGCCGGAGTTCCTGCGGCGAAAGTCAGGATCGTTGAAGTAGCGATCGAAAAGTTTCTTGGAGTAATCTGCCATTGCTTAGTTCGAGCCTTCCCAGGTATTGAGTTCAATGGTCCCGTTGCGAAGCGCAGCATAGGTGTTGTGCGAAATCCAATCCCCCAGATTCACATACACTCCGTGATCAAGGTGTTGCACGTTGGGTTTGTGGCGATGTCCCATGATCACGATATCAACGCCTTCACGAATCTTCTTCGTCGCCTCCCTGATCATTCCCTCTTCCTCGCCATAATGTTTCTGTGATGTATATTCGCGGCTTGTGCGCGATGAGCCGCGCGCCAACCTCACACCAAGATCCGGATGAAGCCAGCGGTAGAGCCAGATGTTGAACCGGTTGCGTAACACCGGCTTGATGAGCCTGTAGCCAAGATCGTTCTCCGCGAGTCCGTCTCCATGATGAAGATAGACGCGCTTGTCCTGGATTGAAATCTCAAACGGATCGAAATGCACGCGCATGCCGAGATCCTGTGCAAAGAAATCGCCCATCCAAAAATCATGATTACCGGCGAGATAGTGCACCGGCTTGCCGGCATCGGTGAATTCCTGCAGCGCCGTCAGCGTACGATGAAACCCTTTGGGTATTACCGTCTTGTATTCAAACCAGAAGTCAAACAGATCGCCAACAATAAACAACGCGTCGGTTGTCGGGAAAATTCCATGCAGAAATGCGAGAAGACGATCTTCCTTGTGTCGCTCCGTTTCTTTCGTTCCGAGTCCGAGATGAACGTCGGAAAAAAAATATGTCGTCATTGTCGAGTATGCATTAGGCTGAACCGCATTCATTCTCACGACGCGCTGCTGAAAACACCTCGCCGCGCGCAACAATCTAACCAAAAGAGGAATGTTAGTCTATTTCCTGAATTTCAAAGATAGGAATGGGAACGCGCCTGCCGTCAGGCGCGTCATCAGCGTTCTATTTCTTCAGATCCCAAAGCACCACGCGACTGTGGCGCCTCGACGCGGCGAAGAAGCCAAAGTCCTGAAAGAAAAAAGACACCAACGGAAACCACTGCAATGCGCTGGCTTCCTGTTGCCCATGATAGTATGCCGAACACGAATGTTCCAATTACCGCCGACGCTTTTCCGCAGAACCCGTCATAGAAGCCGAAGAACTCTGCTTCGCGATCAGGCGGAGTCAGCATTGCCATCATGCTTCGACTGGCAGACTGTGGGCCGCCCATGCTCGCGCCGGCAACGACGCCGATGAAGTAGAACAGCTGCTTCGACTCAACCCAATATGCCGTCACGACCACAGTGATCCAACACAACAGACTGATGATGATTGTGCGCTTTGGCCCGAGCGTATCCGTGAGCTGGCCAAAGATAAGCGAACCGACAATCGCCGATGCCTGCACGAGCGCGAACAACAACAGAATCTCTTGAAGTGAAAATTGCAGCGTCTCTTGCGCGAAGATCGATGCAAACGAGATGACCGTCAGAATGCCGTCGTTGTACAAGAAGAACGCGAGGAGGAATCGTGCGATCTGGCGGTACGATTGCAAATGGCGCAGCGTCTCGAGGACGCGCGTGTAGCCTTCGTGCAGATAGGAGGCCGGACGTTCTGCCGGCGGTTTTCTGTCCCGCAAAAAAAGAAACAACGGCAGTGAGAAGATGAAGAACATGGCCGCGGCAAGGACAAAGCTCAAGCGTACGTTCGGCAGATTTTCTTCGGCGAATCCGTTTGCATATAAAGGGATCGCGATCAGCAGCGAGGCGAGCGAGCCGACATATCCCATCGCAAAACCGTAGCCTGAGACTCTGCCATAGGAAGTACTTCGTGTGAGCGAAGGAAGGAAGGCATTGTAGAAAACGATGCCGCCTTCGAACCCGATGTTCGCGATGATGAACAAGATCGAGCCGACAAGAATCATGTTGGCGTGCACGGTCGCAAGGAGCGCCGAACAGACAACCGCAGCGATGGTGAAGAAGAAGAGATAGCGTTTTCGCTGGCGCGTGTAGTCGCTCGCTGCGCCTAGCACAGGCGCGATCACCGCGGTCAGCAGCATCGAAATGCTGACGGCGAGTCCCCAAAAGAGATCGCCGCGGCCCGCGCCGCCGGCAACAATTTGTTTGAAGTAGAGGGAGTACCCGACAGCGACAATCAGAACGGAGAAGGAGGTATTGGCAAAGTCGAAGAGAGTCCAGACAAAGATCTGACCGCGGGAAGAAGAGAACATGTACCGATGGATTAGGGGTTGCCTGTTTTTACCTTGTTCACACGCGGACCCGCGCCGTCGAACAAGCCGCGCCCCGCTTTTTCCAGCTCGCCTTTCTTCTTCACGTCCTCAAGCACGGCGTCGAGTATGCCGTTCACGAACTGCCCGCTCTTTTCCGTGCTGAAGAGTTTTGCCAACTCAATTGCCTCGTTCATCGAGACCTTGGGCGGAATGTCTTTGAAGAAGAGCAGCTCGCAAATGCCCATGCGGAGAATAAGCCGGTCGATGAGCGCGATCCGCTTGAAATCCCAGTTCGCAACTTTGGTTCGAATGATCCTGTCGATCTCCACTGTGTTCTCGATCGTCGCGAGAACGAGATGCTTGGCGAAGGTGTGCGCATCTTTGTTGTCCTCAAGTCCGACCAGAACGCATTTGATGACGTGGTCCGGCGGATCTTTGGCAATCTCGTAGGCATACAAGGCCTGCACCACCTTCTCGCGTACGATGCGACGCCTGACGTTCTTATGATCGAGTGTCATCATTTCCCAAAATCAAATACTGCACGTCGTCCGACTAACTGTGAGCTGCCGGCGTAAATTGCTTTTCATGAGGCCTATCGTGTTCTCGTTGGAGTACATCGACCATCTCATCAGAGTTCATTGCAACGTCATAAGAGAAACTCTCGGCGCCTGAATCGAAGGGTGGCGGTCAACAATAACCTTCGCACGAAAGGCATCGAAAATATTCTGTTCAGTCAGCACGTCATCCGGCGTTCCCAGCGCAACGAGCTTGCCGCAGACGAGCAGCGCAACACGGTCGCTGTACGCGGCGGCGAGGTTCAAATCGTGCGACACCGAAACGACGGTCAATCCCGTTTGCACGTTGAGCCTCTTGATCAAATCAAAAATCTCGAGCTGATGCGCGATGTCGAGATGCGCATTCGGCTCATCGAGCAGCAGCACGTTCGGCTGCTGGGCCAGCGCCCGCGCGATAAACACGCGCTGACGTTCGCCGCCCGACAGGTTCGTAATCGGATGGTTGGCGAGATGCGCGGCATCCGTCGTCTCCAACATCTCGAGAGCGATCGCTCGATCACGCGCGGATTCGAACATCGCTCCGCGTGTATGTGGTGCGCGTCCCATCAAGACAATTTCCATCACCGTGAATGGAAACTGCGTGCCCGAGTCTTGCGGAACGAAAGCGATCTGCTTCGCCAATTCAGAACGCGTAAACAACGCAAGATTCCGTTGGCCAAGAGTTATTGTGCCCGCGTGTGGAAGTAGAATTCTATCGAGAAGTCGGAGCAGCGTCGTTTTACCGGAGCCGTTGGGACCCAGTATGCTCAGGAATTCGCCCGTGTGAACCTGGAAGGAAATTTCGCGCAGTGTTGCAACATCGTTTGCGTAACTGAAGGAGACATTGTCGATGCTTAATGCGTACATGAGGGTATTTGAGAGAACATAGTTTCGCTGCGCCAAACCAATGTAGTCAAATCAAAGCAGGAAGGCAAGGCGCGGAAATTCACGTCGTACTGTCTCCTTGCACAATGCCGTCTTGTAGAGTTGTTACTAATCGCACTCCCTACGGAAGTTCGGAGGCTTTTCGTGAAAAGTGCCTTCCCACAACCAGCGAAATCGGCAACCCCACGCACACCATAAGAATGATAACAGCAAGAATTGCGTTGCCGAGGTCGAACGGCAATGGCGGTGTATTGCTGAGCGGAACCACAAGACTATTCATGATCACCCAGACGACGAATCCATACGCGACGCCGGAAATGATTTTGGCCCTGGAGAGAAATTTGATTCTTGGATACAGCAAGAAGAAAATGAGCGCCCACCCCAAAGCTATCACATAATGAAAAGCCACACCCCACAACGCCACAAGGTTCCCCGCTGAAAACGCATCTTCCCCAAACACTCCGCTCGCGATGAACACAAAAACTCTGATTGGATTTCTGCCTGTGGCGATGATGAATTTCACTGATGCCGCAATTCCATCCAACGTTCCTGCCAGAAGTCCGGCAAGAACAACTGTCCGGAATGCACTTGTTCGCCGTGATACCTCGCCGCGTTCATAATCGACGAACGTGTAGCCGTCGTGCACTTCTCTGTTAGTCATTCTGAACTTCGCGTCAAGCAGATGCTCATACGGAGGGAAAAGCGTGTCACCATCGTAGTTCTTCTCAACAAGCGTCAGATACAGTTCGTCGGCTTTCTCAAGAAGCTGAGAGTAGATTTGTCCTCCGCCGATAACGAATAC
>JACRFA010000115.1 GCA_016218065.1 Ignavibacteriota bacterium | reverse complement strand
CGAGCGTCACGTCAAGTTCACCTGCGCGCAATGTATCGCACATCTCCATGCCGATGTACCCACCGCCAATCACCACAGCATGCTTCGGCTTTTCTGCCTGAAGAAACTTCTCCAACCGATAGGCGCCGTCAAGCGACTTGACAGTAAAAACGTTGCGCGCATTTTCTCCCGACACATTCAGGCGGTTCGGTCGGGAGCCCGTCGCGATGATCAGCCGATCATACGGCTCTTCGGCGACTCGTCCAGAACGCAAATCACGCACGACGATTTTCCGTTTCGTCGGAAGAATCTCTTCGACACGATGCAGCGTTCGAACATCAATCCCCTTTCGTTCGTGCAACTGCTGAGGCGTGTAGGCGACCAACTTTTCGCGTTCGACTTCTCCACTCAGGAAATACGGAATCTCACAAATGCCGTACGAGACATGCTCACCCTGCTCGAAGAGGACCACCTCGCTCGCGGGATTCACGCGTTTCGCTTTGCTTGCCGCGCTCGGACCTGCAGCCAAACCGCCTATGACAAGAATGCGCTTGGACACTATTTCTGTTTGAATGAGAGAAGAATGGGAACGCCGGTGAACGCAAAATGTTCGCGCAGCCGGTTGCTCAAGTACCGGCGGTAGTTGTCGTCGATCAGCTTCGGTTCGTTGCAGAAGAACGCGAAGATCGGCGGCTTTGCTTTGACTTGCGTGACGTATTTGATTTTGATTTCCTTGCCCGATTTGCTGCGCGGCGGAAACGCTTTGATGTCGTCCAGCAGAAGGTCGTTCAGCGTGCTCGTCGCAATGCGCTTGCTTTGTTCCGCGTCGATTTGTTTTGCCAGCTCGATGATCTTGAAGACGCGCTGCTTCGTCAACGCGGAGACAAACACAAGCGGGATGAAGTCGTAAATGCGCAGACGCTCCTTGAGCACTTTCTCAAATGCGCGGGCGGTGTTTTCATCTTTCTCGATCAGATCCCATTTGTTGACAGCGATGAGAACGGCTCTGTGGCTTTCCACTGCCGTCTCAATGATGCGCAGATCCTGATGATCGAGTCCGACAGTAGCGTCGATGAGCACGACGGCGACGTCGCAGCGGTCAATGCTCTTCAGCGTTCTGATGGTGCTGTAGAACTCGACGCTCTCTTTGATTCTGCTCCGTCTCCGCAATCCCGCCGTATCGACGAGCAAAATTTCTTCGCCGTAATATTTCAGCACGGCGTCGATCGGGTCGCGTGTCGTCCCGGGAATATCGGTGACAATATGTCGTTCTTCTTTCAGCAGCGCATTGACGAACGAAGACTTCCCAACATTCGGTCGCCCGATGATGGCAATCTTCAGGCGCGGATCTGTGTCCGTCTGTTCCGCAGAGTCAAAGCCCGATGTGACAACGTCGAGCAAGTCGCCGATTTTTCTGCCGACGAGCGCCGAAACTGAAAACGGCTCGCCGAGTCCGAGCTGGTAGAACTCACTCAACTCGGTTTCCTTCTTTTCTCCGTCAATCTTGTTGACGACGAGAACAACTTTCTTCTCCGACTTCCGAAGAATATCGGCAAGCTCGTGGTCGGTCGAAAGCACGCCGTCATTCGCATCAACGATGAACAGAATAACGTCCGCCTCCTCGATGGCGATCTGCGCCTGTTCGCGAATCGCCGACTCGATAACGTCTTCAGATTTGGGAACGTACCCTCCCGTATCAACCAACGAGAATTGCTTTCCCGCCCATTCTGCTTCGGCGTAGTTGCGGTCGCGCGTAACGCCGGGCATATCATGCACAATTGCATCCCGCCGTCCGATGATGCGATTGAACAGTGTGGATTTACCAACGTTGGGGCGACCAACAAGCGTAACAAGGTAACGCGACATGATTAACCATCTGGTGTGAGAGAAAGCTCACATCAAGGTACAAATTAGGCTTAGGACATTCAAGGTTTGTTGAAGCATCAGGAGGCACGCGGGGTGTCCTGAGTGTAGCGTTCAGGCATGCTGGCGCGGCGACGCTGCAAACTCATGAATCGAAGCAAGCGCTTCGTTCAGTCGTTCGAAGCCGGCGCTTTTCGAAATGTACGCGGCGGCGCCATGCTCATACGCATAGGAGATGTCGTCTTCACGATCGGATGAACTCAACACGACCACTGAGATCTTGCTTAGCGAGTCGTCCGCCTTGATCATGCGCAGAACTTCTCTGCCATTGATGCGCGGCGTGTTGAGATCGAGGAGAACGAGATTGGGACGAGGGTTTGCCGTCGAGTCGGAGAACTGATTTCTGTTGTACAAATAGTCCAACGCTTCTTGCCCATCACGCACGACGTAAACATCGCCGCGAACGTTGTTGTGTCGCAATACGTACTTCGTCAGACGGAGATGCTCAAAGTTATCTTCTACTAGCAAGATCTTCATGATCAGTCGCGGGAAAGTGGGTTTTGACGTGCAATGAACTACGGTCTATGATAGCGTCTTCACGGCTTGTCACGCGTGACCATTACCACACATACGAGCAAACAACGTAAAGTACGCAGTACTACTTAATTCAGTCGGGTCAATGAAAGTACTCCCGCCCCTCATGCTTCAACCACATCTCGGCATCATGAAAGCCCGGACACAAACGCTTGACAAGTCTCCAAAAATGAATCGAGTGATTCGGTTCCTCCAAATGAGCTAGCTCATGGTAGATCAAGTAATCCATCACATGAGGCGGAATGACCAGCAATCGCCAATTGAAATTCAAATTTCCTTTGCGGGAGCAACTTCCCCATCGGCTCTTCTGATCCTTCACTGTGATATTGTTTAGAGGAAAACCAAGCGGCTCGTTCAGCTTATGAACTCTCGCGGGAATAATCCTCCTGGCCTGATGCAGCAGCCACCTCACCACTACTGCTTTGACTCCGTCTTCCTCTGTTTGTGGTGTGGTGATGATGAGTTCGCCGTTGGCGGGCACAATCCTCGACAGTCCTTTTTGAGAATGGACTATGCGAAGGATCAGATCCTTACCAAGAAGAGGAAGTTTACTCCCATCGAGAAACCGAAGCCGCGGTTCAATGCTCTTCTCGCGATCGATCAACCTGATCTTGTTCAGAATCCAGTTTCTCTTTGCGGTAAGAAGCCGATTCACATCGAGGTGATCAATGCTCAACCGATTCGGGACGACAAGCACAAGTCCGGTCCGAGGTGATATCTTGAGTGAAAGCTGCTTCGCTCTGCTACTATGAACAATTCTATAGGGAATCGTCTTCCCCGACAAAACAACTGATTGCATCGCACACAAATTGTAGCTGCTCACTGCAATCTATCAGAAAATCATTCTTATACAAATGAAATTTTGCTGCTTCTCATCATGTTGCTTCTCTACGATGAGGTTAGTAGATTGCCAGCCACAATCCTCCACAAATCAAATGGGATGATCTATGCACTGCCACCGTGTTCTGCTCTTTGCATTCGTCGCAACGTTTTCCGCACTCACGCTTGTTGAAAATGGAATTGCGCAAGTCAGCGAACGTGAGGCCGAGGACAACGACTGGTTCATGCTGCAGCGCGTCTATCCCAAGGATGATATCGATCCTCGCCTCTATGAGCAGGCGCGAGCGCAGATCAAATCGATGGCAGAGTCGCGGCCACAAATGACTGTGCCGGTGTGGTCAAGCGTCGGCCCATCGAATATCGGAGGACGAATATCATGCCTGCTTCTCCATCCGACGAATGCGAATCTCATCTATGCGGGCGCCGCGGCAGGAGGCGTTTGGAAATCAACCGACAATGGAACGACATGGTCGAACGTCTTCAACGAATCTTACTCCATTGGCTCGATGAATTTAGATCCGACAAATCCCGAGGTCATTTATGTTGGAACGGGTGAGGCAAATCCCGGCGGCGTCGCGATCTATCCCGGAAACGGAATCTGGAGAAGCACGAATGCCGGAGCGACATGGACGAATCTCGGACTGGGAGCAACGGGTCACATCGGACGAATCGCGATTCATGCCTCCAACCCAAGTCGGATTTTCGCCGCTGCTCTTGGACACTATCGGAGTCGAACGGATGACCGCGGCATCTACCGGACAACGGATGCCGGAACTTCGTGGCAGCGCGTCCTCTTCATCAACGACACGACCGGCGCTTGCGATGTTATCATTGATCCGACAAATGCAAATCGTGTGATTGCAGCAGTTTGGAGCCGCCATCGTCCGATGAATTATAGCATCCTCAACAGCGCCAGGTCGGGTCTCTGGCTCTCAACCAACGGCGGCGACACCTGGACACAGATAACGAATGGCTTCCCGGCAAACGACGCGAGCATCGGACGGACGAGCTTGGCGGTTGCGCCATCGCAACCAAACGTCATGTATGCGTTGTGCTCCAACGGAACAGGAGTGAGAGGCGTGTTCCGGTCGAGCGATGCCGGTGCGAGTTGGACAAGCGTGTCGCCGAGCTTTTCCTCGGAAGGTCAGGTGTGGTACAACAATGTCATTACTGTCCATCCGACAAACCCCAACCTCGTCTACGCGGGAATGACCTACCTCTATCGAACAGCGAACGGTGGTACGTCGTGGAGTACGGTCGCCGCGAGTGTCCATGTCGATTTCCACGCCATCGAGTTCGATCAATCTAACCCAAACAGAATGGTCCTGGGAAGTGATGGCGGCGTTTTCGTATCGACGAATGGAGGAAGCTCGTGGGTGAAGTCGCTGAACCTTCCCATCTCACAGTTCTATGCCGGCACGCTTGATTACACAAATCCACAACGCTACTTCGGAGGGCTGCAAGACAACGGCACGGTCCGCACGCTCACAGGAAGCAGCGCAGATTGGACCGGTATTTATGGTGGGGATGGATTTTATGTGCTCGTCGATCCGACAAATCCGAATCGAGTGTACGCAGAATCGCAAAACGGCGGTCTCGCCTACTCGACGAGCGGCGGGACTTCGTTCTTCAACGGCACGAGCGGCATCGGCGGATCGGATAGAAAGAACTGGTGCACGCCCATCGCTATGGATATGCTCAACACGCTGACGCTCTACACCGGAACACATCGCGTGTACAAGACAGTCAATGGCATGCAGAGCTGGACGGCAATCAGCAACGATCTCACGCGGGGCGATGGAGGCAGAATCGGGACCATCACGACCATCGATGTTGCGCCATCGAACTCGAGCGTCATCTACGTCGGCACTGATGATGGAAAAGTGCAAGTCACAACCAACGGCGGCACACAGTGGAACGATGTCACGGGATCGCTTCCCAACCGATGGGTTACACGCATCAGCGTCGATCCGGATTCCGCGAACGTTTGCTACGTGACGATCTCAGGCTACATGCAGTACGCGTTCCAGGCTCATGTGTATCGTACGACGAACTACGGCCAGACATGGTCAGCCATCGGAGGCAATCTTCCGGACATTCCTCTCAACGACATTCTCGTTGACCGAACAGCGCGGCCGCGGCTGTATGTTGCATCCGACGCTGGCGTACTCTACAGTACCAACTACGGCGCGACGTGGAATGCTGTCGGCATCGGCTTGCCAACTGTTCCCGTGCATGACATCGCGTTCCATCCGCCGACACGCAAACTTCTTGCCTTCACACACGGGCGGTCTGCGTGGGCTGTCGATGTTTCTTCTTTGACGGACGTCGCGCACGCGGAGCGAAGCTTGCCCGACCGCGTCGAGCTATTTCCGAATTATCCCAATCCCTTCAACCCATCGACAACAATCAACTATCAGCTACCGGCGACAAGCTACGTGACACTCGAAGTGCTCGATGTTCTCGGACGAGAGGTGGCAACGCTGGTTAGTGGAGTAGAACAACCGGGACGCAAGTCAGTTATGCTTGATGGCAGCCGTCTTGCAGGAGGAATGTATGTGTACAGGTTGCAGGCGGGAAACTACATGCAATCGAGAAAGCTCATGCTTGTGAAGTAGTTTCCTCTTCGCCAAGTTGAGTCAGCATCCAGTGTCGAAGTTGAGCGCTGATGGCGCGTTGCGATTCGGCAGCCTGATCGGGCGGTCCGAGCGGCTCGCCGTAAATGATCTCGACGTTACCCGGTTTGATACGCCAGTCGTTCTTTCGATTGACGTTGTAGAGTCCCTTGCAGCACATGGGGAGGATTCGCACGTGAGCATCGGCAGCAGTCTTGAAAGGACCGCGCTTGAACGGTTGCAGTCGGCCATTGGGTGTTCTCGTTCCTTCAGGCGCGACCATCACGGAGGTATGCTCGTCGCGCAACACGCGGGCAACTTCTTTCATGCTCTCGGCTGCCTTCATCGGGCTTTCGCGATCGATCTCGATTTGCCCGACAGCGCGCATCCACTGTCCCCAGATTGGAATTCGGAAATTCTCTTTCTTCTCCAGTCCTCGTAGCAGATACGGAAAGTAGCCCTGGTAGATGAATGGATCGAGAAAGTTGATGTGGTTCGGCGTGAGAATGAACGCCTCGCCGGGCGTGATGTGTTCCAAACCGACAACGCGTATTACGCGAACACCGGCAAACCGAAGGAACAACTTCGAGGCTGCCCGCAACCATTCATCGTACACAGGTTTTTTGAAGATGAATGAGAGCGGGAGGAAGAAAACAAAGATGATCGTGATGAGAATGATACATCGGACATAAATCAGAAGTGTGTGAGCCGTTTCGAGAAAAGTGAATGGGCGATCCCAGTCTGTCGATGGCGTCGAATCGGCTGCTGCTACGGAAGAAGTCATAGATAAATTGTCAATGAGAGAAACGTGATTCTGAAAGTTCACATCACCCACCCTGAACCCCGGGTGATCACAAAAGCTGCCGAGGTAATGCAGCATGGCGGAGTTGTCATTTACCCGACAGACACTGTGTACGGATTAGGGTGCAGCGTCGAAGACAAGTCCGCAATTGAAAAGATCCACCTCATCAAGCGTCAGCGCGACGACAAGCCGTTCAGCTTTGTGTGTTCCGACCTCACGCACATCAGCAACTATGCGCATGTGAGCAACTCCGCGTTCAAAATCATGAAGCGGTTGATTCCGGGCGCGTACACATTCATTCTCCCTGCGCAGCGGATGAAGTCGCTGCCGAAGATACTTGTCTCGAAGCGCAAAACTGTCGGCATTCGCGTTCCGGCCAGTCCGGTAACGCTTGCACTCGTGCAGCAACTGGGTCATCCGATCCTCAGCACGAGTGTGACATCGCAAGACAGCGAAATACTTACCGACCCCGACATGATTATCGAGTTGTTCAAGAACAGAGTCGAGCTGATACTTGATGGCGGCCCGCTCGCAGAAAATCCATCCACCGTCATCGATCTCACCGGAGAAGAACCTGTTGTGGTTCGGCAAGGCGCCGGCCCCACCGACATGCTGTAGCAGTTATCCCTCCAACAAAAAAACGGAAGAGGAGCACTCTTCCGTTCTTATGCACATCATGTCTTCAATGACCTCACTGCTTGTACGCCTGGCTCAACCAATGGGGGATGGGTTTTGTCCAAGCAACTGCCCCGCCGGGAAGGCTCGTGCCATTGGGCCACGTGATATAGAAATCGTCAGCGGTATTTCCAGTCCAATACGCTCCGAAGTATCTTGCAATGGATTGAAACTCCGGAATTGCCCCCGTCGAGCGGTTGCCTGGGAATGGATCAGCGCCAGGCCCCGGATACACGTAGTTACCGTAGCGAACCACATCTACGACATTCCCGCTTGAGTCTTTTAGCACGAGTTGATCCGTCGTGCGAAGGTGGAAGAATGCTGTGAAAATGCGTACCGTGTCGGGGGTGCCGGGCGGAGTCACTACGGTGTCGATCTGGAAAGTCCAATTCGGACTGAGCTTCAATATCTCGCCCCCGCCTTGCCCGTAGTCTGTGTACGTGGTAAGCCGATCGTCGTTGTTCGTGGCAGTAAGAAACTCACCTGAACGAATGGAAAGTCTGGGCAGCGGTATTTCATACGCTCCCTCGGGGAATTGGTAAGACCGAAACGACGTAGGGATGATTGCAAACGTGTCGTCGATGGCATAGGTTGTGAGAAAGACGTTCGTCGTGAACGAAAAAGTCCAGCCGCGTGTATTCACCGTCGCCCCTGTTGGATTATAGAGTTCAATCCAGGAAAACGCGCGCTGGTGCGTCACCGGTAGCGTAAAGATCTCGTTGATCACAAGATGGTTCGCGGGCTTGAGAACCGGCACGGGCGGATCTTCAGTAACAAGCTCACACGACACCAACGCGAGTGAGAACGAGACAACCAAGGTGATGAGTAGTATTCGGATTTTCATAGGCTTAGAAACCCATTTCGATTGTAAACATGTGAGTCCCCGGAAGGGTCTTGTAATTCGTATAGGCATAATCAATTTGACCGTTCAACCCAATACTTATCAGGTCAATTCCAGCGCCTGCACTCCAGTCCTCAGCATCATAGTTGAAACGGTAGCCGCCGCGAATCGACAATGTCGAGAACGCGACGTACTCCACGCCGAGATTGTACTGCTCGTCTGAATCATTCGGACGTCCAATCTGAAACGCAGCAAACAACTTGCTGTTCTCCTCTTCGAAGATCGAAGTGCGTGCGCCAAACCGCAACACTGTGGGAAGCGAGTAGGTCTCGTTCAGGTACGTGAGATCGCGTCCGAGATTGTTGACGGAAATCCCGAGTCGAGTTCGAAGGATTGGAACATTGTAGAGTGTGCCAATGTCAAACGCGATACTCTTCGCTGAGATCTCGTCATTGTAGATGTTGGACTTGATGTACTTCGCGCTCAGACCGATGCCAAAGTCCTGGCTGATCTGTCGAGCGTATGAAACCATGTAGGCCATATCGACGACCCGGAACTTCTCTCCCGTGCCTTCGGGAAACGCGGCCGTTCGAACGAGCATGTCATCGGTGGCAAGCATCATCACGCCTACGCCGATGGTGCCTATGTCGTCGAGGTTGACTGCGGCGCCGGCAAATGTGTGCGAGATGTCTGCCCACCATTGGTTGTACACAGCGCTGAAACCGAAATTGGTAATATTCAATGTTCCCGCGGGGTTGAACGGAATCGAAGACGCACCATCAGCAAGCGCTACCAATGCGTTTCCCATACCGCTTGCTCTCGCATTGATGGGGAGCTTAAGGAATTGTGCAGTCACTGTTCCCGATCTATTGCCGGCGTACATTGTTGCTGCGCAGATGCACAGCATGAGTACTATCGTTGTATTGCGATGTCTTGTCTTCATGGGCTATCTCACCGTATAATCACAAATTTGCCGGTTTGCACACCGAACGCAGACTCGACCGTGAATATGTAGATACCACTCGCCAACGCTCGATTGCTCTCGCTCAGCAGAGTGACATTATGGTCGCCGGTCGGGAATGCGCCGCCGCCGCCATCGTGGTCAATTGTCCTTACGAGGTCGCCTGCAAGTGAAAAGACCTTGATCGTACACTTCTCAGGGAGATTGATAAACTTCACGACACGATGGTTCTCGTCCCATTTCGAATTCAGTCCCTCGTACCCACCGCTTTCCAGAGTGTAGTCCCTATCCGTCCGATATGGATTGGGCACGACCGCGACTTCTCCAAGCTTCTTTGAGACAGAAAACGGCAAGTCAATCCTCAGCTTATTCGCCTGCTTGCTCGACTCCAGTGGACTGTCGGGCACCTCTCTTTCAATAATGCCACCCCCGGGCCCAGGGATCTTCACCGTAACGAGATTCGGAATTGATTTTGAGGTCACGGAGTAGACATACGTTTTGCCTCGAACGAGGTTCGAGTCAACATATTGGTATTCCAGGCCGGTGTTGTATTCAAAGGAATCTCTCTCGGTATCAACTTGCCTCAATAGAGTGAAGCTCTGGTCAGGGGAATCAGGGTTCTCGCTCCGCCAGATCTTGTACGCTTCGAAGTTCCTTCCGCCCCGGTTTGGATTGATGCTGTCGGGATATGGAGGTGCATAGCGCCAGGGATACCGTCGCGCAACGGTGTTTGTCGTGTCCCAATTCTCCTCAGGATTGAGGAATCCGCTTTGGATCGAATCTTGCGGAGTCCATCGCCAATTCAGCGTAACCTTTCTGAACCCTACCTCAGCCCGCAATGGTGGCGATGGGGGTACCTTCGGCAAACGTATCCCTTGCAGGCGATAGATGTTCAACGCGGCGCCAGCATTCGACTGTAGCGAACGGAGATGATTTCCTCTGATATCATAACCTGAGAGAACAGCAATTGCGATTCGTAAACTCTCACGTGAGGTGGCATAAGGTCGCAAGGAGTAGGGACCAAACGAGAATACGAATCGGCTGTCGGACAATCTCGGGAATTCGTCCGGGTTTATCCTCCCCGAACTCATCAGCGCGTACTTCCCAGCGTCATTTGATGGGGTCTCGTTGCCGGCAAACCACCTGAACGAATAGCGAAGTCTTGGATCTTCAGAAGTGGTATCGATGTGTGTTACGCCGGCCGGCGTCGAACCGCGATCAGACGGATTATGGATATACGCTGTTCTCGAATCCTTGTAGTAACCTGTAAAATTTCTTGTCCAGAAGTTTGCTGCACTTATTGGCCCAACGTCCGCCTCAAAGAAGAAGCCGACATACGTGCTGTCAACAGGCCTCACCCCGCGGTTATAAATAGTGTACTCGACAATCATGATTGCGTCAGCGTAGGTACTGTTCCATGAGTAGTTTCGCTGAATGACCTCAAGCCTAAGCGGGACATGCCCCGTGACGCCCTTGCTGAAGTCGTTGTACCGCATGTAGCGTTCGTCATCTGCAATCGGAAAGTAAGTCAACTGGGAACCCCAGTATGCATCCCATCCAGCGGGCTTGGGTATTCCGACACCACCACGCCATATACGATCATCAGGGGTGATCCCAGGAAAGAACTCGTGATATGGGCCCGACCATCCCTCATAAGCGACGGAGACTCCGCGAATTGGCGATGACGTTCCGCTCGCGGATGTATCCAGTAATCCGCCGATCCATACGCCCGAACCAAAGAGATGCTCGTACGGAGCGCCGATAGGATACTCAAGGCCGACCTTTCCTGCTCGCAACGCGGCTGCTTCTCCCTCTTTGTAGGCGTATCGGCCCATCGTACCATAGTTGTCGAGCTTGACCTTCATCAAATAGCCAATCGTCGCGGTATCAATATTCTGAGAAAGCGCCCCATCGGCAACGAAGATCGCCAGCAGCGCCGCAACAGATAACCTTGCTTTGTACACAGTCTTCCTCATGTTCAATTCCATGTGAGTTTGACT
>JACRFA010000114.1 GCA_016218065.1 Ignavibacteriota bacterium | reverse complement strand
TTTATTGGTATGCGGGACTTCCTCTTTGCTCCCTTTGATCTTCCTTGGATCTTGTTCTTCTTCTGCCGCGCCAGAATTTCAAACGTGCGCAGCTTGTCTTTGTAGGAGTTGAAGACATTCAGTTTTGCAATATCCAGATCGGCATCGGAGTTGCCTTCCCATCGACGACATATATAGATCGGCTCGTAGATACGCCCGATCTGGTAGTCACGCGAGATCGCCAGCCCGACCGCGTAATCCTCGCCGTAGCTAACGTTGGGAATTTTCACGCGGCGAAGAACAGCAGTCAGAAATGCCCGCGGTGCACCAAGCCCGTTGATGCGCAGCGCGTTGTTCCGTCCATTATCCGGCGTCCATTCTTTGTGGTCAATCACGCCTGGCGGAATCTCTTCGAGATTGAAATTCGTCATCTGATAGGAACCAACAACCATCGCACACTTTTCCGCCCGGAATGTTTCGACGACGCGCTGCAAGGTCTTCTCGGTCTTGTATAAATCATCGCTATCGAGTTGCACGGCAAAGCGTCCGCACTGCTGATGATGCACGGCTTCGTTCCAGCAACCTCCGATGCCAAGATCAAGTCGCTCAGGAATAACATGAATCAGACGCGGATCCGTTGCCGCGATTTCCTTCAGCGCCTCCGTTGTGCCGTCTGCAGAGTGATTGTCCACAACGATAACGTTGTACGGAAATGTCGCCATCTGTCGTAGCACGGATTCCACCGCGTCCTTGATTGTCTTGACGCGATTCTTCACCGGAATAATCACCGACGCTTCGACTGCGAATGCTCCTTCATTCAGATCGGCGGCTTTGAACGTCGGCTTCAGGTACGCGCCGATGCGTTTCAGATGATCAGTTGCGGCAATCTCCATCTCCACCTGCACTTGACGATTCTTTGGATCGACGTAGTCGAATTGCTTCTCGCCCGACTTTCTCACGTCACTTTCGATTTTGGTATAGAGAAATTCGCCGACGCGCGTGATCGATGACCGACGCGCCAACGCGAGACGCAGCGCGTACCATCCGGCAAAGTCGAACGTAGATTTCCTGATCTCGCCGAAGCTCTCCCGCAGCATCTTCGAATTCAGCAACACGACAGAACCAAAATTGAAGTCATCGCGAACGCTGCCGAACTGGTATTCAGTCACGGGATGCGGTGTGCGTGCACCGAGCTTCAGGTCGTAGTAGTCGGAGTACATCATTGCAGCCCCGGTATTTTCGGCCACGCTCACTAATCGTTCAAGCGCAAACTGCCCTAGCTCGACGCCGGTGTCGTGCAGAACAAAAAGGGTGTTGGCCGATTCCGTCTTCTTCGCCAACGCAGCCATCGTCGCCGAACCGGTCATCGACTTGACGGGAACAGATTCGCAATCGGGAATGCTGAGTCCATCGCTGCCGGTTGTCAGCAGGACGATCTTCTCGACACATCCTGAGTTTCGAAGTTGATCGACGAGATTTCTGGAGTGGTGCTGTCCGCTGTATGGGATGAAAGCTGTAATTTGCTTGGTCATACGTTTCGCTTGTTAGTTGTCTTTGTCAGTTACCAAAATGAATGCTGTAATAGCTTGTTCGAATGGTCTCGAACGAGATATGGGGACTTACCAAATCACTCGATGAGTATATCGTCGCATGATTGGATCTACACTGAGAAGACTTAACCCATCGGCTTCTGTCTGTGCAACTAATGCAGGATCAAACGGATCTTTATGGTGAAATGGTAATCGCGAAAGGGAATAGATGTGTTCCAACGACAGCGAAAGAATCTTGACCTTGTTGTGCTTCCGTTGAGATGCGACAAGATCGCGTAACTCTTTCCTCAGTTGAAGCCTTCCCAACTGATGCTTGATCTGCATTTCCCACACGCTCACGACGCTTAGAATCAACGTATTTTCAACATCAGCGCAGAGATCAAATGCGGTTGTTGAAAGCCTTTCTGGTTCGTTGTCCCACCATAGGAATGTGTGAGTATCAAGCAACAGCTTCATTTCTCACCAAGCCAGAATTCGTCGGGAAGCTCCTCATCAAAATCATCGCTGACAATCGCTGAGCCTCGATTCAAGCCAGGGATGCGCGGTGTGATTTGACTGAGCATTGCGACCGGAGGACCATTCTCAACAAAGACAATTTCAGTTCCATCGTGGACTTGAGAAATGAACTGCTTCAGCGCGCTATCCCCCTCATTCAGTTCAACTTTCATTGTCATGGAATTTTCTCCTTTTTCTCTCAAAGACGTCAGCTTTCACAACACCAAGGGGCTTTACGAGCAAACTCTTGTGAATTGTTCCGAACTTAGGGATAAGAAGGATGGAGGTGTGGGCAAGTTTCCCAATTGCCAAATCATCGGAATGCAATTGGATGCCCGATAGCGAGAGATTCGTTGTCAGCGGAAGATAGAGGAAATCTTCATCTCGATATTCGAAATACAAAAGGATCGGTCGAATTTTGAAACTGGACTCATCAGTAAAGTAAATCTTCGCAAGATACAATTCACCTACCATTTCGAGTAGTCCTCTTTGTCCAAGTTGTCAGAGCTCAATCCCGTGGTCTTCCCCAGCCTGGCGATTTCCTCGCTTGTCCAATACTCAAATGGATATGCGCTCCCTTCTGCAAGGACAATTACTTCGACCTCGTTACCGAATCCTTCGGGGATTTCGATGACGACCTTGCCGTCCGTGACCCGTTTCCTTTCTCTAAGTGAAACCATTTTCGACTTCCTCATCTCATTGATTGGAATGATGCGTACCTTCGCCAATATAACTTTATGTGAGAAGAAATTCGACTCGTTGAATTCTATGCCGTTCTTTTCTTCCCAAACTCCGGATCGACCTTCACCAATGCCGCCACAACAAATCCCGGAATCGTTGATGCGATAATCCAGAGGAAGAAACTCTGATAGCCGATGGCTTCCTGCAGTGCGCCGCTGAACATGCCTGGAATCATCATGCCGAGCGCCATGAAGCCGGTGCAGATCGCGTAGTGCGCAGTCTTGTGTTCGCCCTCCGATACCATAATCATAAAAAGCATATACGCCGTGAAGCCGAATCCGTAACCAAACTGTTCGAGCGCAACCGCGATGTTGATGAGCACGAAGTTCTCAGGCTGCACCTGCGACAGATACACAAACGCGAGATCGGGAAGGTGTATGATGAACACCATCGGCCAGAGCCAGGATTTCAGTCCATTACGCGATGCGAGAAATCCGCCGAGTAATCCCCCAAGCGTCAGCGCGATGATGCCGACAGTTCCATAGACAATACCGACTTCGCTCGTAGTGAGGCCGAGTCCACCTTTGTCGCGGGCATCAAGCAGAAACGGCGACACGAGCTTCACCAGCTGTGCTTCAGCAAACCGGTAGAACAAGAGAAACAGGAGCGTGACAATGATATTCTTCTTCTTAAAGAAAAGAAGAAACACTTTGAAGAACTCGGCTACCGGACTTGTTGATTGACTCTGAATTGTTGGTTTGTCGACAACGGGATGCGGCAGCATAAACTTGTGATAGACAAAGAACAGCATGAACAATGCCGAGAGAATCCCGAACGTGACAGACCATGCAAACGCGATATTCCCACCCGAGTTGGTTTCGATCTGTCCAGCAACGACAACCAGCAAGCCTTGCCCCGTGATCATCGCGATGCGATAGAACATACTTCGCACGCCGACAAACGCCGCCTGTTGGTGTTGCTCCAACGCCAGCATGTAAAATCCATCGGCGGCAATATCGTGCGTTGCCGAACTGAACGCCATCAGCCAAAAGACTGCAAGTGTGTACTGAAAGAACGCGGGCATCGGAATCGTCAGCGCAACCATCGCGAGCGCAGCGCCGACAATGAACTGCGTGACGACAATCCAGAGTCGTTTGGTGCGGAACATATCGACTAACGGACTCCAGAGCGGCTTGATCACCCACGGCAGGTAGAGCCAACTCGTGTAAAGTGCGATGTCGGTGTTGGAGATTCCCATACGTTTGTACATGATAACAGACACGGTCATCACGACTACGTACGGAACGCCCTGGGCGAAATACAGCGTCGGCACCCATGCCCAAGGATGACGCTTCGTTACTTGTTCATTTGTCATGGAAGAGGTTGATTGAGTTTTCTGAATCCAATGAGATGATCAACTGTCGTGTTGCCCATGATGAACGGCTCTTCGCGTTCAAACCGGAAGCCGAGTTTTTCGTACCACAACACTGTGCGCGTGTTTTGCTTCATCACGCCGAGCCAGATCTCTTCTGCGCCGAATGCTCGCCCAACAGTTTCGCATTCGCGCAGCAACAAGGTACCGATGCGCTTTCCCTGACACTCGGGCAAGACGTAGAGCGAGTTCAGATAGAATCTCGCCTCCTGATCGTTGAAGAACGTTCTCGCGTAGCCGACAGGCTTTCCCGCATCAACGGCAAGAAATCCGGCGCGCAAGATGTTCGTACAATTCTCGGCGAGCGCTTCCATCGTATAGTACGTTCGGAAGAACGCGAGTATGTCTTCGTCAGGAATGAAGCTGCCGTACGTCGCACGCCATGTCGTGAGCGCAATCTGTTGAACGTCGGGGATGTCGTCGAGCGTCCACCGACGAATGACAACGTCATGAGATGCTTCACTCTTCATCGCAGTAGTCGAGGAATTCTTCAATGCCATCGACGATGCGCTCGGCGAGTTCTTTTCGGAAGCCGTCATCGAGCAGTTTCATC
The DNA here is from genome assembly GCA_016218065.1 of Ignavibacteriota bacterium. Taxonomy (GTDB): domain Bacteria; phylum Bacteroidota; class Ignavibacteria; order UBA10030; family UBA6906; genus CAADGV01. Next base: position 8,534 of record JACRFA010000114.1, on the reverse strand, counting down.
TCGTCTTCAGGATTGGACATGAATGCTGTTTCGATGAGCATGTTCGGGAATTCCGTCGGCGCATTGAGCGAGAAGTTGAAGCTGCCGACATTGCCGAGTGTGTCGAGTCCGGTCTTCAGTATTTCGTCGAGGACAAACTGTGTGAGTCGCCGGTATGCGATGTGCTTGTAAAACGTTCCCGCCCCTTTCGTCTCGGCCGGGTCGCCGGTCAAGCCGATGGAATTCGAGTGAACGCTCAGCAGAACATCCGCACCGCCGCGATAGGCCGTCAAGTACCGATCGACCATGCGTGGGTTCGCGTCATTGGGGCGCGTGAGAATTACTCGAGCGCCTTCTTCCTCCAACAACTGCTTCAGATACGCGGTGATTGCCGCATTGACATTTTTCTCCAGCGAACCGGTCGAGCCGACCGCGCCGCGATTATCGCCGCCATGCCCGGCGTCAAGCGCAAACGTCAATGCGCTGAGCTTGAGTTTCTCCGGCTGTCGCTTGACTTTGATTTTCAGATTCGTCCCCTCGTACACAATCTCATAGCCCCAGATTTGCTTGTGGCGCAACTCGATGGTAATGCGGAAGACGCCCTTTTCCACCTGCTGGTAGTACACGTCTTTGATTTCCTTCGTCGTCAGTTGCTGCGTGATCCAGTTGGTGTTGGATGTCGCTCCGTACACATCAACCACAATTCTGCTCGGCTCAAGTTCCTGGTACGTCGAGTAAGGAAGCTTGTCGAACATCGAGAGCGTCACGACGTCGAGATTTCCTTCCGGCTCGACGAAGATGCTGCCGGTGAGCGACGATGGAAAGAATGTGCCCGTCGGCTGAAGCTCAATGAAATCTTCATCGATCCACACTTCCTGATTATCGGTAAGCGCGACGCGATACATGTCGCCGACTTTGCCCGTAACTGTAACGCGGATGCCCGGATTGATGATCGAAAATTTGTGGCCGCCGAGACGATCTTGTCCGAGTCCGGTGTTCAGAAACGGCCGCTCGCCTTTGATCACTCCCACCATCGGAAGCTGATGCGACTTGAACGACACTTTCGCGTACGTCGAACGTTCTACCGAACGTCCAGTGCTGTCGGTGAGCCGGAACGTAATCGGCTGACTCAACAATGTATCGGTCGCCTTCACTTTGTACGTGCCGCGATAGATGCCGCCTAAGCGTGTTTGAGTTGAGGGCCGCTCTTTCATCGGCTGATCGTTCATGAATGTCGCGATGCAGCCCGGCGTTCCCTTGATCTGCACCTGAAGCATGTCTCCTTCATTTAACCATAGGTCCTCGTAGGGCTGCATCATCATGTCTTCGATCGCCAGCGTGTCGGCGCGTGTGGTCTCGATCGGCTTCGGGCGCTTGATGACGAACGTCTTCGAGCGAACGGATCCGGTTTGGCTGATGGAGTTGATCGCAAAGATATTCTCCCCGATATTCACATCAAGCTTTCCGCAGAAGGCGCCCGACGGATATACGTTGTACGGCTTTCCATTCACCGTGACTTTGTTGAGCGGATTGGTGCTCGCCGAGAGTCGATATGTCGATGTTGTCGTCGTAACCGTATCCGATTCGGGGACAACAAGAATGATTGTATCTTTGATGGCGGGGATTTGCGCACTGCCCGGTGAAGACAATGCCAGCGCGAGGACCACGGCAAACAATTGCTTCATTGATAACCTAATAGATTTTCTTGATTTCTGTTTGAGGGAAGTAATGCGCAAGAATCTTTTCGTGTGTATATCCTCGCTCGCCCATCACGGCAGCACCAATCTGACACAACCCCACGCCGTGTCCCCACCCTGCTCCACGCAGCGTGAAGCCGGAGGGAATTCCGTTGACACCATCCTTCTTTTCAACAACAAACGCCGAACTGTAGAGATGCGAATTCGAAAGCGTGCGCCGGATTTCCAGTTCCTTCCCGATTATCATCGTCCGCTTCGTCCCGACGATCTTCAACTTCGTCAGCCGCGACGACTTTCCTCGCTCGATCGGAAGCAGGTCAACGATCTCGCCAAAATCAATACCGCTTCGTCGGCGAATAATTTCTGCCAACTCCGTTTGCGTGTACTCAACTTTCCATCGGAAGAAATCCGTGGTCTCCTGATCGTACTTCAGCAGCACTTGCGAGAGAATCTTCTTGTCCCTTGTATTGCAGAACGCGTCGGGAGTGCTTCTGATCCAGGCGGCCGCGTTCTCTTCGCGGGAGAAGTCAGTCGAGAGCGGGGTTGTTTCATCCGCCGTGTCAACGACGGCTTTCAGGTAGGGATACGAGACAGGTTCCCAGACATGTTGAAATTCCTCCACCATGCCGCCGCACGACTTGGAGAAACGGGCATCGCAGATCGCGCCATCGGACATCAACACCACGCCGCTTGTCGATTCAACTGCCTGCTTGACGGACGCAGTGTACGCTTTCGTGATTCCCTGATAGCGCTGACAATGATCATCGGCGCAGACATCGAAGTTCGCGTGGTCCTCTCTGTCGTACCACCGAATGCGTTCGATTTCGGTTTCAATCAGCGAAGGAAATTTCGTTGCGCCGGCTTTGAGCCGTTTCGACTTCGCGAGCTGCGCCAACAACCAACTCCGCGACGTAATCGCATGCGCCTTCAGCAAGTTGATCGAACAATCGGCGCTCATCTCGGAAGAGATCACGCTGGCCAAGTAATCCTCAATACTGACGACGTTGATCGCGGTGATGTTCTCTCCTTCACGTATGAGCTTCAGCCCACCGACGAAACGCTGATCTTCCTTCCGCTGCCAGTGAAACTGCACGCCAATGGTCACGTCGTTCAAGATGATTTCGCATGAGGGATTTGTCGGGTCAATCACGACTTCATTGGCAGAGCCGATCACTTGACCATTGCGACGCAGAGCAATGCCATCGCGCGATGCAACCCCTTCACATTCGCCGGAGAGATGTTGGGAGAGAGCGGGAGATGTGAATGAACCTACCAGTGAAAAACGAATTGTCGGTTGGGAGGAGATACCAACCTGTATGCGGGGAATATTCTCGTGGAGATTCAACGATCAGAAAAGCTAAGTGAGACCTTCGAGACTTGCGGTTACAATATAGAAAGATTGAGCGGAAAAGAAAAACCCGGCGCGATTTCCGATGGGGAATCTCTGCCAAAGAGAGTCTTGACAACCGTGAGAGTGAACGCTATATTGCCTCAGCACAAAAACGCAACGCGTCATGTTTCCGGATGTTGCTGGCGTAAGGCACACAACCTTCGATGGAAACGCCGGCATCAAGAGTGAAGAAGACATGAGAGTCGTATCCCACCAGACCTGCGTTGCTGTAACCGTTCTTTCAGTTGCGTTCACGCGATAAAGAACTCAACGTCAGTTGAAGGAGAGAGCCATGAAGTATGCCGCGTTGTGTTTGCTGTTGCTGTTGTTTGGATGTAAGAAAGAACCTCCGGTTGAACCGCCGGAGAGTAAGACGCTTGCACTTAAAGCCGAAGACGCAAGCTGCACCGAAGCATGGCTGAAAGTCTCGTGCACTGAACGGCCAACAACGCTCCGACTTCTGCGCGATGGCCAACGCGTTTCCGACTTCCAACTTCTGGCTTCTGACTCTCTCGTTGTTAACGAGGGCCTTCTTCCCAAGCACACGTATGCCTACCAATTGCAAAAGCTCAACGCCGACTCGACCGTGATAGAGACAAGCGCGAGTGTGCACGTGACAACGATGGACACTTCGAGCCATGCGTGGACGTTTATCGCTGAAACGTTGGGGGTTACCTCCTCTGTGTTGTATGATGTAGCAATCATTTCGGAGAATAACGTGTGGGCAGTCGGAGAGATTTTTCTCAACGACTCAACAGGCCAGCTCGACCCGATTCTCTACAACGCGGCGCATTGGGATGGGACGCAGTGGGACATTCGAAGAATCACATGGCAAGGTTTGCCTGCTCCGATTCGATTCATCTTTGCATACAACGAGAACGACATTTGGTTTGGAATGGGGTACTTGATTCATTGGGACGGAACGGCTTTCAGAGAAGTCGTGGTTCCTCAGTTCTATGGTGTGGGTTCAAACAAAATGTGGGGGAGCCCAGACGGAAAATTGTACGTGGTCGGCAACAACGGCACCATTGCCTACTCGCCCAACCGCGGCGCCACGTGGCAGCGCGTGGAGAGCGGGACGAGGTTAGACGTGTATGATGTCTACGGCAGTGGTGCCAATGTCTTGGCGGTAGCCGCAGAGCAATTTGTCAGTTCCAATCGGCGCATCATGAGCCTTGCACCGACGAGAGCGGATTCCATTCCGTCAACAGGTATTCCGTACAGTCTCCATGGGGTTTGGTGTACTTCTCGGGCCTACTATGTGGTCGGGGCAGGGATGTATGCAACATCCTCTCTCTCGTCGTCAACAATTTGGAAGGCGCTGACGCCGCAAGTAACGAACTACTATGTGTACACAATCCGCGGTCGGGCACGCAATGATATTATTGCCGCGGGTGCGTTTGGTGAAGTGTTGCACTTTAACGGCGTAAGTTGGAAGAGTTTCCGAACTCGCGTTGCTATCGCCGCAGGTTCGTATCAAGGAGTTGCGATGAACGACCATCTGTGTGTCGTGGTTGGCTATGACGATCCATTTGCCGTCATTGCAATCGGCAGACGCCTCCATTGCGATAACGCAAGCAATGCCAGCAGACGGCGCAACGCTTCGCGTGACTGGATGCGGTGATGGCGCCGGTTCGCTCAACTACACACAACAAACTGCTGTGGGACCGAAGGTCGGGCTTGTCGGATATCAGATTCGGCTTGACGTATTCGCCCGGGGAGGCAATTCTGGAAGTCCGATTATCAACGAAAGCGCACAAGCCGCCATCGGGATTTTTCACAGCGAGGATTGCGAAAGGCTTGGCTACAATATGGGGACAGCCTTCACAAATGCAAATCTATGGGGTAACATTTCGGCATTGGGGCTCGTTGTTGACCAAAAAAATGAAAGTAACCAGCGCTTAGGAACCTTGGGGAACTGGATAGGATTTGGGTTCGAGTCGTTTGCTCCCCCCAGAAAAATCTACTTCTCACAATCCGGTTCAACCACCTTAAGAGGTGATCAACAGTCTTCGAACTCGACCAAGTACAATCGCTGGAACAACTCTGCAAATGTGAAGAATCATCAAACATTTCAGATTGAGCAGTACTATACTGAACTTACTTCAAGGTTCAAGTCCACCGACCCCACCATCACCATTAAGACCGACCTCCTCGATGCGCCGGGTACAACAGGCGGCAACGTGCAGTTCCACGATCCGTGGTACATTGACTTTCAAGATCCTGCTTATGGCAACAACTGGCGCAACCGGGGAATGCAGGAGCCACGCCAATTCCACACCCGCAGCGTTGGAACAAGTGGTTGGCAGCCAGACTTCACAACGGTTTACCCAGCACAAGGTCCGTATCCCTATAATGGCGTGTTCTTGAATCAAGACTACAACATCCCCGGCAATCCCTACTACTCCGTTGGTGCGCCGAACCCGAATACGTTTACCGTAGGGGAGCAAAACTACCTGGCATATTTTCAAAACTGGGAAGGCACTGGCGTACAGTATCAGAATGCAGGGGCGGCACAAACTCCAGTTGTGTTTACAAACGCAGGGGCAATGGCCACGGCCAGATATAAAGCACACCTTGCCTCCACATCCACGGACGCAATATCGCGAAGCTCGCAGCGCAAAGTGATTCGCGACGACGCTGGTTACTATCATCTCGTCTATGAATCGCAAGGCGAAATATATTATTGCAGGTCAACAACACCGCACAGTTACACGAACTGGACGCCGGATAAGAAACTCAGTGCGTTCGCAGGCGTCACTAACTCCAACCCATCGATCACATTCAAGCTAAACCCGGCGACGGGTATGAGAAGTTTGTGGGTCGCGTGGCAGGGAAGTGTCGGGGGCACATCGAGTATTATCTGCTGCGAGTTGGATTGGGATGGCACGATTCTGCTCACAGAGTATTTTGATTATTGGTCCAACACAGATGCCGTGTACCCAGTGATTGGAATTGCGCCATCGGGTTATCTCCCGGAAGTCGGCGACAAGATGACTGAAGGCGTAGATCCGCCGGTTGAAGATAACGTTTATGTTCTGGCGATGTGGTACAATCCGGATTGGAATATGTTGTGCGGACAGATTCGATATCCTACGGAAACTGGCGGCGCATGGTCGGGCATAGTGTATTTTGATCAGCTCGAGGGTGTATCGCAATATGCACTCTCTGCTGTTTCGTTCGATCACGCGACATGGCATTTGGCTTACGTTTTTGAGAATGATTTGTACTACGCACCGGTTACATGGAACGGTGAGTATTCCCCTGTGATTGGCACTCCGGAACTCGTTGCAGACGGCGATCCTGAAATGGAACTGCTCTATATGAGAAATCCCTCTATTTGCGCGAACCACGAAGGAGTTGGCTTGAGTTGGGAGGAGGACTACTGGGAATTTGTTTCTGGCGCAGTGAAGTACTCATATCGCAATCACCACGTTACTGAATGGACGAATCCTGAAAGCTGGATACCGCAGCTTGGCAAATTCCAAAAACCGAGCGTAACGGGCCACGAGACCCAAACTCTTGCAACGCTTGCATGGCAGTACGAAAACTCAATGTATGGTGTGCAGGGTGAACCGGAAAAGTGGTCTTCTGTTTTTGGCCTCGGCAATGGTGTTCAACCTACTCTTGGTGCTGGTTATGGGCAGAGCGCAGAAGAGGTAGTGTTATCGAGAACAACGTCGCCTCTCTACTGACTGCAAGCTCAAGCAATAGCTGTTTCAGATGCCACGACCGGCGCTGAAGGGCGCGGAGCAACGTTGGCGCTCAACCGGGGGACGTTGCGCATTGCAGTACTGAGTGCTTCTCTAAACGGTAAGGGCGTCGCCTTTGTCAGCATGAGCGACACTACTCGTATCGGACTTTCTCGTTTCGAATCGGTACTTTCAACTGAGCCGTTTGCGGGTAATGGTAATCTTCAATTGCGCATTCTCTTCTCACTGAAGGGCCAGTCTTTGAATGGCGTCGGCATGCGTCTCGTTTTGCGAGACGCCAATACGGGACAGTTGGTCGCCAATCTCAAAACATTCAATGTCGGCGATGATGCGCTGAGGACGTTCGACATCCCGTTGAACTATGGCAATCGCCAGGTGAAACTTGTTCTGCAACCCATCGGTGTAGGAAACCCGAAGCGCATTGATTTGGATCGCTGGTACGTGGTCGAAAGCGCAACGGAGGCTCCACTGGCAAAGAATTCTTCGGCATCAACAAGCCTGAACAATGTGCCGGAGGTTTTTGCCGTTCATCCAAACTATCCCAACCCCTTCAACCCGTCAACGCAAATCAAGTTCGATCTCCCCGCAGCATCGCACGTTACACTCGCGGTGTACGATGTGCTTGGTCGGAAAGTCGCTGAGCTTGTGAACGGACAAGTTGCGGAAGGATACCACACGGCAACGTGGAATGCTTCGGATGTTGCAAGCGGCGTGTACTTCGCTCGATTTTCTGCGACGAATGCAAGTGGTGCAGTGAAGCTAAACAAAGTCACCAAGCTACTTCTCACTAAGTGACAATATTACTGCGAAGTAGTCCCGCTTCCTCTTTGCGGGGTTGCTTCTGACGAAGTGATCAACGTGCTGTAGTGCGGGACGCTCTACTCTACGAGCCGTAGGCGAGTCGTAGACCAGTCCCGCAATTCTCGACATCAAAAGAAATACTCATGTCATGTTGGGATTGGAGGCCTGATGCGATGTTAGTCGGGACAGGCCTACGGCTCGTAGAGAGTCCCGACCTACAGAGACGGAGGGCGAGTCTCGGCGATTCGCCCTCTGTGGTTCTGATCGGCGTGAGTTTTCAACTCTAGTTTGATTCTCCGGTTGAAAGTTCTTCACCTCCTCCACAATCACATCAACAGCGCTCAGTTGACCCCTGATGAAAAGCACGCCAGCACGCATTGCCGGGTCAAAAAGAGGACAGCTTTCGTGGATGCAAAACCGGGTGTTTTGGATTGCGATGCGTCATGGACCGGGTGCGAGAATTCTCAAACGCAATTCTCTCTTCGACGACCTTGGATAACCAGTCTTCATATTTCCCGATCCTTTTCCGCTTCGCGATTTTCTTTGCACTCTCAATGAGTTGCGGTGACAGTCTTAATGCAATCGCGGTCGGTGGCACTACACTAATCGGTCCGTCCCACTTTGAAGGATCGCTTGCCTATTGAACAACTATCTCGTCGATCTCCTTCTCTGACAATTTCTTCTTCTTGTCATTCTTCATAGCGCCCAGAAGTTTTTCCAGTTGTACATTTGCATTAGTTGTGTTCTTCCGGCGTGAAGTTCTTCGCTTCCTCCACAATCACATCAACAATCTCCGACTCTTTGACTTTGCGAATGACGACGCCTTTCCGGTAGAGAATGCCGACTCCCTTGCCTGCTGCAATCCCAATATCGGCTTCGCTTGCTTCGCCGGGGCCGTTCACAACGCAGCCAAGCACCGCAATCTTCACCGGCTTCTTCACACCTTCGAGTCGC
>JACRFA010000117.1 GCA_016218065.1 Ignavibacteriota bacterium | reverse complement strand
TTGCATTTGAGGCAAGGACGTTCACTTCAATGTCGGTGAGTCCCCCGTTGAACGGTGTCCAGGCGGCTCCGTAGTTAACCGTTCTGAAGACGCCGATGCCTCCGGTTGCAGCAAAGAGCATTGTATCCAACGTCGTCAGTGAATGGACGCCGAGACTTGTCAAGCTCATGGCAGCGAAACGCCATGTGATGCCCTCGTCTGTGGACTGGAACACGGACCCAGATGCCATTCCTGCAAAGATGCGACCCGGCATCGTTGCAAAGCATGTGACACTGGCGCCTGTCGGTCCGGTGGTCTGCACCCATTGTCCGTGGAGATGATCGAGGTTGCTGATGAACAAGAAGATTAACAGGTGAAATCGAAGTGTTCTCATGAATCGCAATCCTGAATCATGATCCCCTCTGTCGATGAACCATTGGCATCATTGCACCATTGCGTCGGGAGTCAGCAATCCATAATCCGCAACCAGTCCCTCCCCTTTCCGTCCGCGTCACTTCCGCTCGTAGCTCCCGGTGACACTCGCTTCTGCGATGACCTTCCCCTCTATCATGTTCAGCACCTGCTTCAACGATGTGCTTACGCCGACTTTGATCGACTCGATATTCAGCGCATAGAGCGTCGCGACGTACGGATGCGTGCCCGATCCGCGAGGCGGCGCCGGACCTCCGTAGCCCAACTCATTGAAGCTACTGATCATTTCCTTCGATCCCGGAGGAAGACTCTTGCTCCGCGACGCTCCCTCGACAATCTTTCTCACATTGAACGGAATGTTGGCAAGAATCCAGTGAACCCAATTGTTCGCGACAGGATGCGGATCGACAATCGTCAGCAGAAATGATTTGGTTGTGACAGGCGGATTTGTCCACTCAAACCCCGGCGAGATGTTTCGTCCGCCAACGACTGAGTTGTGTGCGTGCTTCGTTGGAATTGGTTCATTGTTCTTGTAGGAAAGGCTCTGGAGGGTGAACATGATGGCTGATTCCTAATTGTTGACATTTGAATTTACAGAGAGTTGCCGTTCAATGTCAACAGAGTGAGGAACAAAAGCCGTCGCAACCCATTTCTTATCCACGACGTTCACGCCTGTCTGCCCGCCGCTTTGTTCCGTCAGACGGGCGTGCCGAAACGCCGCACTCCGGCGTGCAGGCACGAAGAGACGCTAAGAAGTGATTTTTGCTTGTTTCAGCAGAACCTTCGTGCACCTTCGTGTTCTTCGTGGATCATATCTTTCTTTTCAACATCCTGCTAGTTCTTCTTTTCTCCGCTCGACAACAAGCCATGCACAAGCATTTGCCAACCGACTGTCGTCGGTGAACAACGCAGTCTGGCTGATTGCAAAATCGCCGCGTGCAGTTCGCAGATCATGCAGCGCGAGAGCTGCGAGAATGCGGCTTTGCGATGGTGCATTCTTGTCTTTGAGGACTGTCATCAGAGGGATAACGAAGGAATCAAAACTCTCTTGTGGGTAGAGAGCCTTCAGGTCTCGCGCCGTTCGGATTGCACTCAATCGAACGCCCGGAGAATAATGCTTCATGCCGATTGTGAGGTTTTCTTCGATTGTGGAAACCAACGCGCCGCGATAGGTCAGTGGCTCGTTCGATTTTTCTTTTGCCATCGCAGAGGCGGCAAAGGAAAGCAGAGCAGCAACGACAGCGAGGATTACGACAACTGCGGGAATGCGGTTCATAGATACCTCCTTCATGTGAAAAATTACCTCTCCTCACACGTGAGATCGCGACCAGAACCATTTGGAAAACTACACGGCGATACGAATCGGTAGGAAGAATTGTTACAGAATTGATGAAGAGTTTTTTTCGTCAGACGAGTCCGAGCGCAAGCAACGCCGCGATCACGAAGAGCAGCAACGCGACAATCGTCTGCACTGACTTCATGGTCACCTTGCGCAGCAGTCGTGTTCCTGCGAACGCTCCGGCAAACGCGCTGAGCGTTGCAGCGACAAGCAGCATGACATTCTCGCGGAGTCCTGCAAACGCGAGATGTTGCGTGTACACACCAAGCCGGGTCAGATCAATCGCGCACGCAATCACGACGCCCGTCGCGAGGAAGCTCTCCTTGCTGAGTCCTGCGCGGACGAGAAACGCACTTCGCAGCGCGCCCTGATGGCCCGAAAGTCCGCCGAAGAATCCACTCAGCACGCCGCCGAGCGGCAGGTACTTCTGATCGAACTCGAGGTGCTGCATTGCAGGCAGAATTTCGAAAACCGCGAACGCGGCAATCAGCAGCGCCATCACAAGCTTGATTGTCGTGATCGAGAAGCTTCTCCCTGCAAGCGAGTAGGTAAGCAGCGGCTCAAAGTCGGAAATGTAGAACAGCAACCCGGCGCCCAGGAACGCGGCAACCACCGCAGGTATTCCGAATCGGAGTACGACTTTCAGATGAGCGTGCTTGCCGAGCAAAGCAAGTTTGAAGAGATTATTCAAGAAGTGAACGATTGCCGTCATCGCCACGGCTAGTTCGGCAGGAAAGAAAATCAGAAACGCCGGCAGCAACAATGTACCGAGACCAAATCCGGAGAACAACGTCAGCCCGGAAGTAAGCATCGCGACAAGGGAAACGACGATGAACTCCATCAGACTATTGCTTTCATGAGCCATCTGATCAGCGGCATCGTCTCGACGAACAAATTGGCAGTCGTCGTTGCGAACTTCTTCGAGAAGGTCACCGACTCATCCTCCCACTCCGTTCCGACAAACCATTGCTTGTGTTTGAGATGTTCGATCATCGGATGATCTTTCGGATAACCCAACGGCGCCTTCTGCAAATTCTCTCCCATGATCCCGCCGAATACTTTCTTGAAGCGCTTGTCTTCGAGAACTGCGAGCAAGTCATCCGGCTTCGTTACGATCGACTTGCGGATTGCCTTGAGCTGCTCGCCCTGCGGCATGTACATTCCTCCGCCAACGAACACCGAGCCTGGCTCGATACCGACGTAGAGTCCGGGCGTGTCGGTTGTCTTCTTCTTGCCGCGCATCTCGAACGATGCGGCGATGTTGGTTTTGTACGGCGCTTTGTTGTTGCTGAAGCGTACGTCGCGATGAATGCGGAAGATGGATCGCTTCGGATTGAACTCCAACTCCGGAATCTCATCACGCAATCTATCGCGCAGCGTCGCAATCAAACACTGCATCGGAAACTTCACCAGCTCTTCATAGTCGTTCTTGTGCGAGTGAAACCACTCGCGGGTGTTGTTCTTCTTCAACCGCTTCAGAAAATCCATTCCGGCTTTCGGAAAGCCGTCGAACGGCGGAAAGAAATCTGCTTCCAGCGGAATCTGCTTTGCCATCGTCATCCTCGAACAAATTGTTTGTAGAACATCACTGCCGAGAGCGCCAACCCGATTGCCGTGATGAGTGAACGAACAAGCTTCTGCGGAACCTTCTGCGCAAAATGCGCGCCTACGTATCCCCCGATAATCGTACCAACGACCATCACTCCCGCGGAACTCCAATCGACAATCCCGCTCCACGCGAAGTAAAGCGCCGCGACAACATTCAACAGAAATCCGAGAACAACTTTCACGGTGTTCATCTCATGCACATCGCTGAAGCCCAGCAAGCCGAACGATGCAAGCATCAAGATTCCGATGCCCGCGCCAAAGTATCCGCCGTACACTCCAACAAAAAACTGAAACACGACTGCCCCGATGATCCAATGGCGCGACGGCTCGCCATGACTCTCACCCGATTTCGGTAGCAGATACCTGCTGACCAATGTGTTGCTCATGAACAAGACGGTCGCGAACAGAATCAGAAACGGCACGAGCCAGTCGAAGGTCTGCGTGGGAGTTTTTGTCAGAAGAATTCCTCCGAGCAATCCGCCCACAAGACTCACGGGCGAGAACAACTGAAGCCATCGTGTCACGCCGGCTACGCGCTTGCGATACCCCAGCAGACTGCTCAACGAGGCAGGCAACAGCGCAACGGTGCTCGTCGCGTTTGCCACAATCGATTGCAGTCCCGAGAAGATCAGTGCAGGAAAAGTCACGATCGTTCCGCCGCCCGCGATAGAATTCATGACGCCGGCAACGAATCCGGCTCCAATCAGAAGCGCAGCGCGTCCGGGATCAATCATTCCTGACTCTAATTCTATCGCGCGGATTCACACTCCGCTCCAACATCGCCGTAACCTTGGCGGTAATGACGTGGCATTCATCTTTGTTGACAACAATATTGTCCTGCATCCAGGTCTGATATCCTTGCTTTGAAATGATGAGTGTGTAGATTCCCGGTCGCTCGAACACGCCGTACACGGTGAGTGAGTCAGCAAGCGGAAAGCCGCGGAGTGTGTCGGTGTACGCTCCATCGTGAGCAAGAACAATTGCGGCTGATGCAGCAGGCAGGTTCGTGCTCGCGTCTCGAATGTCAACCTGCATTCCGGCCCTCGCCTCCAGCGTGCAGGCACGATCGGAATTCAGCTCTTCCCTGCAACTGACGGCTTGCAGCAGAAGCAGCACGCACGAGACGCGCAGTGGCAGGCGCACGCTTACCTCTTGTTGAATTTTGCTTTCAGATCATCGAGCGTGAAGTGATGCTCGGAGTGCCTCTCCGGTTTCTTCCCGGTGTGCTTTCCATCCGTTTTTTTTGGCTTCGAAGGTGTTCCCCTCTCGCCTTTGTGCTTTTCGTCTCTCGCTTTTGGCGCAGCGGCTTCGGGCGATTTCATAGAGAGCGAGATGCGTTTCAGCGCTTCGTTCACCTCGAGCACGCGCACCTTGACGATCTGCCCGACCTTCACCACCTTCTTCGGATCCTCGACGAAGCGGTCCGCGAGCTGCGATACGTGCACAAGCCCATCCTGATGCACGCCGATGTCGATGAACGCGCCGAAGTTCGCGACGTTCGTCACGACGCCTTCGAGCTGCATCCCCGGCTTGAGATCCTTGATCTCCTTGACGCCTTCCTG
>JACRFA010000113.1 GCA_016218065.1 Ignavibacteriota bacterium | reverse complement strand
TCATCGGTTTGCTCGTGCCGGCGCTGCGCGTGCTGTACGACTATGCGTGGTTCGTCGGGTTTGCGGTTGCGTTCGGCGTGTATGTCGCAACTGCGAAACGCTCGCGTGACTAATCGAGTTCTTCGCACCTGAAGCCGGCGGATGTAATCACACGGACAATGTCATGGGGTTGTGCTGCTTGGGATTCAACTCTCAGAACTTTATCCCTGTCGCCGAAATCAATCGTCCATCGCGCAATTCCACTCACCCGGGTCAGCCTGTCTGCAACGAGCGGCGTTACATCCGGAGTACTGATGTTTGTTTTGAAAACGAGAACCTCCATCGCTCTCCCTCCACTTCGTAAATTGTTTGGATTTCGATCTCTCTGACCTGCTACCCTCAGGCATGTCCCGTGGACTTCGCTTCCGGCTCATCAGGAGTCCATCCACAACGGTAGCGCCACTGTTGTTTGAATTTCTCCCGTTCCTCAGGCGTCATCGCTGCAAGCTTTTCGTCCATGCGTTTTCGCCACCGATCATGCCGCCACGCGTGTGCGTGACGCCAGGGCATCCATCCTCTCAAAAGAATGTGTGTGAGCACCAGCAGTCCCACTGCCTGCCAGAACGTAAGCGCGGGTCCGCCGAAGAGTTCGGGGATGAGCGCATTCCACAATCCCATCACGATCATGCCAAAGAGAAATGTCAGCGCTGCGATAAACACAATCCCTTTCGCAATCCTTGCCAGCCACCATGGTTTCATATGCATCCCTTATGTTATTCTGATTGAAATTCGTCGTACAATCGTTGTAGTCGTTCCCGCAAAAAGAGCACCGCATATCGTTTGCGGGAGAGTAAGGTATTCAGCGGTTCGCCTGTGATCTCAACAATCTCATTGAAGTTCCGGCCTTCCAGTTCATGCATCACAAATACATCGCGTTGTTTTTCCGGTAGTTCTTCCAGAGCATCGGACAATTCCTCCCAGACAAGTGCGCGTTCATACGCAGCGTCGGGTTTGTCCTCGGGATCGGAGAGCAGATCCTCGATGGTCAGAGGAAGCGAATCGTCCACGGGATTCTGTGGAAGCGATTCGTGCCGGCGCTTGCGATACCAATCGGTGATCTTGTTGCGCGCAACGGTAAACAGCCATGCTGCCATCTTCTCGATCGGTTCGGCGACACTGTAGCTCGTCACCAACTGATAGAACACGTCTTGCAGAATGTCTTCGGCGTCTTCCTGCGTCCGCACGCGCCTGCGGATGAAATCGAGCAAGCGCTTTCGCTCGGACCTCACAGTCGTTTCAACCAACCTCACGTCAGTGATGTATGTGCCCTGCGTTTCCGCCGTTTTCCCCGACTTGAAGATGCTCAATGAATATCTCTGATAAGGTAGACGAATGAGGGCAGCGAATATTGTAAGAAACTGGAAATGTATTGAGGACGGTGAGCGTAGCGGAGTTTTGGAATAGTGGAGTGTTGGATTAGTGGGGTGTTGGAGTGAAGAAACAAATCGACTCTACGGGTTGTAATTCGCCAAATCTTCACTAACCTGGGAATTCCATGTGCCATCATCCCGTTTGCGCTCCAAGCTCTCTATCAAGCGAATGAGCTTGTTTTCAACTTCGTAACGAGAGCATCAATACGGTCGAATTGTTCATGTGAAAGCTGTGCCACTTGGTTTCATGTAACCACGATTGATGTTCTTCCGAGACGTGAATTCCATCCGTAATCATCATATCAGATTGTGATTGTGTCTCAATTCTCCATCATCCATTACTCCACTAATCCATCACTCCTCGCCGCCGCCTTCCCCGCCTCAACTCATCCAATTCACCTTCGACTCCGGATTCCACTTCGTTGTTGTCTTCTTCGGCTTGGTGAAGAACTCGATGGAGCTTCTGCCGGTAATATCGCCCGCCCCGAACTTGGATTCATTCCAGCCGCCGAACGAGAACGGCTCGCGCGGAACCGGAACTCCGATGTTCACACCAATCATTCCTGCGCTTGCATGCTCGATGACGTGTCGCGCTGCGCCGCCGCTCTGCGTAAAGACCGACGCCGCATTGCCGTACGGATTGGCATTCTCAATCTTCAACGCCTCGTCCACACTCTGCGCTCTCATGATCGAAAGTACCGGACCAAACACTTCCTCTTGCGCGATTTTCATGTCGGGAGTAACGCCATCGATCACCGTTGGTCCGACGTAGTACCCTTCTTCCTTTCCCTCCACCACACAGTTTCTGCCATCGACAAGGATCTTTGCTCCCTGTTGTTCAGCCTCAGTGATGTAGCCCTCGATGCGTTCTTTCGCCTTCTTCGAAATCACCGAGCCGAGATTTTTGCCGGGCACAATCTTGCGCGCCTCATCGCAGAGTTTCTTCACAATGTGGTCGACGTTGCCAACGGCCACCATCGCCGAAGCGGCCATGCATCGCTGTCCGGCGCAACCGCTCATGCTCGCGGCTACGTTCGAGGCCGTCATGTCTTCATGCGCGTCGGGGAGAACGATCAGATGATTCTTTGCGCCGCCAAGACACAATGCACGCTTGAGATGCGACGTGGCGCGGGCGTACACAAGCTTCGCCACCCGCGTCGATCCGACGAACGTGACCGCGTCGATGCCAGCGTGATCACAGATCGCTTCAACGACTTCCTGTCCGCCATGAACCACGTTGAACACGCCGTCGGGCAAGCCTGCTTCCTTCAACAACTCTGCGATGCGAATCGAACTCAACGGCACAAGTTCCGACGGCTTGAGGATCATCGTGTTGCCGAGGACAAGCGCGTTCGGAATCGTCCAGTTGGGTACCATGTTGGGAAAGTTGAACGGCGTGATCGACGCCACGACTCCAACAGGGTGGCGGTCGATTCTGCACTCGACGCCCTTACTTACTTCGAGGATTTCGCCTGCGCTCAACTGCGGCATCGAACAGGCAAACTCCGTGACCTCTATTGACTTTTCCACTTCCGCAATCGATTCGCTCATGGTCTTGCCATTCTCTTCGTGAACAAGCGCCGCGAGTGCCTGCGTATGTTTTTCCATCAGTGATTTGTAGCGGAAGAACACCTGCGCCCTCTCTTTGATTGGCGTGTTCGACCACGAGGTAAGCGAGCCTCTTGCAGAACGGACAGCCGCGTCGACCTCGTTCATTCCCGATAGGGGAACGCTCGCAATCTGCTTGCCAATTGATGGGTTCATGACGGGCGATGTTGTTTTGGCTCCCGACTCAACCCACTTGCCGCCGATGAAATTCATTAGCGTGTGTGTGCCGATTGTCGGCTTGACTGCGAGCTGCAGCTCGTCTGCAATGGCGGTTGACATGGTTACCTCGTAGAATCTTTTTGTGTGATAATGTGTGTCCAAGGTAGGAAGCATGAAAGAGAGAGTCAACAACGCATCTGCTTGTTCATCCTGGCAAAATCTTCTATCTTGTCACGTGAAGTTCCCGGTCCCTAAGAAATAACGATTAACGCTAAACAGCTCTATGCTTGAGACTCAGAATTCAAACTGTAGATCTGCTTTGAATTTTCCCGTGGAGAAGCCGCTTGCCATCGTCGATATTGAGACCACGGGCGGCAACGCGATGTATGGCCGCATCATCGACATTGCGGTGATTCGCATTGAGCGCGGAAAGATCGTCAAGCGGTTTCAGACGCTCGTGAATCCAGATCGTTTCATTCCCCACGAGATCGAGCATCTCACCGGAATCACGAACGAAGCGATCGCGCATGCGCCGATGTTTCATTCGATTGCGCGCGAACTGTACAAAGCGCTCGACGGCGCAATCTTCGTGGCGCACAACGCCCGCTTCGATTACGGCTTCATCAAGAATGAATTTCGCAGACTCAGCAAGGATTTTTCGGCGAAGTGCCTCTGCACCGTCAAGCTGTCGCGCAAACTCTATCCGCAGCACCGGAATCACGATCTGAGCAGCATCCTTACCCGCCATGCAATTGTCTGCGCAGAGCGCCATCGGGCCATGGGGGATGCGCAGGCTGTTCTCGATTTCCTTTCCATCGTGCAACAGCAAACAACGCACGAATTGCTGACGCTTGCCGTGAACGCAATTTTGAAAACGAGCAGCGTTCCGCCCCACTTGGACAAAGAGACAATCGACGCACTTCCGGAAACGCCCGGCGTATACCTCTTCTATGGCAAGCAAGGCGAGTTGTTGTACGTGGGCAAGAGCGTGTGCATTCGCGACCGCGTGATGTCGCATTTCTCCGGCGACAATCGGTCGGGAAAGGAGATGGAGATCGCGCAGCAAGTCTCCCGCATCGACACACGCCAAACCACCTCGGAGTTGGGCGCGTTGCTGCTCGAGTCGCAGCTGATCAAGGAGCTTCGCCCGATGTACAATGTTGCGGCGCGTCGACAGCACGATCTTATCCTTGCCCGTCGCGTGCTGACCGAAACGGGGCATGCGAGCATTGCGCTGGAGAAAACGCACGACATCGAGATCGACCTCGAAGCGCCGATCATGGCAATCTTCAAGAATTTCAAGCAGGCAAAAGAATATCTCGCGACAATCTCGAAGGAGTTCGGATTGTGCCAAAAGCTGCTCGGGCTGCAGCAGACAAACTCGTACTGCTTCGCGTATCACCTGCACAGCTGCAAAGGCGCGTGCATGAACGAGGAAGAACCGTTGCTGTACAACGAGCGCGTCGAGCAGGCGTTTGCCGGCCGCAGAATCAAAGCGTGGCCCTATACGGGAGGCATCGTCATCGAGGAGCGCGATCCGGTGACGAACAGCGGCGAGGCGTTCGTCATCGACAACTGGTGCTTGCTTGCGAGCTATCGGTTTACGGAGTTCGGGCAGACCGAGCTGTTCAAGGGTATTCACCGGTTTGATTACGATGCGTACAAAATTCTGTCGCGCTATATTTTGAATCCCCGGAACCAGCGCAACCTGCGGCGTGTCCCCCTGAACGAGTTGTACGGCGCTGCTGAGAACTACGATAGAATGGATTAGCAGAAGAACCCGCATGTGCAGCATCATGCGCCATTGAGCGATGCGCTTCGCGCCGCTTTTTCGTTATCTTTGAAGCAGCAGCAAAAGGATTTGTTGATACAGGAAACCCGATGTCACTCATTCTGTTCCTGTTGTATCCACACCGCGATAGCACACCATCGTTACCGCATCACGTTGTCTCGAATCTTTTTTGGGGAAACCTATGAACGCTCGTTCTACGGGTAAAGAACCGGCCACAAGCAAACCGCGAAGACGCGAAGGCGCGAAGTTTCTTTCCTTGGCTGTCACGGCAACTAAGGTCAATCTCAGTGCCGTGACACTACAGCGCTACACTGCTTCGCGAGTCCGTCACGGCGCTCAGTTGATCCTCGATGCCGTGACGACCCAGAAAATTCTCGTCGTCGTGCAAAGCGATGAAGACCGTATCGGCATCTACTCCGCGTTAAATGAACATCCAGCGACCAAGGTTGTCATTTGACACTTTTCCGGCTGTTACGGCAACTTAGCAACTTCCGACCGCCGTGACAGTTCTTGCATTCCTCCGGTGTGATGGCTACTTTGGTGCGGAACGCCATCAACTCCATCCACAGAACGAGGTCACCATGATCATGCCCTTAGGCGATGACAATACCGATCGCACAACGAGACCGATCGTCACGTACACACTCATCGCCATCAACATCGTGGTGTTTGTTCTATTCCAGGGACTCGGCTCGAACAACTCGTTCACGATGGCGTTTTCGACCGTGCCCGCGGAAATTGTTTCGGGCAACGACATCATCACGGAAGATCAGATCGCGCAGGACCCGCAAACAGGACAAACGTTCGAGCTGCCGGGACTCGAACCCACGCCCATTACGGTGTACATCACACTGCTGACGTCGATGTTCATGCACGGAGGGTTGGGACACATCTTCGGCAACATGTTGTACCTCTGGATTTTCGGCGACAACATCGAAGACCGGATGGGGCATGCACGCTATCTCGTGTTCTATCTTCTCACCGGCGTGCTTGCGTCGCTCGCGCACGTGTTCTCGACGTACGCGTTCAACGGCAATCCGCTCATTCCCAGTCTCGGCGCGTCGGGCGCGATTTCGGGCGTGCTCGGCGGCTACCTGCTGCTCTTCCCGGGGAAGCGTGTCAAAGTGCTGATGTTCACTATGCTCACCGAAGTTCCGTCGATTGTTGCCATCGGACTTTGGTTCGCGTTCCAGCTTCTCGGAGGATTCGGATCCATCAGCGGAGCGGGAGGCGGCGTGGCCTACGCTGCGCACATCGGCGGATTCATCGCGGGACTCATCCTCGTCAAGGTCTTTGACGCTGGAAAACGCGAACCGGGCGTGTTTGTCGGCAGAACTCGTTGAGGGCGGACAATCTTTCATTGTGCTCATATCGTAATGAGTGTGTGAACGTTTCGTGACACTCTTTCGTTAGATTCAGAGAAAAAGGAGGAGCCGTGTTTACACTCTCACTTGCTGTAATGATGTTGTTCGGACTACAACAGAAAGGGAAGGAGGCAGAACGTTTGGAACACGCGACATTGGGCGCAGGATGCTTTTGGTGTGTTGAGGCTGTGTTTCAACGGATCGACGGCGTGAAGTCGGTCGAGCCGGGATACGCCGGCGGAGCGAAGGAGAATCCCACGTACAAAGAAGTTTGCGCCGGCACGACGGGACACGCAGAGGTTGCGCGCATTACGTTCGATCCGGCAAAAGTTAGCTTCGACAAAATTCTCGAAGTCTTCTGGGCGGCGCACGACCCCACGACGATGAACCGGCAAGGCGCCGATGTCGGCACGCAATACCGCTCAGCGATCTTCTATCAGAACGACGCGCAAAAGCACATCGCCGAAAAATCCAGGAAGGCTGCGCAAAAGGAATTCGATTCTCCCATCGTCACGGAGATTCAGCCGCTGACGAAGTTTTATGTCGCCGAAGACTATCATCACAATTATTACAACAACAACAAGATGCAGCCCTACTGCCAGTTTGTAATCAGACCAAAACTGAAGAAGTTGAAGCTGGAGTAGCTGATCAGTCGCATCATTGTGAAGAAGGCTCTTGAGAGATCGGGAGCCTTTTTTTTGTGGTAGGATAACGCAAGGATAACAACAAGGTTATCACGGCTCGGCCCTTCTTGGGTGATTGCTTCTCGTGAAATTGTGATTTCCATGATTGCCTCCTACCTCGCGAAGCTGTATACTACGGTAGCACTTCTCCCTGCTCCGGTTGCTGCGAAGAGTTATCGTCCAAATCAATAACAAGTTTCTGGGTTCTCCGGCATTGATGTTTAGAAGAAATAGCAAAGCGCTGTTCGTGGTGCTTATTCCGCTGTTCACGTCCTGGGCGCAGAAGCCTGTTCTGCTCACCGAAAGTCCGTTGACGGTCGGGATGCACCGCGTCGAATCCGGCATTGGTGTTGAGTATCTGGAAAAACATCAGGCGCCGGCGCCGGACTTTCCTGAGACGGAAATTCGGGCGTTGATTGCCTCGACGCGCATCGGCGTCTCGAGTAATGTGGATATCGATCTCGATTGGCGCGGCAAGATCTTTGCAACCTATCCGGGCGGTGCAACAGCGGCGGACTGGGGCGATCTGACTGTCGCGACAAAAATCAATCTCTTCAGCAAGGCGGAGAGTCTGTACAGCGTCGGTGTTCGCAGCGCGGTCAAGCTGCCCAACACATCGTACAAACCTTACAAGCTCGGCAGCGATCAGACGGATTACTTCTTTCACGTGCTTGCGTCGGCAGTCACGGAATCGTTTGAAGTGCGCGCGAACGTCGGCGTCGGCATCGTCAGCGATCCCATCGGTACAGGAAAGCAGAATGACTTGTTCATGTACAGCGCGGCGTTTCTTCTCCCGCTCACCAATGCGGCGACACTCTTTGCGGAGTGTTGCGGGTTCAACGGCTACTTTCGCGATGACGCGAAGATGGTGACGCGACTCGGCGTGTCGTCGAAGCTGGAGTTCTTGTCGTGGAGTATCTTCGGGAGCGTGCGAGTGTTCGGCAACAATCGGGATTACGCCACAGCGTTTGAATCGAGCGAGAACTGGAGCATCGGCTTCTTCTTGAAGAAGGATTTTCAATTCTAACATTTCTCCCGCCCCGTCTCCGCATTTCGTATCTTCTCTCAATGATGAATAACTGATATTATTCAAGAAACGCAATTCCATTCCGTCGCTACGCGACGGATTTCATTTCATGGTTTCTTCACCCGACCTTTAAGAGGTCGGGCTATGTTCAGATTGCCACTACGTGGTTCGCTACGCTCGTCCTGTAGGGACGATACGATATTAGGCAGACCGTTTACGGTCGGCTAACAGAAACCGCAAGGGCAAGCTCGTCACGTAGTGACGAGGTGACTCCAGCGCGAATCGATGTGCAAACCGGCTCGTGCGTAGCATAAGTGAATACCTCACGATGACAAAACTGCCTGTTGACGAAATTCTTCCGGAGTTGATGCATGCATTTTCCGTCAGCACTGCGGTTGTGTTCAGCTCCGACCCCGGCGCAGGAAAAACCACGCGGGTACCCGTGGCGTTGCTAGAGGCCGATTGGCTTGCCGGTAAGAAGGTGATGATGCTTGAGCCGCGCCGGCTTGCGGCGCAGCGAGCCGCGCAGTTCATGGCCGCTCAACTCGGCGAGCCTGTCGGCAAGACGGTCGGCTACCGGATTCGAGGAGATGCGCGGGTCTCGCCCGACACGCGCATCGAGATTGTAACGGAAGGCATTCTCACGCGCCTCATGCAAGACTCGCCCGATCTTCCCGATGTCGGCGTTGTGATGTTCGATGAGTTCCATGAGCGAAGCATTCATGCCGATCTTGGACTTGCGTTCACGCTCGATGTGCAGCGCAATCTTCGCGCCGATCTCCGGCTTCTGGTCATGTCGGCGACACTCGACGGGCTTGCGATCTCGCGGCTGCTCGGCGATGCGCCCCTTGTGCAAAGCAGCGGCAGAATGTTTCCCGTCGAAACGCATTACCTCGCACGCACGCACGAGAGAGGAATTGAATCCGCCGTTGTTTCCTCCGTTCTCTCCGCGTTGAACTACCACGACGGCGACCTGCTGGTCTTTCTTCCCGGCCAACGCGAGATCAGAAAAGTCGAAAGCCTTCTGCGCGATGCAAAGCTTCCGGCTGCCGTTGCGGTTCACACACTCTTCGGCGATCTGCCGCCCGGCAAACAGCAAGCCGCATTGCGCCCTGTGCGCCCGGGACAACGTAAGGTGATTCTCTCAACGAGCATCGCGGAAACCAGCGTAACGATTGAAGGCGTGCGGGTGGTGATCGATTCGGGATTGTCCAGAATGTCGCGGTTCGATCCACGGCGAGGGATGTCCGGCTTGATCACGACGCCCGTTTCGCAGGCATCGGCAGATCAACGGCGGGGGCGCGCAGGCCGAGAAGCGGCAGGCGTCTGCTACCGATTGTGGACGGTGGAGCAGCATTCAACGCTGCCGCGCTTTTCCGCACCCGAGATTGTCTCCGCCGATCTCGCCCCGTTGGCGTTGGATCTGGCATGCTGGGGAACGCCTAACGGCGAAGGGCTGCGCTTCATCGATCCGCCGCCGGCGGCGCATCTGCGACAGGCTCAGTCGTTGCTGCGCGATCTCGGCGCTCTGAGCGATGCAGGAACACTCATGCCTCATGGCCGCGCAATGTCGCGACCCCCCGTTCATCCACGACTTGCACATATGCTTATCAAAGGGAAAGAGCTTGGGCTTGGATCGCTTGCATGCGATGTCGCTGCCGTGCTCGATGAGCGCGATCTCCTGCGCGGCGAGCGCGATGCAGACATCGATCTGGAGTCGCGATTGCACGCACTGCGAAACGGCGGCGTCGCGGATTCATCGGCGCGGCGGCGTGCTCTCGACCAGGCGAAGAGATTGCGATCGGTGCTCGATGTGAAGCAGGCAGCCTCCGCAGACAACAGAGCCGGCGTTCTGCTCGCGCTCGCGTACCCGGAACGCATCGGGCAGCGGCGCGGCGAACGCTACCAGCTTTCCGGCGGGCCGCACGCCGTCATGCCGCAACGCAGTCTTCTCGTCCGTGAAAAGTATATTGCTATCGGCGAAGTTGATGGCGTCGGGAGTGAGGTGAAGGTATTCCTCGCGGCTCCGCTCGACGAAGCAGATTTGCGTTCTGTCTTTGAAGATCGACTTCACCATGATGAGGAGGTACGGTGGGATGCACGAGAAGAAGCGGTGAAGGCGAGGCGCGTGACGCGCCTCGGGGCGATTGAGCTTGCAGAATCTCGCCTCACTGCCGATGCCGACGCTGTAAGCGCAGCGATGCTTGAAGGCGTCAGATCATTGGGCTTGGAATGCCTCCCTTGGACGACCGATGCGACGGCATTTGCGAACCGGAGTGAGTGGCTGCGGCGGAAGCAGTTTGTCGATGACGAGTGGCCGGCGCTCGATTACGAGCACTTGCTCGCGACGCTCGATCATTGGCTCGGCCCGTTTCTTCGCGGCATGACGAAACGATCGCAGCTTGCCGGATTGAATCTCGCGCAGATTCTTCGCTCCCTCTTCACGTACCATCAGTTGTCGTTGCTCGACCGACTCGCGCCGACGCATCTCGTTGCGCCGACAGGTTCGAAGATTCCGGTGGACTATTCCGGCGAGCAGCCGGTGCTTGCGGTTCGGATGCAAGAGATGTTCGGCGAAGCGAGTTCACCCCGCGTTGCTGATGGACGCGTAGCCGTGTTGCTGCATCTGCTGTCGCCTGCACGCCGTCCGCTGGCGGTGACACAAGACCTTGCGAGCTTCTGGGCGAACGCGTATGCCGATGTCAGAAAAGAAATGCGCGGGCGCTATCCCAAGCATTACTGGCCCGAAAATCCGCTCGAAGCCGCACCAACGAAGAGAACGAAAACACGGATGTGAGATTCCTCTGCCGGGACAAGCCTGCTCGGAAATGTCTCCCTCTCTTTCTTCTGTACCTTCCTTTCTCTACATTTTTATGAGTCGAATCTACGACAGACTCATGAAGGTTACTTATCTACTTCTCTCCATCACCACAGTGGACACGATCAATGAAAGAAGTCGCAATCGGAATTGATGTCGGCGGCACGAACACTGCCATCGGGCTCGTCGACAAAGACGGACGCTGTCTCGCACTCTCAACGATCAGCACGAATAGTTTTCCCACGCCCGAAGAATTTGTTCGCGCAGTGCACGCGTGCATTCAATCGCTGTTGAGCAATGCTGCTGACTGGCAGCTTAAAGGTATTGGCATCGGCGCGCCGAACGGCAACTACTACAACGGCACAATCGAGTTTGCGCCGAATCTTCGTTGGCGCGGCGTGATTCGACTTGTCGATCTCGTGAAGCAGTTCTACGCGTTGCCGGTGATTCTGACGAACGATGCGAACGCTGCGGCGATTGGCGAGATGGTGTACGGCGGCGCGAAAGGAATGCGCGACTTCATTGTGATTACGCTCGGCACCGGATTGGGAAGCGGCATTGTTGCGAACGGCGAGCTTGTGTACGGTCATGATGGCTTTGCGGGAGAGATCGGCCACACGATCGTCGATCCGAGCGGACGCGTGTGCGGCTGCGGACGACGAGGTTGCCTGGAAACGTACGCGTCCGCTCCCGGCATTACGCGTACAGTGTTCGAACTGATCGCCGAAACAACGACGCCCAGCAGTCTGCGGTCGGTTGCCTTTGATGATCTCACCGCCGCGATGATTACCGACGCAGCGAAGAGCGGCGATGCGCTTGCGCTCGAAGCGTACGAGCGCACGGGCAGAGTTCTCGGCCTCAAGCTTGCCGATGCAGTTGCACATACAAGTCCGTCGGCGATCTTTCTCTTCGGCGGACTCGCGAACGCGGGCGAGTTCATCTTCGCGCCAACGAAGCGCCACATGGAGAATTATTTGCTGAACATCTTCAGGAACAAAGTGCAGCTGCTGCCTTCAGGGTTGACGGACAATGCCGCGATACTTGGCGCAAGCGCGTTGGTCTGGAAGGAGACGGCCAAATGAGTGTTGCGGAAAAGACTGGACTTTGTTACGTTAACGCCGAAGTTGAACTGCCGCGTCTGACTACTACCGCGACCAGAGATTCTCAACTGAAGGGTGATCACTAGGCCAGGTCTCGACTTGTCATCGTTCTTTCACATACACATCACAATGGAGGTTTCATGAAGAAAGCTCTGAAGTTCGTTGGTATCGTTGTCGGGGTTTTGCTGCTCGTGCTTGTCGGCGCGTTGGCATTCTTTGTTCTGAAATATCCTGATGTCGATCCGCCTCCCGCCGTGACAGTTGAGCGAACCCCGGAGCGCATTGCGCGCGGCAAGTATCTCGCCAACCACGTCACGATTTGCATCGACTGTCACTCGACTCGTGATTGGACAAAGTTCGCCGGCCCGATCATTGCAGGAACGGAAGGCAAGGGAGGCGAGGAGTTCAACGAGCAGATTGGTGGAATTCCCGGCACGCTCTTCAGCGCGAACATCACTCCCGCCGGCATCGGGCAGTACACGGACGGAGAACTGCTTCGTGTGTTCACCGTTGGCGTCACGCGAGAGAAGCGAGCAATCTTTCCGTTGATGCCGTATCTCGGCTACAACAACCTGAGCCAGGAAGACGCCTATTCCATAGTGGCGTATCTTCGCAGTCTCCCTCCCATCGAAAACACCATCAAAGAATCGAAGCTCAACTTTCCTGTCAATCTCATCGTCAGAACCATCCCGCCAAAATCATATCAACCAAAGCCCGCACCGGAGAAATCCAATACGATTGAGTACGGGCGCTACCTCAGCACGATTGCGGCGTGCGGCGATTGTCATACTCCTGCGGTGAAAGGTGAACGCATTCCAGGAATGGAGTTTGCCGGTGGAATGGAATTTACATTCCCCAGCGGAACCGTTCGCTCTCTCAATATTACTCCGGACGAAGAGACCGGTATCGGCACATGGACGAAGGAGGATTTCATCGCGCGGTTCAAAGCGTTTGCCGATTCATCATCAAGAAATGTTTCGGTGACGATGAACGAATTCAACACGCCGATGCCGTGGATCATGTACGCAGGCATGACGGACGAGGACCTGGGTTCGATCTATGCCTTCCTCAGAACGCTCAAGCCGGTGAAACATCAGGTGGAGAAATTCACCGAGCACCAGCATACTGCAGCAATGAAATGACGGCATCGCACAGGTTTATTGCGGTGACAATTCTTTACAATTGCTTGACGCGCGGGAGACATCTCTTGCAAGTAGTGCTCGTACCATGAGTCAGAAGTCAGGCTCATCGAATACGAAACTTACCCAAGGAGGATGTCATGAAGATCGCAGCAGTGGTGATGCTCTTAGTTGCTACAACAGGATTTGCGCAGGATGTAAACAAGGAGTACCCGTACTTCCCGACGGCGGCGCAGTATCGGTGCGCGGATTTGCAGCGGGTCTCAGTTCAATATCTCGCAGCGCTCTCGTCTGAGAATCAGGGCGTGGTCGAGTCGGCGTTGGCGCATGTGGCCATGATGAAAGTGATGTTGCCGACTTGTAATCTGAAACGACTGAAATCAAAAGTGGACGAGATGGCAACAGGCGCAAGCTCTCTCGAAGTACGATACAAGGCGTTCTTGGTGAAGGCAGTCTTTGAAGAGCCGGAGATGTTCGACGAGATCGCGTACGCTCGCTACGACAATGCAGATCAGTGGTTGGGCGCAATCGCCAGTAGGATGAGCCAAGCAATAGCGGTACGATAGTCGGTGAATTGGTGGGAAAGAGAAAGGCCGGAGGAGATCCGGCCTTTTTCGCGCGCAAGATCGAGTTATCTCTTTTTCGGCAAGTAGTACTTCTTCGTGTAATCGACGACCATCCGGTCGGTGTTGTAGATGGGAATCAGTGAAGCCATCGAGTGCCGGACTCGCTTCAGCCATTTGTGCGGAATGCCATCCTTGCCCCGGTCATAGAACAACGGAAGCACGTCTGTTTCGAGAACCGTGCGGAGTGAGTAGGCGTCCTTGTCGTCCTGCTCACGCTCGGTGGGCGCGGTAGAATCTTCGCCAACTTGCCAGCCGTTCTTTCCGTCGTAAGCTTCACGCCACCAGCCATCCATCGTACTCACGTTCAAGCCGCCATGCAGAATCGTCTTCTCGCCGCTGGTGCCGCATGCTTCCATCGGGCGGCGCGGCGTGTTCAACCACACGTCGGCGCCTGAAACCAGGTAGCGCGCAACGTTGATGTCGTAATTCTCGATGAACATCACTTTGCCAAACAGATCGAGCCGTTTGGTCATGTTGATGATTTCCTGAATGAAGTGCTTGCCCGCATCGTCGCGCGGATGCGCTTTGCCGGCGAAGATCAACTGCACGGGACGATCGGCGCTATTGAGCATGCGAATTGCCCAGTCCATGTCGCGGAAGAAGAGCGGCGCACGTTTGTAGGTCGCGAACCGGCGCGCAAAGCCAACCGTCAACACGTCGGGCGACAACATTTTCTCGTACACCCCGATGCCGTCGCCGCCGTGACGGAGATGCTGTTCGCGCAGTCGCTTGCGCGCAAACTCGACAAGCTCGCGGCGCAACGTGGTTCGCAGCGCCCAGAGATCCTGATCGGAGATTTTGTTCGACTCAATCGCCCTCTTCCAATAATTTGCATCGCGGATGTGCTCGTACCAATGCTCGCCGAGCTGTCTGCTCCACCACTGCGACGCCGAGGGTGATGCCCAGCCGTTGATGTGCACGCCGTTCGTGATTGCGCCGATCGGGTCTTCCTTCTTCGTCCATGTCGGATAGAGATCTTTCCACATCTGCACGCTGGTTTTGCCGTGCAGCTCGCTGACGCCGTTTGCATCGCGCGACATCTTCAGCGCAAGCACGGTCATGCAGAATGTTTCGTTGATGTCTGCCGGTCGGATGCGGCCATATCCCATCAGCGCTTCGACATCGATGCCGAGTCCCTCGACGTATCTGTTGAACGACGCGTTCATGAGATCACGGCTGAACCGGTCGTGGCCTGCGGGGACCGGCGTGTGCGTTGTGAAGACGCAACGCGACTTCACAAACTCCTGCGCCTTCTCGATCGGCCTCTTCGCGACAATCTGTTCGCGCAACAGTTCCAGCGTCAGGAATGCGCTGTGTCCTTCGTTCATGTGAAAGACGGATGGGGTGATGCCGATGGCGCGCAGCATGCGCACGCCGCCGATGCCGAGAATAACTTCTTGCGCGATGCGTGTGCTCTGGTCGCCGCCGTACACATGAGCGGTGATCTCACGCGAGCGATCGTCGTTCTGGGGAAGATTCGTGTCGAGCAAGTACACGTTCACGCGTCCCACGTGGACCGCCCATGCCTGGAAGTACACAAGTGTTCCGCCGATCTGCACCGAACAGACCACGGCATTGCCGCGCTTATCCTTCACGAGCGAGAGAGGGAGCTTCAGCGGATCGTAGAGCGGATAGAGTTCCTGCTGCCAGCCGTCATTCGAAATCTGCTGCGAGAAATATCCGTTGCGATAGAAGAGGCTGATGCCGACGAACGGGAGGCCCAGGTCGCTGGCGCTCTTGGCATGATCGCCGGAAAGAATGCCAAGACCGCCGGAGTAGATACGCAGACTTTCGTGCAAGCCAAACTCGGCGCTGAAGTAAGCAACCGGCGCTTTCTTAAGCGAAGCCGCGTTCTTCGCTGCCCACGTCGATTTCTCATTCAGATACGAACGAAATGTCGCGCAGACAGCGTTCACGTGCTCAAAGAATTCGGAATCCTTCAGCCTGCCGCGCAGCTCGGTTCCCGAAATCCAATTCATCACCTCGACAGGATTGTGGTTGCTGTGTTCCCAGAAGAATGGAGAAAGCTCCTGAAAGATTTGCTGCGCCGACGGACTCCACGACCACCAGAGGTTATGCGCGAGTTCGCGCAGGCCTGCAATTGCCGCGTCGATTTGTTTTTCAGAGATGCGTTTGGTAGCCACGTTGATGGTGCCTCCTCAAAGAATGTTTTGATACGAGGGTCGCAAAATTCTGGTTCACTGAAATTCACGCAAAACAAAAATCCCTGACGGTGCGTCGAGGGATCCACGCAGCAAAGCTACGGTTGTGTGTGCGAATGCAAAATTCATGTAGAAGGTCAGGCGACTTCAAGCGCTTCCGGTTTCTTCTTAAACATTCTGTTGCGCTCGTTCGCGTCGAGATATTTTTTGCGGATGCGAATACTCTGCGGCGTAATCTCGACGTATTCGTCGTCGCCAATCCATTCGATTGCCTGTTCGAGCGTATGCAGATGCGGCGGCTCCAGCCGGATTGCTTCGTCGGCGCCGGATGCGCGCATGTTGGTGAGCTGCTTTGTCTTGCACACGTTGACGAGCATATCCTGTTCGCGTGAATTCTCGCCAACCACCATGCCGCTATAAATGCGTGTGCCCGGCTCGATGAAGAACGTCGACCGCTCGCCAAGCTTCCACATGGCGTATGCTGTGGCGTCGCCCGTTTCCATCGCGACCAATGCGCCTTTTGTCCGATGCGCCATGTCGCCCTTGTACGGCTCGTAGCCGGCGAAATTGTGGTGGAGAATGCCCGTGCCTTTCGTCTGCGTCATGAACTCGCCGCGGAACCCAATCAGTCCGCGTGCCGGGACGTAGAACTCGAGCCGCGAGTTGCCGTTCGCGGTGATCATGTTCTTCATCTCACCCTTGCGGCGTCCGAGATTTTCAATCACAACCCCAACATGCTCTTCGGGCACGTCGATGATCACGTGCTCAATCGGCTCGGCGAGCACATCGTCGATGCGCTTGAAGATCACTTCGGGGCGCGAGACTTGCATCTCGTAGCCCTCACGCCGCATATTCTCAATGAGAATGGCGAGATGGAGTTCGCCGCGTCCGCTGACTTTGAAAACGTCCGGTGAGTCAGTCAGCTCAATGCGTAAGCTGACGTTGGAGCGAAGTTCACGAGTCAGGCGTTCGGCGAGATTGCGCGTCGTGACGTACTTTCCTTCGAGTCCGGCAAACGGGGAATTGTTGACAATGAAATTCATCGACAGAGTTGGCTCTTCGATGGCGACGAACGGCAGCGGCGTCGGGTCGGCGGCATCGACAATCGTTTCGCCGATATCGACATCTTCCATTCCTGCAATCGCAATCACGTCGCCCGCGCCGGCCTCTGCAACTTCGACGCGCTTCAATCCTTCGAATGAATAAATCTTCGTGACGCGTGCATCTTCTGTCAGGCCGTCGCGATGAATGATCTTCATCGGAGCGCCGAGACGAATAATGCCGCGATGAATGCGTCCGATGCCGAGTCGCCCGAGATAATCGTTGTAGTCGATTGTCGTGACGAGCATCTGGAACGGAGAGTGCGTGTCGCCTTCCGGCGGCGGAACATTCTTGATGATCGCGTCAAACAGCGGTTCCAGCGTCGTGCTCGGATCGTCCAACTCGGTTTTCGCGATGCCTTGCTTTGCAATCGCGTACACGGTCGGAAAGTCCAGCTGCGAGTCATTGGCGCCAAGCGACAGGAACAGCTCGAAGATCATGTCGAGCACTTCATGCGCCCGCGCATCCTTCCGGTCAATCTTATTGATGACGACGATCGGTTTGAGGTTGAGGTCGAGCGATTTCTTGAGAACGAACTTCGTGCCCGGCAGCGGACCTTCTGCGGCGTCCACCAACAGCAGTACGCCATCGACCATCGTGAGCGTGCGTTCAACTTCGCCGCCAAAATCCGCGTGGCCCGGCGTGTCAACAATGTTGATCTTCGTTCCCTTGTAATGGATCGCGGTGTTCTTGGCGAGAATGGTAATGCCGCGTTCTCGTTCAAGATCGTTTGAATCCATCACGCGCGTCACGAGTTGCTGATTTGCGCGGAACGTTCCCGTCTGCCGCAACATGTGATCGACAAGCGTCGTCTTACCGTGATCGACGTGAGCGATAATTGCTATGTTGCGAACATCTTCCCTGCGTTGCGTTGACAATGCTACCTCTGCTCGTTAAGCTTCATTCCCCAAAGAAAAAAAACGCCTCAAGCATTACACAAACTGCTCGAAGCGGTACAAATATAGGTTTTGATCTTCAGAATTCCAACTTAATGAATCTTAATTGTCACGCGAAACTGATCAGATTCCTAAGGAAATACCGCAGATCGCGAGACTTACGCTTTCTTGAGCGTCACCAGCGTCAATTCGGGAGGAGCGCCGAGACGAAGCGGCGGCCCCCAATAACCGACGCCGCGGTTGACATACACGGAGGTGTTCTTGCGCCGATGCAAACCGGTGATGTAAGGTTGATTGAGTCGAGCGAGATAATTTCCCGGGAAGTATTGTCCGCCGTGCGTGTGCCCTGAGAGTTGTACATCGTATCCGCATTGCTCGGCGGCGAAGATGCTGCGAGGTTGATGGGCGAGAAGAATTTTCTTCACGTGCTGAGGGGCGGTGGCAATGGCAGCGGCAGGATCAGATCGATGCGAGCGAAGGAAATCTTCGCCACCGTAATCCGTGACGCCGGCGAGAATCACCCGCGCGTTGCCTTTCGTGATGATGCGATGTTCGTTGTTCAGCACATCGAAGCCGAGACGGCCCGCTTCGACGACCCATTCTTCGACTCCCGAGTAATACTCGTGATTGCCGGTGACGAAGAATTTGCCGAACGGTGCATGCAGCTCTTTGAGCGGGGCAACATCGTCGGCCAGCCAGGAAACACTTCCATCCACCAGATCGCCGGTGAAGGCAATCATGTCGGCATTGACGGCATGAATCTGTTGCGCCACATGCTCGACGTAGTCGCGCTTGATCGTTGGCCCAACGTGCAGATCGGAAAACTGAAGAATGCGGAATCCGTCGAACTCCTCAGGCAAATCTGCAAGCGGAATCTCCACTGTCTCCAGCGCCGGCGTGCGCTTTGCCTGCATGAGACCGTAACCGGTCATTGCTGCCGATGCGGCGACGATCCCGATGTTGGACGCGTGAACGAGAAAGCGCCGGCGATCTTTGCTGAACGTGGGGGATGGTGATTTGTCGCTGCGAATACGGACGTGGAGTGAATCAACTCCTCTCGTAATGAGCAGAACAAGATCGCGCAGGACGAAAAACGTTACGACGAGCGTGAAGAATCCGAGAACGAGATACCCTATCAAGGAAAGTTCGTCAACCCATGTCGTCTGAATTCTGTTGAGGAAGAAAAGAAACGGCGCCTGCGGAACGATGAAGAAGAGACCCACAACTGCCCATGCAACGGCTCTGCGCCGGTGCGTAAACTGAGCCGCATTGATGACGCGTTTGCCTACGTACCAATATCCAAGTCCGAGAATGCTTGACCAGACGACGAAAAAAATAATGAAGCGCATAAGAGTGACTGAGTCCTGATTATGTGAACGAAGACTGGTTGCCTCTCATAACAGAAAATGCGTCGAATGAGTTCGCGATGATGTTGCCGCGCTTTCCGATAATCAAAAGAGATTGGCAACGCCGAGCGTGAACCGGAAGTTCGAAGGCGAACTGAGTCGCCACGTGAAATCTGCGCGCAGGAATTCGAAGATGCGGCTGAATCCAAATCCCGCCTCGCTGTACCATCCGCCTGTTGTTTGGAGCGGCGGCTGGCCGTAAACATAAATGTAGCCGTCAAGATGATCGCGATCCCAGGTTCTTGCGACTCCGCCGTGGACAATGAACTCGATATTGTTCTTGTAGAGAAATGGAATGCCGACCGCAAGGAATGGCAGGCTGCGGAAATTGTGTTCCATGGTGATCGCGAAGAAGCTTGTTCCGCCGAACTCTTTCACATTCATTGCTTTGAACACGCCGAACGGCGCGACGTTGCTTGATGCAGATTCGAGATCGAACTTACGTTGCGGCGGGAGTTGACCGGATGATGTTCCTGCGGCGACGCGCATTCTGAGCGCCGCTGGAATGAGACGGCTCCTGCCAAGAGTAGGCACTGAAAAGGTCGCCGCGCCGGAATATCGCGCGAACGGGCTGCCATCGTCGCCAGACTCAACTGCAAAGTCGAACGAGTTTGAGGAAACGATTCCGAGCGGCGCTTCCTCTCGCCCGATTCGTCCTTCGAGCAGAATACTCTTCAGTTCTTTGAACATCCTGACAGGCGGATTGGGCCGGTAGGATCGCGAGCGCGCAAAGATGCTGAAATCGCTTCGCTGCGAAACGGAGACGTGTTCCTCCTGAAGAAACGCAATTTCAAACCGGGCGATCTCCGAAGGGCGCGCCGTCAAAAACAGTTTTCCCCCTTCGGCTTGATAGTAGTCTCGGTAATCGTTCTTGACGAAGATCGACGTTAGCGAATTGTAGATGTCGCCGTAGAATCCCGCATCCGGTCGGTGATCGATTTTGCGATACACGTCGATGCCGATTCCAAACCTGCGGTCGCGAGTCGCAAAGACTGTTGCTCCGAAATTGTACTTCCATCGCTTGTCTGAAAAACCGTAAGCGATGTTTGCGCGAAACTCGGTTTGGTTGATGAGACTGTCGAACTCTGCCTTCAAGCCTCCATGAAAACCCTCGACGCGGTTGAAGGACACATCAAGAAAATTGCCGTAGGCGAGTGCGCTTCCATCGCCCATCCCGACTTGAAAAGAAATTCCGCGCGGACGAAACTGGACGTCAAGCGTTTGTGTGCTGTCGAGCGATGTGTACGCCTGTGTTTCTTCCACGGTGAGCGGCAGGACGTTGTTCTGATGCCAGTACCCAGAGTCGATGGTCGCGACCGCAATCGTATCGATGGTGAGTCGCGGTTTCTGAAAGACGCTGTCCGGAATCGGCGCATTGAGAGCGTAATCTGTTATGACGGACGTTTGTGAAAATGTAATCGGCGGAATCGAGAAGCCGATGATGCCAATTGTGGCGCTGACGTCGATCCGAATATCGGTCGGCATCCAGAACGATTGTTCGTACAAACCAAACTGTTGGCGGTAGCGGAGGAATTGCTCTTTGACGAACGGGATGGAAAATGATTCGTTCGGGTGAACATCAACGCCCATCAACGCGTAGGAATCTCCGGCGATGTTAATCGTTCCTTCGAACAGGGGCGCGGTCCGCGATCGTGGAGTCATGCTGATTTCGTACACGTCTTTGCCGTGACTTGAGAGTGTGCGCAGCAGCTTGTAGTCGTAATAGTCCAACGCTTCCGCGGCGGTCGGGCCGACGAATGTGTACCCGATGAACCGGATCTCGTCTTCATTGAAATTCAGGATTCTTCCGACGGAGGCAAAATTGAATTCCGACTTCACATTCTTCGTTTGCCTTTTCTGCTTGACGATTTCACGAAGCGTGTCGCTCTGTTGCCAGTATCCGGTCGTGAACGACTCGGTGATGCTGGCGATGGCCGTGTCACGTTTCAGAACCTGACGCGTAAACGCCTCGAACGTGAACGACTGCAGGCGATCCATCCATTTCTTCTTGTTGGCGATTGCGCGGCGCATGATCTCGACCGCAGGATCTTCGGACGTGACGACAACTTCGGGGAGAACGATATCGGCGGGGGTGAGGGCGATGTCGTGTCGTGTGTCGGCGTGCACTGCGACCGTTGATGTGTCCGGCTTGTATGCGAGACTGCTGACAATGAGAGTGTAGGTTCCTTCTCTCAACAACAGCCGGAATTCTCCATCGGCGTTTGCTACTGTGCCATGCGACGTGCCGGCAAGACGGATGTTCGCAGCCGGCAGCTGCTCGCGTGTCGCCGC
Source organism: Ignavibacteriota bacterium (assembly GCA_016218065.1). GTDB lineage: Bacteria > Bacteroidota > Ignavibacteria > UBA10030 > UBA6906 > CAADGV01. The sequence goes on along the minus strand of JACRFA010000113.1, from coordinate 51,569 downwards.
ATTCTTGATGGTTCCGCGCAGCGTGAAGAGTTCCTGCGCTCCGGCGTGTGTGCTGATAAGTGTGAGAAGAAGCAGATAAAGTCGTTTCATGTTCAGAAGGTGTGGTCGTGTGGCTTCAAATACGCATCGAGCGCAATTAAGTTCCGCACCTAAAATAATGGGCGTCCCTGCAAATAGCAAAGACGCCCGAAGAAAAAGTTGCGCCGACCTACTTCAGAAATTTTCCGTTCCTCAACTTGTCGAAGAACGAGCCGGGGATAACGTTGGCGCTCACCGTTGCCGCCGTTGTAGGATGCTTCGTCAGAGATCCGACATCAACCTGAAGCGACTTCACCAAATTCTTGATCATCTCTACCGACTTGTTCTCGGGATCGATGGTCTCGGCTGCAGCCAATGCTTCAAGCGCCGCACCGTACTGTCGCGATTCGATATTCTTTTCAGCTTCCGAGATGAAATGCGTTATTCGTTCGTCCATAATCAGCGTGCTCGTAGATAACAGTTGTGGGCTCATGTCGCGAAGAAATGCGGTGCAACATACATGCGTCACGAATGAGTTGGGTTGATGCTCGGCACAGTCATTGGCGGTACGGCGGTTTTCCGACGAGCGCCTGAACATCCCATCGCGGGGCCGCCGCGAACTCCATCGTTCGATGATCGCACTGAGCAACACCGCACATCGGGCAACATGCGGGAACGCAGGGATCGAGATGCGTCAAGACTTTTGCCTGACTCTCCAATCCGCCGGCGAGGTGTGCATCGATAGCGTGCGCGAAAGCATCGGCCTGCTTTACGTTCCAGTAGAAGGGAATGGTCAAATGAAAATCGACGTGGGCGAGTTGACCCGAGCGCATGACGCGCAGATGGTGCACGTTGATCCATTCAGGCGTTCGCCGCGTGTTGATAATATCCACCACATGCTCAAGCGTTGTGCGATCCGATTCATCCATCAGCCCGCCGACGGAGAGTCGGACCAGCGTGTAGCCCGAAAACAGAATGTTCACTGCAACGCCGATGGCAACAAGCGGGTCGAACAGTTCGATGCCGGTAAGTCGCACGAGCACCAAGCCGACCACGACGCCGAAGCTTGTCCACGAGTCCGTGAGCACATGCTTGCCATCGGCGATGAGCGTGAGCGACTTTGTGCGTCTGCCGCGCTTGATGAGGAACCAGCCGAGCCAAAGGTTGACGAGCGACGCGATCAGCGTCAGCATGAGGCCGAGATCAAGCTGCGCGAGTTCTCTGCCGAAGAGAATGCCGCGCACCGCTTCGAAGATGATCACGAGCGCGGCAACAACAATCAGTCCGCCTTCCGTGCCGGCGGAGAAGAATTCAATCTTGCCATGTCCGTAGGGATGCGATTCGTCGGCGGGGCGGGCGCTGAGCACTACGCTGTACAACGCCATCGCCGTCGCAGCAACATGGACAATCGATTCCAGTGCATCGGAGAGAATCGCGGTGGAATGCGTGAGAAAGTACGCGGACGTTTTCATCACAAGCATAAGCAAGCCTACCGACAACGAAATTGTGGCCGCTTGTTTTTTGAGATGAAAATCTGATTGAGAGTGCATGGAGGATAAGTCGTTCGCGTGTGAAAGATAATGAGAAAGAGCAGGGAATCCAACAATCCCGGAGTAGAGTGATGGAGTGATAGAGTCGTGGAGTGGTGGAGCCGTGGAATGGTGGAGCCGTGGAATGGTGGAGTAATGGAGTGTTGGAGTGATGGCACTGAATGCAATCTGGACGTGGAACACCTGCCTGCCGGTCGAAGACTCGACTCGTTGAGCAGGCAGGCCAGTCTGAAGCCCATAACAACGAGAGGTCAGTGGTCTGACGTCGGAGGGCAAAAATCAGAAATCGGAAACCGACAATCCGCAATGCTTTTGATTCTCAGATCGCTTTTTGATATTATGTGCAGGCACAAGTATCCTCACGCACACACGATGCCGAAATCTCCCGGTCTCAGCGATTATCTAGTCTCCGCATTTAATGCGAAGCCGAAAGGAATGCTGGTCAGTCCGAACTGGATCGGGCTGGCGGCGTTCGGCATGCTCGGAATTCTCGTCAGTCCTGCTTTTTTGTTACTCGGCGCCGGCGCTGAACTGGCGTATCTTCTCTCGCTCGGCACGAATGAACGCTTTCAGAAAGTGGTGCAAGCGCACCAGCGCGCGCAAGATTCCGCAAACAAGCACGTCGAGCTGTCTTCTCTCATCAGCAAACTTACTCCGCCGGCACGCACGCGATTCGAAGCGCTTCAGCAACGCTGCCGCTCGATCATGGAATTCTATGCGCATCAATTGAACGTCGGTCCCGGCATCGTCGATCAGCATGCACAAAGCCTGAATCGCTTCGCCTGGATTTTTCTGCAGCTTCTTTTCACGAAAGAAGGCATCGTGCAGATGATCAAGCAGTCGAGCTTCACGCCGGAGTTTCGCGGTAAGTTGGAAACAGAAATTCAGCAGCTTGACGCGCGAGTGAAGGCCGACAAGATTGCGCCTGAGCTGCAGAAGTCTCTCGAAAGCCAGCGCGATATTCTCAAACAGCGGCTCGCGGTTCTTGGCGAAGCGGAATCGAAGCTTCTCTACATCGACGCGGAGCTGGATAGAATAGAACAGCAGATTGAATTGCTGCGCGAGCAGGCGGCGGTCAGTAAAGACTCGCAAGCAATTGCCGTTCGCATCGACAGCGTTAGCTCGAGCCTCGGCGAAACGACTGAGTGGATCAAGGAGCAGCAGAACATCTTCGGCGCGGTGAAGGATGTTGTTGAGGAACCACCTTCCGTTCTGGGACAACCAATCGTACGATCGTCGCAATCAGAATCGGCATAGGAACGCATGCCATCAACTCTCCCTTTGTGGGCGCAAAAACTCAGAGAACTCTTCCGTTCGGGTTCCGTCGCACAGTTTGTTCTCTTCGGTAACACGTTCGATGTTGTTCCGACGCGCAACGCGTCGGTTGAACCCTCGTTTCTTCCGCTGAAGAAATTTCTTCAGGAGGTGATGTTGGAAGGATACGACACCGTCATCACGTACGATCGCGGTAAAGGCATTCGCGTGACGCAGGGAGACAAGGATTGGTCCGAGTGGTTGTCGTCGCTCGCCGGACCGGAAGCCATCAGACCGGCAACATTCAATACACGCGAGCCTGCGAAGGCGCTGGAGTTGATCGATCTGTACTTGCTGCGCACGCTCAACCTCGAAGCGATCAAGAGTAAGCAGGAGAAAGACTTCAAGCTCAAGGTCGCGGTGATTCTCGATTTTGCGCAGTTCATTGTCCCGCGCGGCGACCCGCTGAATCTCTCCGGCGAACTCGGCTCGCATGTCGTGAAAGTGCTGAGCTGGGCCAACGATCCGACAATTCTCGGCAGCAACATCGCGACGTTTCTCATCACCGAGAAGCTCACGGACATCAATTCACTCATCGCCGAAAATCCTCACAGCGCGAAGATTGAAATTCCGTTGCCGAGTGAAATCGAAATGGGCGAGTACATTCGATGGCTGCAACGCACATCGTTGCCGAGTCTGACGGAACAATGCGACATGAGCATGGATGTTCTCGCGAAACGCATGACGGGCCTCAGCCGCATCGGCGCCCGCACGGCAATCTCAACTCTTGTCAACAACGGCCAGCGAGTGACCGATCAGTTTGTGAGATCGATGAAGAAGGATCTCATCGAGAAAGAATGTCAGGGACTGCTGGAGTTCATGGAGTCGCCGTTCACGCTCGATCTTGTGTCCGGGCATGAGGCGGTGAAGACGTGGCTGCGTCAGGATGCGAAGCTCATTCGCGAAGGAAAATCGCACGCGTTGCCGATGGGTTACCTGTTCACCGGACGCATCGGAACAGGAAAGACGTTCGTCGTGCAATGCTGGGCGGGCGAGCTTGGCATTCCGTGCGTTGTGCTGAAAAATTTCCGCGACAAGTGGGTCGGCGCAACAGAAGGAAACCTGGAACGTATTTTTGCCATACTGCGGGCGCTCGGGCAAGTGCTGGTGTTTGTTGACGAAGCAGATCAGATGACGGGAAAGCGCGAGTCGGGCGGCGGCGATCAGGGATTATCGGGCCGCGTGTACGCGATGCTTGCGAAAGAAATGTCCAACACGCTCAATCGCGGAAAGATCATCTGGGTGTTTGCGACGTCGCGTCCTGATCTGCTCGAAGTCGATTTGAAACGGCAAGGACGATTGGATGTTCACGTTCCGCTTTTTCCTCCGCAGTCGCCGCAGGAGTATAAAGAGATGTTTGTTGCGATTGCGAAGAAGCTGAAGTTCCCGGTGAAGCCGGAGGACATTCCGTCGCTCCCCGCGAAAGCGGTGTTTGGCGGAAACGAAATCGAGGCGATGCTGATACGCGCGGTGCGCCTGCATGAGCTCGACTCGCAAGGGTCGCGCCCTCTTGCCGAAGTGCTCGCGGAAGTTGTGCGTTTGGCGAAGCCGAATGCGCAAACAAAGAAGCTGGAGTACATGGACCTGGTTGCGGTCAAGGAATGCACCGACGCGAGTTTTCTCCCGACAGCGTACGCCGATCTTTCGCCGGAAGAGATTGAAACGCGGATCGATGAATTGCGGAGGTACATGTGAGAGTTGGCGAGCTGCTCAAGAAGGTTGTCTCAAGCACGGGCCTCATCGTCTTTGCGGACGCAACGAACATTCCCGAAGTCGATGTTATCCAAACGCGAACGATTTCGCTTCAAGCGCTGCTTGCCGAGACCAAGGGTCTGACGTCGGGCGAATCCGCGCCTGAGCGCTCAGTTTCGTTCGAGAAGATCTTTGAGACGATGAACGTTCCGGCGTTCGCGCATGGCTGGAGCGCAAAATCCGTTGCAACGTACATGCAGTCCGAGGACATCGCCCGGTTGAGCAAACGTGAGGCAAAAGAAGCGCTGGTGCGCGTTCTTCACGAGAACAAAATCCCGCTGGAAGATATTCTCACCGATGCAGTCAATCGTGACCGGGCGCTCGATGTGTATGAGGAGTTTGTTCAGAAGAAACTGCGCGAACGAACAATCAAGCGAGACAATGAGATCGCTTCCCTCGAACAGAAAATCGGCGTCATCGAAGAACACATGCGCGAACTCAAGAAGCAGCAGAAGAACGACGCCGATGAGTACGAGGATTGGTTGAAGAAGAAAATCGATGAAGAGGAGCAGCTCGTCAAAGCGGTCGCGATCATCACCGATGAAAACAAAATTTCGGTCGGATCTATCAACAACAGAAAAGAAACGAAGTAACTCATCTCTCAAAGGAGAACAGCATGGCACTCTTTGCACGCATCTCACGTCTGTTTCGCGGATTCCTTGGTCTGTTTATCAGCGGACTTGAAGAACAGAACCCGGAAGCGCTGCTCGAAGTTGCGCGAAGCGATTTCCGCGACAAGATGGCGCAGTATAACGAAGCGCTCGCGCGTCTCGCAGGCATTGCCGAGCGACTGAAGGTACAGATCAAAACGAAGACGACGAAAGCGCTGGAGCTTGAGCGACGCATTCTTGCCAACTACAAAGCAGGGAACTCCGAACTTGCCGGCTCGCTCGCGCGTGAATTGCAGGACGTGAAAGTGGATCTGGAACACGACTCCATCGAGTTGAAGGAAACCGAAGAAGGCTATACCAGCAATGTTCGCAACGCGAAGGTTGCGCAAAAAGATTTTGAAGAGAAAGTCCGGCGGATCGAGCGACAATTGAGTCAGGTACGCGTGAAGGAAGCGCAGGCGGAGGCTGCGGCTGCGCTCAGCGGCGTCGCGTTCAAAGTGGGGGATGTGGGAGATACGCTGAAGAGTGTTGAAGAAGTGTTGAACAAGAAGTACGAAAAGGCGGCGGGCAAGGCTCGCGTCTCGCAAGACCTCGGCGAGCTTGAGCAGGCGAAGGAAAAGGAAGCGGAGCGCAAAGCGCTCGAGCAACAGGCGCTCGCAGAGTTTCTCGCTACGCAGGGTGTGCAGATTGAATCGACTGCACCGCAGCCCGGAACGAAAGAAATTGGTCCGAAAGAAAAACCTCAAGCGCAATAACATCATTTCTGAAGGAGACAGAACATGGCAGACGAACAAGGTTCACGAGCGAAACTTACGCCGTTCGGCATTTTCATTTCCATCATTCTCGTCCTTGGACTCATCGGGTTGGGTGTGTGGCTCTTGATGGGGAAGGATGGAGCCAAGTTGCCGTTCGGAACATCATCGACGGACACGGAGAGCGAAGTCGAAGCGACAGACCTCACGAACGTGACGACGGTGAAGGAGTACAAGTACATTCCCGCGGACAAGCTGCCGCCGGTAAAAGGCGTGAGCAGCTACGCATGGAAAGACAAGACGGTCAAGTTCAGCTACAATGTTTGGATTGGATGGCTGCCAATCATCGCGGCGAACCACGGCACGAAGCCGAACAAGGAATCGATCTTCTACAAGAAATACGGATTCATGGTGGAGATGGTGTTGATCGACGACCCGATCACTGCACGCGACGCGTACACATCGGGCAACGTTCACGCGTTGTGGGGTACAGAAGATATGATGGTGCTGTTTGCACCGGAGTTGATGCGCGACAGTAGAACGGCGCCGCGCATCGTGCAGCAAATCGATTGGTCAAGCGGAGGCGATGGGATTGTGTCACGTGACGCAATCAAAACGGTGCGCGACCTCAAAGGGAAAACCATAGTGTGCGCGCAGAATAGCCCGAGCGAGTACTTCATCACCACGCTGTTGCTGAGCGCCGGGTTGAATGTTGGCGATGTGAAGATGAAATATACGACGACTGCGTTTGAAGCCGCCGCCGCTTTTGTTGCCGACCGGAAGATCGATGCGGTCGTGAGCTGGGCGCCGGACATTTACAATATTCCAAAGCGATTGCCCAAAACGCGAATTCTCAGCACAACGGCGGAAGCGAACAAAGTCATCGCTGACGTGTACGCGTTTCGCGCCGATTTTGCCCGCGACCATCCGGACATCGTCAAAGGATTTGTCGCCGGTGTGTTTGAAGGAATGGATTACGTCAAGCAAAATGCGGAACAGGCCGCGCAATGGATGGCGGATGCATTCGGCATGAAGCCGGAGGACATCAAAGGCATGATGGGCGACGCGCACTCGACGAACTTCGGCGAGAACGTGCAGTTCTTCCTGAATCAAAGCAACCCGACCAACTTCGAGCGCTCGTGGAAGAGCGCATCGCTTGTGTATCGCGAACTTGGCCGCATCGACGCGCCGGTGGAATTCGATCGCGTGATGGACTTTTCGTTCATCAAAGACCTGCAGGCGAAGGGAACATTCGCGCATCAGAAGTACGAAAGCGGGACGTCCTTCACGCCGCAATCGTACGAAAAAGTCAGCGCCGAGTCTCCGATTCTCACGCAGACGATCAGAATCAACTTCTATCCGAACAGTGCAAACTTGCACGAAGCAGCGCGCGATGAATTCGGGAATATCATCGAAAAGAAACTCTATGATCCGGGCGTGGATGCAACGCTGGAGCGTGTTGCGCGTGTTGCCGGTCAGTTTGAAAAATGCGTGATCATCGTGGAGGGTCATACGGATAATTCCATGAAGGGAAGAGTTCCCTACGATGCCGTGAAGCAACTCAGCACCGATCGAGCCGCAGCCGTGAAGAAGGCGCTGATTGAGAAATACAAATTCGATCCGAACAAGTTTGTGATTGAAGGACGAGCATGGGACGAGCCTGCGAACTCTGACGATCCGATGAATCAGGCGTTGAATCGTCGCGTGGAAATTAAAGTGGTGCCGCCGGAAGCGGGATAAGAGAGTTGGGGGTGGCGTACGTACTGTAGTTATGATGTCATACGCGCCAGCCACAAAACAGTTTGCCCGTCTACTCGCGAATTGTTTTTTGAGAGAAGTGAATCGAGTGTTGTGGTTGCCAAAAAGTCGTTTGCATCAAGAAGCAGTTTGCATGAGTGGAAGTCGTGAGCATTCGGCGACCAACTCCGGCGCGTAACTTATCGAGTGTGTACAAGCTGGCGTGTACGAACACATAACAACGTCAAACTACGGCGTTCACACATTTGGTAAAGCTCGCACACAAGCCGACGCTCGCTCACTTTAGTTGTCTTCACTCCACGCCTCACTCAGTTGTAAAAAGCGAGGATTTCGGCGTGGCGTAGTTTGCGAAGACGTTATGTGCAATTGTTTTTGCCATCTAATCTCTGACAATCGGTGCCGAGACGAAAATGGAAAGCCTGGGTAAAGTAATCGATAGCCTCAATATCCCAAAACAACTGCTTGACAAGAGCGAGGCTCTTCTCAAGGCACTTTTTGGACCCTCTCTTGACGAAACAAGCGGCTTAATCGCGGACCAAGTCAGGCTTCGGAGATTCAAGAACCAAGTAAAAATATTTTCTAGTGCTCAGGTATATCTTAGCAAGCATAACCTTGACCCAAAGAGAATCTCACTTAGAACATTGGCGCCGCTCATCGAGTACAGTTCATTGGAAGAAGACGAGTATCTTCAAGACAAATGGGCTCGGCTCATCGCAAATATTGTGACAACGGACAGTAGAGTACTCCTCGAACAGAATGCCATCGAAATATTGAAAACTATCACGGCAGCCGAAGCTCAACTACTCGAGTCCATATTCAAGGCGCTTGAAAAGAAGCGGCAGTCTTACGATGAGAAGTATTCAGGAGAAAGGAAACGCGACGAAACTAAGCTCACCACATTCTCCTTACGAATCATTGACATCCAAACAAGTACAGGTCACGCGGAAGAGAGTCTGAATGCTTTCATTTCCAGTCTGTTAGCTCTCGGCACCATCAAATGGGATGTTCCGGATGTGGAAGTTGACGTATCTCCGTCGAGGAGCCATATGCATACTCGCGATTACGATGGAAGCGAATTCGATGTCGATGTCAATGTGTCTGAGCCAAGGTCTATTCTCATGACTGAACTTGGTGTCAAGTTTGTCAGGCTTTGTACAATGGAAACAAACCCAGTCCAATCACGATGACAGCAATAAGGTTTTGCCAACCCGAGTTTCGGCGGAAAAACAACTGCACATTACAAATGCAAGCATCGGCGTTCACACATCCCGATGAGAAACATCGGGATTCAGAAAGCGAATTTGGTAAGGCTCGCACACATGCCCGCCAAAAGGTGAAGCATGGCGGGCAGGCCGACGCTCGCTCAGTGTAGTTGTGTTCACTCCACGCCTCACTCGGTTATGAAAAAGCGAGGACGTAGTTTGCGAAGACGTTAGCCAAAACGCCCAAAGTCATGTTGAACAAGATTTCAACAAAAGCCGACAGGAATAAACACGGGGCTCGAGTCGCTACCCCTGATCACCAACTGGTGGCTTCATACAAGCCTAACGAGTAGCGACTGAAAACTCCATCAACGACAGAAAGGGACAAACGATATGAAAGGAAGGACTTACAAAGTAATGCAGGAGACTGTAAACGGTCGTTCGCTTGGCATCGGAATCACTCTAACTGCGTTTTTTGGCCTAGTTGTCTACGGTGGTGTGCTCAAACTTGGGGCTTTACTTGAATTCACTCCCCAAACTAGAGTAGCCACAGCACTAGGACTTGCCCTTATCACAATCCTCGCATTTTCATTCATGATAAATCGTCGTTTCGGCACTCACCGCGAAGTAAATGAAGATGTTCCTTCTAGTTCCGATCTACGCAACGTTCTTGCTGCATTCGATACGGATGCCTCCAGCGAGCTAAAGAATCTAAAGGGTGGACCTGTAGATGTCCTTTACATAGCCGAGCATGCCGGCATTTCCGAGCAGTTGGCCCAGATAGCACTAGCTGACGCAGCTTCATCAGAAGCAGAAAGGACGATCTGATATGGAACTCATTGTCTTCGCGCTCTTGGCCGCAGTAGTGGCGTCGTTACTCTATTTTATCATCGGTCTAATTCCCGGCACTGACGAGACTGCGAGCATTGCTCCAATTATTCTTTTGCTTGTCTTGGCAAATATCCCACCAGAGGTCATCCTTTGCTTCTTCATGGCAGCAATCGCTGCAATGGAAACTTCAAATTCAGTACCGTCGGCCATCGCGATCATTCCCGGTAGCACGATGACTGTCCCGTTCCTCGATGCCTGCGAGGTCGGGAGACGATACGGCATACCGCACATCTTGCTACGGAAGATGCTTGCTGCATCCGTAGTTGGTGTTGTCATTGCTTTACCAATTGCACTGGTCTTCGGTAGCATTCTTCAACCGTTCGGGAATGTGATTCGGAGTTATGCGCCATGGGCATTCCTTCTGGGGGCATTGCTAATCGCACTCTTCTCCAAAGCTAGGTGGGCGGCGGTTCTCGCTGTTCTTCCGTTTGCAACCTTTATTGGAGCAACACAGGAGTTGTCGTCTAAGCTTGTGGGTCATTCAATGTTCATCTCTTTCTTCATGGGCATTGCCCTCGGGCCGATGATAATAGACATTTTCGTTCTTCTCTCGCCGCCGGTATCACGATCACTTCGTAGCAACAGCGCTTCATCTGTAAATATTGTTCGAGAGGGGACTGAGCTCCAAAGTATGAATCCTATGCGCGTTCTAGGTCGAAGGCAGTTAGGTCTGACTTCAGTTGCCGCGGCTATCACGAGCTTCTTCTTTGTTTTGAGCCCTGTTGGTATGACGGTGCTTGTGGGGGGACTTGCAGAAAAAATCAGAGGTTCGGCACTGAAGAGGTTGCTCGATAAGATTGTAGCCATGGACGCAGTTAATAACTCGACGTACATAGCCGAAACGCTCATTCCTCTGATAGCAGTTGGGCTGCCGCTTAGTCCAATGGCTCTTGGGCCAGCAGCTCCCCTTTTTAATGCTCCCCCGAGGTTCACAATAGAGCCTGTGAACAACATTCATACACTTCTCTCAACAAATGCAATTGCCATGTTCTCCGTTCTTGGCGCCCTCGTAGGGATTTCAATTTCCTATTTTCTCGCGTTTAGAAGGGCGAGGACTTGGTGCACGTGGACGTTGCGCTTCATCTCCATGGAAACATTGATAAGCGCATTTGTTGGTTTAGCGATTGTACTGGCTTACAATGAGGCTGGTGTGGTAGGTATCTTGGCAACATTCGCGATGGCTCTTCTGGCCGGGTTCATGAACAGGTTTCTTCGCGTCGAACTCGGCGTGCTCTACATGTCTTTTTATGCATCAGCAGCAGTTACAGGCAAGATAATACCGGCCGTCGGAGACTTTCTGCGTGGTATAGGAGTTGCCCCATGAGCGCAAGTGATGTTACAGTAATGGTTACGAGAGGAAACCATCATGTTCTGGTGCGTTCAGTCATGATAGCTTTTCAGGATTTGTACAGAGTCCTAGATTTCGTTGGACAAGGAACATTTGGGGCGGTTTACAAAGTCTCAAATCTGCGCGATGGAGATTACTTCGCACTGAAGATTTTGAAGTCAGAGTTCGTGCCTGACAATGACGCGCGGATCAGGTTTGAACGCGAATTCGAGCTACTTGCTAGGCTCAGACATAAAAACATTGTTCGCGTCCACGACTCTGGGACAAAATCAGGATTTTCATATTTCACAATGGACTGGGTGGAAGGAGGTTCATTGTCATCGGTACTGCGCCAAACCGAGCGATTCGATTCCTCTGAAGTCAGAATAGTCCTAAGTCAGTTGCTGTCTGCGCTTGGTCACTTGTGGGATAATGAGATCGTGCATAGGGATCTCAAACCAGATAACATCCTTATTGATGATAGCCGAAAAGTCTACCTAGTTGCTGATTTTGGCCTAGCAAAATTCGGGGCGCATCTTGAGCATCGACCTGCCTACTGGGCTGGAACAATACCATACATGGCCCCTGAACAATTTTGTCATGCTGGAGATGTTGACATCCGTGCAGATTTGTACTCGCTCGGGATAGTCGGAATACAACTACTTACAGGATCATTGCCCGAATTCGTGCTGAGTTCAGACGATCCTGTCGCGGCAAGGTACTCGGTGGATTTCGATGGGTTGAGTAACCAACTAAGGCAATTCGCGCCATCTTGTTCGTTGCCGACAGTACTATGCAAAGCAATAATGCCTGACCCTAATGCTAGATGGGCAAATCCAGTGGAGATGAAGCAAGGTCTCTGGACATGACAATACGAAGCAGAAGAATACAATCGTTCATTGAGCGCCAAAAGGGCGTTCATCCTGTACCGTATTCTCTTTCATCACCCATTGTTATTCACGGGGAAAATATCGATGCGACAGTAGAGGTACCACTGGCTACGACCGAACGAGGCTTGGTTGCAGGGATCAACCGCGGCTGCAAGGCTATAACCCTCTCTGGCGGTTCTACAACTTGTGTTTATCGCAAGTCCATGACGCGGGCGCCAGTATTCGCCGCAACGAACGTCAAGGATGCCGTCAGGGCTTTTCGGAAACTGCAGGAGATTCAGTTGGAAATCAACGAATGGCCAGAGGGACAGAGCAAGCATGTCAGGCTAATCGAATCAAGACCATACATTCTTGGACAGTACATTTATCTTAGGCTACGCTTTGATGTCGGCGATGCGCTAGGGGGCAATGCAGTCACGATACTTTCAGATTCAATCGTGCGTCGTGTGTGCAAGGTGACCCAAACAAAATGTCTGGGGGTTTCTGGAAACCTGTGTTCTGACAAGAAGCCTGCTGCTATCAACGTCTTGGATGGCAGAGGTTTGGGTGTTATTGCAGAAGTCATCCTCACTTCCGACATCCTGAAGCATGTGCTTCATGTTGGTGTTGAACCACTTTTGGATCTGGCTGTGGCCAAGCTACAATTGGGCTCAAGCCTTGCGGGCGCTCCTTATCATCAAAACGCACATGTTGCGAATTCGTTAGCTGCGATGTTTATCCCCTTTGGTCAAGATGTCGCTGAGATCGTCGAGTCAAGTAGTGCAACGCTAGTTGGCAGCCGTGTCGACGAGGGAGTACGATTCGTGCTAACTTTACCGTGTATGGAACTTGGCGTCGTTGGCGGCGGCACTGACTACAAGCCTTGCAGAGAGAATCTAGATCGATTGGGGTGCAACCCAGATGAAACTAGACGAGGATATGCTGTGTCTCGGTTAGGTGAAATTGTTGCATCCGTCTGCCTTGCTGGTGAGATTTCATTGTTATCAGCGCTCGCAGAGGGCTCGTTTGGAAGTGTATCAGCAAGCATAGGAAGGGGACAACAGTTGAAGTGACTTTTCGCACTTCGCCTGACAGCACAAACCACGACACTCGCTCATTTGAAAGGCAATGTTGAAGCTCAGTTCAAACTCAGTTGTGCTCGTTCCATGCCGCACTCATTTGGTAGAAAAGCATGGAGTGCGGCACGGCGTGGTTTGTGCACACGTTAGCAGCCATGTTCAACGACATCATCACCCACAGAGGAGGTTTCATGAGGCGAGTCACTGGCATTGGAGGCATCTTCTTCAAGGCCAAAGATGCTCCATCACTGCAGACTTGGTACAAGCGGCATTTGGGAATCGATGTCCAAGTCTGGGGCGGAGCGGCTTTTGATTGGACCGACGCCGAGGGCAAGCCGGTTGCAGGTACAACTGCCTGGTTAATCGATCCGCAGGAGAGCGATCACTTTGCTCCGAGCTCTGCTTCCTTCATGATCAACTACAGAGTTGAAGACCTTCACGGATTGGTCAAAGTCTTGCGGGAAGAAGGCTGCAACGTGCTCGAAAAGATCGATGAATCCGAGTTTGGAAAGTTTGCCTGGGTCATCGATCCGGAAGGAAACAAAATAGAACTGTGGCAACCGCCTGCCGGCCAATGAGCGGGGTTGCCGCCCGCGGCACGAATCACATCCATTGGTGTAGGTACGGAATGAGAACTCAGTACTACGCAGCGACAGGTGAAAAGAACATCTGGATTGTTGGTGGTGGCGACCTGGCGGGGCAGTTCTATGATGCGAACTTGTTGGACGAGGTTATCGTGCAGATTGGTTCAGTCACTCTGGGCAGAGGCAAGCCACTATTCCCGCGTCGCATCACAAGCCCTCCATTGCAGTTGATATCTGTCCATCAGGTGGGCACAGGCTTCGCGGAGTTACGCTACCAAGTTCCGCGAAGCAAGGCCACAGGTATCGCGTAACCATTCGTCCAAGCCGACCACGACCCGCAGAATCAAGCGCCGAACCGTCGCGTCGAAATCAAAGTCGTGTCGCAGGAAGCTGGGTAACTGAATTGGGTGTGGCGTGGTTACGGTAGTTAGCTGCAATGCACGTCGGGATAATCGGGTTACACACATATGGTCGGCGTGGCCCAAAAATTAAAGAGAATGGTGCGTGGAGAGATTGAGTCAATTTAGAGGTTGGTTATTGTATTCCTTAGGACTCATCCCCACTTCCTTTCTGAACAGACGCGAGAAGTAAGGAGGATTTTCAAAACCCAGAGAGTACGCGATTTCAGAAATGCTTCGGTCACCGGCAACGAGCAAGTTCTTGGCTTCAGCAATCACGTACAGATGTATCAACTCCAATGCTGTTTTGCCGGTCTCCTGTTTCAGTAGGTCACTCAAATATTTCGGCGATAGATTCAGTTGCGATGCCAATGCATTCACTGTCGGCAGTCTTTTTTCTTCTGCGTTTCCCTTCGCAAAGTGTCCGTCCAGAGTCGCATTGAATTTTGTCACCGTTACGCCCGAGATCGGCTTCCGGTCGATGAACTGTCTCTTGTAGAATCGCTGCGCATACTTCAGCATTGAATCGAGGTGTGAGAGGATGATAGACTTGCTGAACTCATCGGGATTGTCGTGGTACTCCCTCTCCATTTTGTGGTACAGCGACCACATGATTTCTTTTTCCCTTGGTGAAAGGTGAAGGGCCTCATGTGTCTCGTAGTCGAAGAAGTTGTACTTCTTGATTTCTGAGAACAGGGGATGCCCCATCAAGAAGTCTTCGTGAAGGTGAATAGCAAAACCCTTTTCAGCAAATTGTAATTTCCTTGCTTTAAGTATTTGACCGGGCTTAACGAAGTACATCCAGCCTCTATCGTGATCGTATCTCGTTTTCCCATAAATAAGTTCACCGGATTTGATTTTTTTGAAACCGATGCAATAGAAATCACAGACAAACTCAATGTCTTCTGTAATTGGAGTTGTCACATCCAGAATTCTTAAACTCAATAGGGGGTTCTCAGGCGGTGGATACCCGCCAAACTGATAGTACTCGCTGATTGATTCAAAGCGTTTCATGTCGATTGAACTTAGGAATGTATATGTGTCTTCTGCAATGTAGAACAAGCTTTTCGTCCTGCCGACAAATACATGATACGGAACGATTACAACTTATCACAATCATTTCCGGAATTACCACCTCACTTTTTCGGTGGCGCCTCAACGCCCGAAAAGACCAGCACCGCGTCCGGCAGGCGCTGCCCTTTGACTTCGATCATCTGCACATCCGAATTCAGTTCAGCGAGTTCGGCAGGTGTGAATCGAACAGCAGTAGCGCCGCTGTTATCGAGCATATGCGCCATTTGTGTCGTTCCCGGGATCGGCACGATCCACGGCTTTTGCGCCATCAGCCACGCCAGCGCTATTTGAGAGGGAGTTACCTGCTTTCGTTTGGCCCAACTCCTCACTAAATCCACGAGTGCCAAGTTATGAGGCAGATTCTCCGGCGAGAATCGCGACTCAACCCCGCGAATGTCACCGGGCGCGAACCGGGTATTCGCATCAATCCAGCCGGTTAGGAATTGTACACCGAGGGGACTCCAAGGCACATAGCCGATTCCAAGCTCCTCGCAAGTCGGGATAACTTCCTTCTCAGGCCCGCGCCATAGCATCGAGTACTCGTTCTGGACAGCCGTGACTGGCAGCGCAGCATGAGCACGGCGCAGCGTCTTAAGCCCCATCTCAGAGAGTCCCCAGTGCAGGACCTTGCCTTGCACCATCAGATCCTTAACCGCACCGGCGACATCCTCGATCGGGACTTCGGGATCGACCCGGTGCTGGTAGAGGAGATCGATGCGGTCGGTGCGCAGGCGCTTGAGCGATCCCTCGACCGCGAGCTTGATGTGCTCGGGCTTGCTATTGAGCCCCGGGCGCCGCACACCAGTATCGAGATCGATATTCCAGCCGAACTTCGATGTGATCACTACCTTGTTTCGGAAAGGCTGCATGGCCTCGCCGAGAATGCGCTCGCACTCGTGAGGGCCATAGGCTTCGGCTGTATCGAAGAAGGTGACACCACGATCGAATGCCGTTCGGATAATATCGATCATTTCCGGTCGGTACGCCACCGTCGTTTGATAGGTGCGGCTCATATTTTGGACACCAAGGCCGATGGCGGAAACTTC
Source organism: Ignavibacteriota bacterium (assembly GCA_016218065.1). GTDB lineage: Bacteria > Bacteroidota > Ignavibacteria > UBA10030 > UBA6906 > CAADGV01. The sequence goes on along the minus strand of JACRFA010000113.1, from coordinate 35,344 downwards.
CAGGGTGCCGAGCTTGCGCCGGGCGTTCAGCGTGGGTTCAAGCGGCGTGCTTGCGCCCGTTGCGTCCTGGCCCTGCGCCCGCGCGATGTTGTGAGGCAGTAGTGAAGCGGCGGCCAGCGCGACCCCGGCCACAAGTACTTCGCGGCGACCGGGCAGAGGGGGACATTCCTCCCGAACGCGATCGTTTCGTGTTTTGTTCATGTCAGAGACTCCTTCAGTAAGGCCGCTTTAGGAATTCGGTTTGTTCACTCCAAGATTTTCACGGACATATTTCTCGGGAGATCTTATGATTGCTGCAATGAATGTCGCCAGGCCTTTTTGTGAAATGACTGATCCTTTCTCCGGTTCACCCTTTCTCGTTATCTCATAATCCACTTCATCAGCAGTGGTAAACCAGGTTGGTCTCAGAATAGTGTATTCAAGATCAGATGCTTCGATCACATCAGCAGCTTTCCGGTAAGGTTTCAACACTGGTCGTAAGGGAACACCATAGATTCCTATGGAACTGATAAAGATCAGTTTCTTCACTCCTGTTTCGTTCATCGCTTTCACAATGTTCTTTGCCATTGCCTCCAGATCTCCCGCAAGGTTCGCGTACACAATGTCCTGACCTTTGATGACTTCCTTGAGTTGGTTGAAGTTCAGGACATCACCTTCAACGATCCGGCACTTGGAGACATCCTTATTCCTTAGCCTCTGCTTGCTGCGAACGAATAGGGTCAGGGCGATGTTATTCTCCAGTACTAGAGTATCAGCGACATGTTTCGCTATGTTGCCGCTTGCACCGAGTATGATGACGTTTCTCATTGTTCAGACAAGTCCTCAGAATGTGATCATGACCTTGATCGCCTTGCGCTCGTTCATCGCCTGGTAGCCTGTGGGTACGCAGTCGATCCCCGTAACCAGATCGAACACGCGACCCGGCTCAATCCTGCCTTCAAGAATGTCGGGCAGAAGTTCTTCGATGTAGGAGCGGACAGGTGCAGGACCGCCGCTTACGGTTATGTTCCCGTAAAACGACGGTTGCGCGTTCGGAATCTCCTCGTAGTGCGGCACACCCACGCGACCGATGGCGCCGCCAGGGCGGGCAATGCCAATTGCTGTCCGCATGGCCTGGTCGGTACCTACGCACTCAAGCACAGAGTGAACGCCAAAACTGCCCGTCAACTCCCGCACACATTCAATTGCCTCGTTGCCGCGTTCGCCTACAACATCTGTTGCGCCGAACTCCCTTGCCAGTGCAATCCGGCCTGGATGACGACCCAATATGATGATCTGCTCGGCACCAAGACGCCGGGCAGCAATCACTCCGCACAAGCCGACTGCACCATCACCGATGACGGCCACTTTCTTGCCGGGCCTGACCCTTGCGGTGACAGCCGCATGATGACCTGTGCCCATCACGTCGGTAAGCGTGAGCAACGACGGCATCAGCGCATCATCCTTCCCGACCGGCAGCTTGAATAGAGTTCCATCAGCCAACGGCACGCGCACAGCTTCAGCTTGTCCGCCTCCGACATTCTCCATGCCGACCCCAAAGAACCCACCGTGCACACACGACGTATGAATTCCCTCGTGGCAAAATTCGCAAGTGCCATCCGAGAAGGCAAACGGCGCAACGACAAGGTCGCCTCGCTTTACCGTGCGGACATCAGCGCCGACAGCGTCGACGACACCAACAAACTCGTGACCCATCTGGCGGCCATGCTCGCTGGATTGCATTTCTTTGTATGGCCAGAGATCGCTGCCACAGATGCAGGCGTGGGTGATGCGGACGATCGCATCGGTTGGTTCCAGCAGGCGAGGATCGGGAACGCTCTCAACACGAACATCCCCGGCGCTGTACATTACAGTTGCTTTCATGTTCAATTCTCTCTTTCGCCATTATCGTTCATATCTTCTTACCACTCGTTGCGCTCTGTTCATTTTCAGTTCAGGTTAGCGATTGACGAGGTTCTGGAGATGTTCAGGATAGCGTTCACCCTGCACTTTGATTTGTGAAGAAGCATTTTCAATTTCATTCAGTTCATCGGTTGTAAATTCAACGGCAACAGCACCGATGTTTTCTTCCAGGCGATGGAGTTTCGTTGTTCCGGGAATCGGAACGATCCACGCCTGTCCCGAAACATTTTTCTTCGGGAGCTTTTGTGCAAGCAGCCAGGCAAGCGCGACTTGTGCAGGTGTTGCCTTCTTCCTTTGCGCGATGTTCTTCAGCAAATCGACCATAGACTGATTCGCCTTTCGTGCATCGTGCGCAAAACGTGGAACAACATTCCGGAAATCATTGCTGTCAAACTTTGTGTTCTCGTTGATTGTGCCTGTGAGAAAACCTTTACCAAGAGGACTGAACGGAACAAAACCAATGCCGAGCTCTTCAAGCGTCGGCAACAATTCACCTTCGGGTTGCCGCCACCACAACGAGTATTCACTTTGAACGGCCGTCACAGGTTGCACTGCGTGTGCGCGCCGAATCGTTTTCACTCCGGCTTCAGAAAGACCGAAGTGTTTTACCTTGCCTGCTTTGATTAGATCTTTCACTGCGCCGGCGACATCTTCGATCGGGACATTCAGGTCAACACGGTGTTGATAGAACAGATCAATCGTATCGACCTTCAAACGCCTGAGAGATGCCTCCGCTACTTCTTTGATATGTTCAGGACGACTATCCAATTCATTCCATCGACCGCTCCCGTCGGCATTGGGCTTCCAACCGAACTTGGTTGCAATAGCGATCTTTCCTTTGAATGGTGCCAGCGCCTCACCCACAAGTTCTTCATTGGTGAATGGTCCGTACACTTCTGCCGTATCAAAGAAGGTAATTCCTTTTTCGACGGCAGAACGAATCAGTGAAATCATTTCTTTCGTGTCAGCAGCAGGGCCCAAGCCAAAACTCATTCCCATGCAGCCGAGCCCGAGGGCCGAGACCTCGATGTTGCTATTTCCAAGTCTGCGCTTTTGCATTGTTCCTCCTTTCAAGGTTTACGGTACTAATATAAGACGCCAGCGTTGGGAGAACGTATACAAAAGGCGGGATTGCTGATACGATTTTCCGTATAATTCTCTGGCAGTTGAGGCGGTTCAATTCCAATGACAGTCAAGATGCATTAACCACACCCTGGTCGGTGGTACTTCACGGAGCTCGAGCCAGCCCGTGCACTGCAGCTAACACAGCAAACAACGACACTCGCTCATTTGATATGGTTACGTTGAAGCTCGATAAAAAGATCAGTTGTGCTCGTTCCACCGTTTTTGCTCACGGAGAATTTGTCGTTGAATAGTTCGCAAAACGGCGGCGTTGTTTGCCGAGACGTTTATACGTCATGCGACAGCGACTCGAATACTTTAGGACTTAGAAATAGATTTAATTTCAAAGGCGGATGTTTGCAAAGCGGGAGGAGTGCATGATGTCGCTACGCGCCTTATTTAGTTTGCATCGTGCTGATCCGGTGCGCGTAGCGCACTCTACGAGCACGGAAACAAAATGAAAATACTGCAGCGCATTCATCCGATTTTATTGGTCGTCATCGGTATGGTCAGCGTGCAATGGGGCGCTGCACTCGCGAAATCCCTGTTTGCCGAATTTGGCGCCATGACGGCCGTATTCTGGCGCGTTGCACTTGCCGCGATCATGCTGCTGATTATCGTGCGTCCGGCACTGCGTGCATTAAGTCGCCAGCAGTGGCAGACCAGCATGATTTTTGGCATCGTGCTCGTCAGTATGAATGCCACGTATTATTTTTCTTTGCAACGCTTGCCGCTCGGCTTGTGCGTGACCATCGAATTTGTTGGACCATTAGCCGTAGCGATTTGGCACAGTCATCGTGCGCTCGATTTTGTCTGGGTAGCACTTGCTGCACTTGGTATTGCGCTACTTAATCCATTTAGCGGCCATGTCGATGCGATCGGATTTGTACTCGCGTTAATTGCCGGTGCTTGCTGGGGACTTTACATTATCCTCGGCGAGAAACTAGGTAGTGCGACGCCGGGCGCACTCGGTTTAACCATCGCGATGAGCATAGGCAGTTTGGTATTGGTACCGCTGAAAATTATTGATGCGCCGCAGTGGTTGAATATTCTGCCCGCGCTACCGATTGCCGCTGCGGTTGCGCTACTCTCTTCCGTCATTCCTTATAGTCTTGAAATCGAAGCCTTGCGCCGCATGCCGACCAAAGTATTCGGCATTTTGATGAGCATGGAGCCGGCCTGTGCGGCGGTGGTAGGTTTTCTGCTGCTCGGTGAGCGCTTGACGCTCTGGCAGTGCATTGCAATAGGCGCCGTTATGACGGCAAGTTTCGGTTCGGCGCGCGGTGCTTCCAACGTGCCAATGGATGCTTGATCGCAACGCTCGCATGATGACTGAGCGGGCCGTGCCATCTGGAATCCTAGCAAACAGGTGAACATACTTCCTATTTGGAGCCAAGCGTTTTCAACCGACAATGGAAAAACTTGGGAATGGAATTGGTATATGTATGCAAGTAGAATAAAATAGCAAATCAATCTCTACCAACATATTTTCAATCAGCAGCGGTTGTGGGCGGACGGAATACTAATGCCACACCTGCACAAATCTGCGCGTGATGAATTCGGGAATGTCATCGAAAAGAAACTCTATGATCCGGGTGTCGATGCGACGCTGGAGCGTGTTGCGCATGTGAATCAGGCGCTCAACCGACGCGTTGAAATCAAAGTGGTGCCGTCGGAAGCGGGGTGGATGTTTTTCGGAAGAAATGAAACGACAAACGGTCACTCCGTTTCCAGAGTGACCGTTAAACCAATGTTGCTCACATTGGCGCTGTTAGCTGGCCTAAATATGCATTAAACGTGTTCGATTCGCAAGTGAAAAATGAAGACTGACGGAGAATCCTTTAGGTACGTGATGACACAACAAATCTCTTACAATTCATGAAAAACTTTTTTGAAATCCGCGGCACCACGTCGCACACGTGGTCAATCGTTCTGGGAACGATTCCGATTATTCTGCTCATCGGTGTCTGGTGGTACATCACGGCGGGTGATGTTGTTGAGGAGCGGATCGTTTCGCCGGTGACGCTGCCGAGTCCGTGGGAAGTACTTCAATCCATTCCCTCGCTCATCACGAAGGGAAAACTCTTCGAAGGAATTGCCGCGAGCTTCCAGCGCGTTGCCATCGGGTTCCTCATCGCTGTTGCTGCTGCGCTTCCGCTCGGCATTCTCATGGGAAGTTTCGGCAAGTTCAAGCAAATGTTTCAGCCGGTCGCCGTGATGAGCGGCTACCTGCCCATTGCCGCGCTCGTGCCGCTGACGTTGAGTTGGTTCGGAACGGGAGAAGAGCAGAAGGCAATGTTTCTCGCCATCGCGTTCTTCGTATACCTGCTTCCGCTGATCGTAAAGTCGATGGACAAGGTCGACGACGTGTATATCCAGACCGCGTACACGCTCGGCGCATCGCGGCTTCACATTGTAGCGAAGGTTCTTTGTCCCATTGCATTCTATGATATTTGGAATGCAGCGCGTCTCGCGTTCGGCGTCGGGTGGACGTATATCATTCTTGCCGAAATCATTTTCTCGGAAGCCGGGCTTGGGCAGATCATCATCATCGCGCAACGGCGCGGACCGCGGGAGTATATGTATCTCGTCATTATCATTATCGCGCTGCTGGCATGGCTCACTGATCTGCTCTTCGGTTTCATCGGTCGTTTTCTGTTTCCTTACAAGCGAAAGGTCTGACGATGGCGGCTGAGAATGTTGTCGTGTTCACGGATGTCACCGTCCGGTTCGGGTCATTCACTGCGCTGCGGAAGGTGAGCTTCGCAATCGAGGATGCGCCGAACAAGGGAGAATTCATCGCGATCATCGGACCTTCGGGCTGCGGCAAATCCACCATCATGAATCTCATCGCCGGATTTCTGACGCCGACGGAAGGTCATGTCCTCGTTGGTGGAAAGGATGTCGAGGCTCCGGGCAGCGACCGCGGAATGATATTTCAGAAGTACAGTTCGTTCCCGCATCTCACGGTGCTGCAAAACGTACTCTTCGGCATGAAGTTGCAGAAGAATGGAACGACGGCGAAGGGTCGCGTTGATCGCGCGATGGCGATGATTGAGCGCGTCGGCTTGAAGGGACACGACACCAAATACCCGCATCAACTTTCAGGCGGACAGCAGCAGCGCGTCGCGATTGCTCGCACGCTTGTGCTGAAGCCGCGCATCATCCTCATGGACGAACCATTCTCCGCCCTCGATGAGCCGACACGCATCGACATGCAGAAGTTGATCGTCGAGCTGTGGCACGAAACCCAACCGACCATCTTCGCGGTCACACACAGCATCAGCGAAGCTGTGTATCTTGCCGACCGCGTCTGGATTATGACGAAAGCGCCCGGGCAGATCGCGTACGACATCCGTGATTGCATCCCGCCGACTGTCGGCGAGGACCCGCTGACGATTCAGGATTCAGCAGAGTTCAAGAAAGCGGTTGAAGTGGTGGGCGACGCGTTTCGGCGCGTGATGAATGGGAAGGGATAACGCGTTAGCGTTTAGTGCTACTAAACGCAAATCTACTTGCGTTTAGTTTTTTGCCCAAACATCCACCACTCCATCACTCCTAACAGATTGTTGAAAAACCATTACTTCTTTTATCCACGAAGAATTGATTTTGGCTTGCATCAGAAGAGCCTTCGCGCCCATTCGCTTCGTTCAGGATTTTACGCTAAATCCGGTCGCATCCTGAGGAACACCGGCTCGCGCAGCATGTTGTCCTTCGTCCATGAGGAGTACTGTACCTCGCAGATCAGTTTCGGTTCAAGCCACGTGGATACCGCATCGTCGAGCGGCTTCTCTCTGATGGGCCGCTTGATTTCTTTGAGCGATTTCAGTTCTCCGAAAACCTCTTTCATCATTTTCGTGTCGAAGCCGGTTCCGACCTTTCCAATGTACTTCAGATCGCCATTCGATCGTTGAGCCAAGTGCAACGCGCCGAACTCCGACTCGCGGCTCCCTTTCCCTTTGGTGTAGCCGATGATGAGGCACTCCGTCGTTTGCCGCGTTTTGATTTTCAGCCATGATGGCGAGCGCTTGTTGACTTGGTAGGTACTGTTCTTCTCCTTCGCCATGATGCCTTCAAGCTGCATCGCCGCTGCGGCGCTGAACAATTCGTCGCCGTTGTCGAACACTTCGCTTACGCGGTAGGGCGTATCGCGTTTGATCGCGTCCGCCAGCCATGCGCGGCGGCGGATGAGTGGCTCATTGACAATCGAGCGACCGTCAAGATAGAGGCAATCGAACACGTAGCACACAGCAGGATACTTAGCCTTCGCTCGTTGAATTGCGCCTTCCGCTGTTTGTTGCATGCGATGGATGACATGCTTGAACACGGGCTTCCCCGCTTCATCCAAACACACGATCTCCGCGTCGAACACAGCCGCGGCTGCGCGAAACGCTTGCTCGGGAATCAGCAGCTCAGGAAACCGGTGCGTGATGTCGAGATGATTGCGTGTGCGAATCCGCATCACGCCTTCATCAACGGAGATCAGCGCCCGTATGCCATCCCACTTCACCTCAAACAAAAAGTTCTCTGATTGTGGAGGCTTCTCAGCGTTTCCGGCCAACATCGGTTCGATCTCGTCGTGCAGCCAATCTACCTGCGGCGTATCGAGACGTTCGAGTAGCCATTCATTCTCTTTCGTGTTGTACGTCCGGTACTCGCCGTTCACTTCCTTGCTCTGCAGACGGAAGTAGAATCCGTCCTTTTTGTCTTTGGTGATTTGATATTTGCCGCGCGCAAAAATCCACATCTCGCCGCCGCCGTATTCGCCTTTGGGGATATTCCCTTCAAAGTTGATGTACTCGAGCGGATGATCTTCCGTATGAACGGCAAGTCGTTTGATGCCGGGGCGCGGCGGCAAACCCTTCGGCACCGCCCACGATTTCAGCACGCCGTCTTTCTCCAAACGCAAATCGTAGTGAAGTCGCGTCGCATGATGTCGATGGACGACGAACGCGTTGCCTTCGCCCAACGCGACCTGTGGAACTGGTTCGGGAGTTTTGTCGAAGCTCCGCTTCTCCTTGTACGTCTCCAGAGTCTCAGGCGTTTTATGTTTTGCGGAAGGTGGCAATTTCTTCTTGCTGATGGATTTTCGTTCGGTGTGCAGCGGCTCTGCGTACGCGCCGATGCCTTCCCACGGATCGCCATTCTGCTGCACGCGCTCGACAACCGATTTGATGTTCAGTTCCGCGATGCTCTTGATGTTCGGAAGATCATCCCACGTCAGCGGCGCCGAAACGGTCGCGCCGGCGAACCCGCGCACGCTGTACGCCGCAACGATTGTTTGATGATTGCGATTGCGGAAGATGTCGATGAAGATGCGACCCTTGCGATACTCTTTTTTGATGTGCAGCGTCGTCGTCTTCTCCCGTGCAGCAACAAACGGTTTTGCGATAGCCTCTGCGGCTTCGAACACTTTGTCGATAGTCCACTTCGGTTCGACCGGAACAACAACATGCAGTCCGCGTCTCCCCGTCGTCTTGACGAACGGATGATAGCCGAACGTCTCAACATGTTCCTTCAGTTCGAGCGCAAGCTCAGCGACCTGTGGAAACTTCATGCCTTCGGGCGGATCAAGATCGATCACAAAGTAGTCGGCAATGTCGAACTTCGGCGCACGAACCTGCATCTGATGCAACTCGATGCACGCGAGATTTGCGAGCCACACGAGCGAGGCGGGTTCGGTCGCGAGAATGTAATCCTTCCGTTCGTCGCCTTCGCCCATCGTGATGTACTCAAGCCATTCGGGCGCCCACTCGGGGCGATTCTTCTGAAAGAACTTTTCTCCCTCAATGCCGTCGGGAAAGCGCACCAGCGAGAGCGGACGCCCCTTGAGATGCGCGAGAATCGTCGGGGCCAGTGTGTGGTAGTACTCGATCAACTCCGCCTTCACGATATGATCGGCGGGATAGAGGACTTTCTGAAGATTGGAGAGTTCGATGGTTCGTTTGCCAACCTGCACTATGTGTGCGGTGCGTGCCATGGAGTAATCATCACTTCGGAATAGGGATTTGCGTACAAGATTAGCATTTGGATTTTCGTTGTCAAATCGATTGAGCAACAGGGGTGAATGCGATTCCTGAGCGCACAGCCACAGTGCAGAACTTGGCTGATCTTTCGAGGATCGAAATTACTATTGCAAAAGGAGAAAACTTGGCGTAGCTTTGCACAGACGTTGTTCTTTCCTCCAGGTTCTCCTTCAGCAGATCATCTCATTGAGAAATGATATCCGATCAATCGCTCGCGTAGGACTGGTCGCGGCCAAGGCGAAGAGAATCAATGTTGCAGACTGATGGTCTCGTCGGGTTGCTATTAAGTGGCGCCCGAATTTCTTTTGTTTCAAAGTGTGTGAAGGTACGTTTTGCGCAACAAGATACTTGTGCTCAGTTGGGTGTTACACCGCTTGCCGACAACTACGCCGGCTCGCCAGATGGCGATGCGTGTGTACACTCTTTCCGTTTTCAGTGGCATTCTGCTCTGTGCTGCAATCACGCGTGGCGCCTTTGCCGGAGAACATTTTGCAAGAGCAAAGGCGTCGTCATGGACTGTCCCCGCGTTGATCCCGGCGCGCGCCGTTGACACATCCAAATCTATTACGGACGGCGTGAGCTACCTGCTCGTGGATGACCAAGTGAATCTTGAGACGGAGGAATTCTATCATCACTATGCAAACCGAGTTGAGACCGAGGCAGGACTTGAGAATGCATCGCAGTTGGAGTTCGTCATCGATCCCTCCTATGAGCAACTCACTCTTCATACGCTAGATCTGATTCGCGCTGGGCGTCGCCAGAACAGGTTGAACACATCCAAATTCAAAACACTCCAACGCGAAACAAGTCTTGATCGGCGTCTGTATGATGGCAGGCTCACGGTCCTGACATTTCTCGAGGATGTCAGGGTTGGAGATATCATCGAGTTTTCATACACGCTCAAGGGGAGCAATCCGATCTTCCACGGCAAGTTTACCAGAATAGTTTGGTTGGAATGGAGTCAACCGGTGACGCATCTGCAATTTCGAATTCTCTCCCGTGAAGAACGCACGCTCCATTTCAAGAACAGAAGCACGTCTGTCAAACCGTCGATCAGTGTGCACGATCATCTGCGCGAGTACCGATGGGAATTGGATACGATCCCCGGCAAACCGTATGAGTCAGGCGTCCCCGGTTGGTTCGATATGTACGCAGCAATTGAAATCTCCGAATATGCATCGTGGTCCGAAGTCGCGGCATGGGGATCGGAAGTGTACGCGTACTCATCTGGGTTGTCGCTGCCAATGCGGAAGAAAGTGAGCGAGTGGGAACAACGGTTCAGTAGTGTCGACAAGCGGGTAACCGCTGCAGTGCGGTTTGTGCAGGATGAGATTCGCTATCTCGGAATGGAGATTGGCGAGAGCTCGCACAAACCGTCTCCGCCCGACCAAGTGTTTCGACGTCGGTTTGGCGATTGCAAAGACAAGTCGTTATTGCTGTGCACGTTGTTGAAGGCGATGGGCGTTGAAGCCTTTCCTGTGTTGGTGGATACGGATCTTAGGCTTGCTGTGCGACATAGACTTCCTTCGCCGACGGTGTTTGACCACGTGATCGCGGGAGCTGTTGTGAACGATACAACATACTGGCTCGACGCGACCTATTCCCACCAACGAAGCACGTTGCAACACACGTTTATCCCTGACTATGGGTACGGATTGCCGTTGGCGCCGGGGACAAAGGAACTCGCGCCCATCGTGCAACCGCCAAACAATGATCTGCTTGTAGATATTGCCGAGTACTATAGCATCACGGATTTTGAGAAGCCAGCCGAATTACTCGTCATCACGAAATTCTATCACCAGAAAGCCGATGCCGCCCGTTCAGACTTTGCCGACGTAAGCCGTCCGGCCATGGAAAAAAGGTATCAGGGTTTCTATGGAACGCAGTATCCGGAAGTCGTTGTCAGCGCGCCGTTGCGCGTTGAAGATATCGATTCGCTCAACCTTGTGCAGACTACCGAGTATTACAAGATTCCGCACTTCTGGGCGCGCATGACTGACAGCACCCGGTTGAAGGCAGGGTTCTACGCACAATACACCCGCGATCTGCTGCACAAGCCGGATGTGAGTTCGCGCTTGGCACCGTACGGAATCTCGCACCCGACGTACACTCGCCACACGATCGACATAAAGTTGCCGGAGGATTGGCCGACCTCTACGGAGAGCAAAGTCATTCGCGATTCAAGTTTTACATTCGACTATTCACAAGTTACAAATGGTGACCGAATCGTTTTGCGGTATACCTATCGTACGCTTCGCGATGCGGTGTCGGCTGCCGATGTTCCGGCGTACATTGCACACATTGATGATGCGCGAGATCAGCTTGGGTACAGGCTGACGTATACGAAACGAACATCGAAGCCCGACATCTCCCGTGCTATTTGGATGTTCGTCGTTGCCGGCGTTGCTGTTGTCCTTCTTGCAGCGACGATCCTTCTTGCGGCTATTCTCCATTTCACTGCTGCGAGCAAAACCATTTCTGTGCAGCAGGTATTGCGGAACTCGTTCGCTCTGCTGAGGCTTAATCTTCCGGTGTCGGTGGGCGCTTCGCTCGTGATGCTGGTCGCGATTATTGTGGTGGAGTTTTTCAGGCCGCATGATACTGCGGCGTTGGTCGCTATGATGATCGCCGCGAACCTGATCGCCACCGCAGCCGGACTCGTAGTGATGAAAGCGTCGCTTGCATCGTGCGAAAAGCGGCAAGAGACTCTGCTCCACTTCTTTCCTGATGTGCGCGAGTTCTTCACGTACGTGGTTGCAACCGTCGTTTACTTTAGTGCGATGCTCCTTGGATTGGTGATGCTTGTTGTTCCGGGCATTATTCTCGCCGTGAAATTGCAGTTCTACTCGTTGTTCATCATCGATCAACACATGGGCCCGATCGAATCATTGAAGGCAAGCTTTGTTCATACCAGAAAGGTCGAAGCAAGCCTCATCGTACTGGCGATCACGTGCGCGTTCGTGAACATCGTAGGTCTATTGTTCCTCGGTATCGGCTATCTCATTGCATATCCGTTTACTGTGCTATGCGCGACGTTTGCCTACAACACGTTACTGTCCGCCGATGAATCGGGCGCGGTGGAGGGAGGAGTTGAAACTGTAGACTCGTATTGATGCCTGCAAAAACGTATTGCGGCACTTGTATAGCAGTTTCATTTTTATTACAATTTCACGCGAACACTTGGCCTGTTCATTCTCAACATAACGGAGGATCCATGACACGATTTGCGATGGTTGCACTTCTGTTGTCTTGTGCTGCCCTTTCATCATTTGCCGAAATCAAAGGAGAAGAAATTGAATACACTTCCGACGGCGTCGTGATGAGAGGGTTTCTTGTTTATGATGATGCGGTGAAAGAGAAACGTCCCGGAGTGCTGGTCGTGCATGAGTGGTGGGGATTGAATGACTACGCCCGGAAGCGCGCTCGCATGCTCGCGCAAATGGGCTACACCGCGCTCGCAATCGATATGTACGGCGATGGCAAGATGGCAACACATCCGGAAGATGCATCAAAATTCTCGGGTGAATTGTTCAAGAACATGCCGGTTGCGAAGGCGCGCTTCACGGCGGCGCTCGATTTGCTGAAAGAACAAGAGACCGTCGATCCGGAGCGAGTGGCGGCAATCGGGTACTGCTTCGGCGGAGGAATCGTGCTGCACATGGCGCGCATGGGCGTTGATCTGAATGGCGTCGCGAGCTTTCACGGAAGCCTCGCAACGCAAACGCCCGCGGAAGAAGGGGACATCAAGGCGAACATCCTCGTCTGCAACGGAGCGGCTGATCCGTTCGTGACACAAGAAGACATTGCTAAATTCAAGAACGAGATGGAGCAGGCCAAAGCCGATCTCACATTCAAATCATATTCCGGCGCGAAGCACTCTTTTACGAATCCGGCTGCAACAGAAGCGGGGAAGAAGTTCAATCTTCCGCTCGCCTACAACGCCAAGGCCGACAAGGCATCGTGGAATGATCTGAAAGCGTTCTTCAAGAAAGTGTTTGCAACCAAATAGAAGAACGGAAGAAATGATGCTTGAACCTCACCCCAAAACATGAATCAAGCAACCAGACCCTTTCGCAAAGAACGCTCAGGGTTGAAGGAAAGAAGAAACCACGCATGAACCTCTACATCGGCACCAGCGGCTACAGCTACAAGGAATGGAAAGGCGACTTCTATCCCGAAGATCTTTCGGACAAGGAGTTCCTAAAATTCTACGCCACGAAGCTGAATTCCGTCGAGATCAATAATACATTCTACCGTTTGCCGAAAGAGAGCGTCATGAAATCGTGGAGCGAGCACGTGCCGGCAGAGTTTCGCTTCTCCGTGAAAGCATCTCAGAAGATCACGCACATCAAGCGGCTGAAGGATGTTGGCGACGAAACGGAATATCTGATACGAACGGCGCGCATCATGGGCGATAGATTGGGCGTCCTCCTTTTTCAGCTTCCACCGAACATGAAGAAAGACATCGAGCGACTAAGGCAATTCTTCAAGCTGCTCTCCGGCGACATCAAAGTCGCGCTGGAGTTCCGTAATACTTCATGGTTCGATGACGACACCTACACAGTATTGAAGGAGAACAACAGCTCCCTGTGCATCGCTGACTTTGATGAGAAGCTCGAAGTGCCGTTCGTCAGCACGGCGAATTGGGGTTACCTTCGTTTGCGACGCGAAGGATACACGGGCCCCGACCTGAAGAAATGGATGAAGCGGATTCACGATCAGAAGTGGAACTCCGCCTTCGTGTATTTCAAGCACGAGAACACCGAACAAAGTCCGCCGACGCTCGCTTTGAAATTTCGATCGCTTGAGAGAAAAGCCACATGAAAGATTGAGTCATTGGATCATTGCAGCATTGCATCATTGAAAGTTAATTGTTGAAATGGCGCAATCGCACCTTCCGGTGATCTCGTAGATGCCTTGATTCGGGGAGACATCACACATTGAGTACGAATAACTATCGTCCTCACGCTCACGTGCTGCCGGAAGACGACGCTAATCGACAGATAGCTAACGGGCTCATACAGAATCCGAGTCTTGAGAGTCGAGCTATCCAAGTCATGCCACCGGTACGTGGGAACACGATCTTCTCAGAAACAACGAAGTCGAACTGGAACGCATGACGCTGCTGGTCAGACCTTTTCTGTTTTGCTGAGAAGTGTACTGCGTGTAGGGCGACGAGACTCGTCGCCCAATGCTCTGTGTAGCGTGTTTGCCACAGAGGATTCCTGCACGATTGCTTTTCGCTGTGGCGTTCACTCCCCACGCCTCCATCCACAAATCCAATAATCCACTAATCCGAAAGAAAAAAGAACGTTCGGCCGCGTTGGCTCGCTGGCACACGCTTTGGATTCCTATTCGTCAATCAAACACCACAACGTGAGCCGACTATGCCCAGTGACGTGTTTTCGCGAGAGGCTCTTCAACACCTCGACGCCCTGCGAAACTTTGCCTTCAAACTTTGTCGCGATCAGCATTACACGAACGACCTTGTGCAGGAGACAATGCTGCGCGCATGCAAGTCTTGTCACTTGTATCAGGAGGGCACGAACTGTCGCGCATGGCTCTTTCAGATTTGCAAGAACTCGTACATCAACGACTACCGTCGGAAGCAGTACGAGACAATTGCGGTAGATTTTTCCGAGGATGGCTCGAGCGTCAATGATGATGACGGCCGCCGCGGGACGCGGGTTCTGTTGACAGACAATACTTCTGCTGAGGCGCATGAAGCGATGGTGGGAGACGAAGTGGAGCGGGCGCTTGATGCGCTTCCGGCAGAGTATCAAACCGCGATCATCCTCAGCGACATCGAAGGCTACACCTACGAGGAGATCGCAGAGTTTTCGAAGACGCCGATCGGCACAATTCGTTCGCGCATTCATCGTGCGCGAAAAATGTTGGCGGAGCAGCTTCAGGCGTACGCAACGAAACAGGGTTACGGTCCATCGTTGTTCTCCTATGCGTCATGAAACTGACATGAGTCCGGCACCGGTTCATCTGTTCTGTCCTTCATTGGCCTCGACTTCATTGACTCAGATGGAGGGCGTTGGTATATTCCTGCGCTCGCTTTTTGAAGCTAATCGATACCATCAACCTTCCAATGAGGCCCGCTTATGAAGAACCAGTTTTCTGTTGCCCTTCTCGCTCTGCTCATGGTTGCCGCCGAAACCTCGACTGCACTTCCCAGATTTGCGATGCGCACCGGAGCGAAATGTCAGTCGTGTCATGTGAATCCGTCCGGTGGAGGCATGCGGCAAGCGTTCGGCGTGCAGTACGGACGAGAGACGCTGCCGGTACCAACCTGGAGCGAGGACTTTGACTTCGACGAATTCTCGACGAAGCTGAGCGAGACGATCTCGGTCGGCGCCGATTTCCGCACGCTCTACTACTACATCGATAGCCCCGGGGGCAGCTCGAATGCGTTCTTTCAGATGCAGGGTGATGTGTATTTGAATTTCAAGCTCGCGAAGAAGATCAACATCTACATCGATCGTGGCCTGTCGAACTATGAGATCTTCGGCAAGCTCGACATTCTTCCGGCCAACGGCTATCTGAAAGTCGGTCGCTTCATTCCAAACTACGGCATCAAAGTCGATGAGCATCGCGTTTATACGCGCGAGTTCACCGGCTTCAGTCCCGAGACGGGCTCCCCGTTTTTCACCGGCGGCGAGATTGGCTTCTCACCCGGACCGATCTCGCTGACGGGTGGAATCTATAATTCCTCGGAAGGGCGGGCGCCGGTGATCTCCAGTAACAAGGCGTTCCTCGGCAGGCTGGAAGGAATTTTCAAAGCGAGCGAGTCTGTAAACTTTTGGGCGGGAGCAAACGTCTTCCACAAAAATACGGGCGGCGTGAAGACAACGATGTTCGGCGGTTTCGGCGGCCTGAGTTTTGGCGACTTCACGGTGATGATGGAGGGAGATTTTGTCAAGGACAAGAGCGCCGGCGACACAACGGCTGTTGTTGCCTATGTCGAAGCCGATTACGTCATCGTCCCCGGCTTTGATGCAAAGGTCATCTACGACTTCTATGATCCGAACAAAGATTTCAAGACCGGAGCGATGTGGAGATTGAGTCTTGGTTTTGAATTCTTCCCGATCAGCGGAGTTGAAGTTCGCCCGATGTATCGCATCATCAAAGAAGATCCGGTTGATACGAAGAATAACGAGTTCCACATGCTAGTTCATTTCTATTTATAGGAGGGAAGGATGAGAGCGAACGTGAGGGTAGGGATCGTGCTTCTGACGTTGGGAGCTTTTGCGTACAGCTGCAAGGATGAAGGAGATGAGCCGACTGTTGCTCCGCCGGCAGGACCTATCTCGTTCGCATCACACGTACAACCGATTTTCTCGGGCAACTGCACCGGTTGTCATTCAGCCGGAGGCAGCGCCCCATTTTCACTTGAGGCAGGCGTAAGCCGCGGAAACATCGTGAATGTGCAGGCGACATCGAGCTGTACGTCGGAGAAGAGAGTGAATCCGGGAAATTCGGGATCGAGTGTACTCTACAAGAAGATCTCCGGCACATCGTGCGGCACTCGCATGCCGCGGGGTGGATCGCCGCTCAGCCAAACATCCATCGACATAGTCAAGAATTGGATCGATGAGGGCGCGGCGGATAACTGAGCGCCGCCGTTTTGTTCCGAACATTCTTATAATGTAGTGTAGGTTCTAAGGAGATTGAGACTGATGAAGACGCGACTATGGTTGATGATGGGTGCAACTGTTCTGATTGTCCAACTTGCTACCATCGGACAGGAAAAGGACGAAAAGGTTTCATTCAAGGCTTCGGTATTTCCGATCATCAAGGCGCGATGTTTGCCCTGTCATTCGGAGGACAACTTCAATCCCAGCGAGCTCTCGATGGACTCCTATGATCAGATCGCAAAAGGCGGAAAGAATGGCGTCCCGTTCAAGCCGGGGAATTCGAAAGAGAGTCTGATGATTCAGAAGCTGAGTGAGGATCCGCCGTTTGGCGATCGGATGCCGCTCAATTCGAAGAAGAAGATTCGTGAAGGGAAAGCTGTCTGGCTCAACGCGGAGCAAATCAAGACCATCGCGACATGGATTGATCAGGGCGCAAAGAACAATTAGTGCATCGAACTCACCGCAAGCCTCGCCTGTGAATGCAGTCGAGGCTTTTCTGTTTTTTGCGGCACCAGATCGCAATTATGCGCGTTGCTTATCTTAGGCATTCTCCCGATATTTCAAACGAAAATTTGATTCTATGACTGAAGAGAGACGACGTACAAGCCCCTGGTCGCGCATCAGAAGCATCGGGCCGACGAAGGAGATTGCCGTGAAAGGCGCCATTGCGCTGACGCTGGTGGTTCTGCTGGGATTGATGTTTCCGCGCGGCGAAGCCATCGAGTTTGAATACAAAGTCGGCGGTGTGTGGGCGCAGGATGATTTGTACGCACCCTTCTCGTTTCCCATTCTGCGCGACCAGCAAGAGTATTTGAAAGAAGTTGACGACGCGAAGAAGAACGTCTATCCTGTGTTCGAACGGATCGACTCGCTCATGAAAGTCCAGCAACTGGAGTTGGAGAAGTTCTTCGCGAGGCTCGACGAGGCGTTGCGAGTGCGGAAGGATGTCGCTCGCACCGCTGCCGCCGCGGACTCCGCACGGTTCGTTCAGCTTGCCTCGCAGCTCCAAGTTCGGCTGTTCGAACGCGAATGGAGCCTGCTCGCCGGGCTGACCGATCGCCAGATCAACGCGATGCGTGATGAGCTGCTTCGCCTGACGCGATCGTATCTCGAATCCGGGATTCTCGATACTGAAAAACGGACTCTTTCGCGTCCGCAACTTGCTTTGCGCAAGGGAACGGTCGAGGAGCTCATCTCGCCCGACAAATTTCTGGATCTCAATGAAGTCGCGACGCGGCTCGACAACGACCTGATCGCCTTCTACGGGCGTGACAACGATACAGTGGATGTGGCGCACAAGATCGGCGTGATTCATTTGGTGCCGAACATCCGATATCAGGAAGCTGCCACAGAAGTCGCGGAGAAAGCGGCGATCGCCTCTGTTCCGCGCACATCGGGATTTGTGCAGGAAGCCGACCGTATCGTGAGCAAGAACGAGCGCATCACGACCGACATCAAACAAAAGCTGGACTCACTCCGCAAGGCAAGAGTTGAACAAGGCGGCGCGTCATCGGGGCCGTTCCAGTATGTCGGCATTATCCTGCACGTGGCGATCGTGGTGTTCTTGTTTGGATTGTATCTCTCCCTCTTCCGCCCAAGAATTTTTTCCAACGATCGACGATTGGCGATTGTCGCGCTGCTGATTTTGATGGAGGGATTCTTCGCGCATCTCACGCGCGTCATTCCGGTCTCCGGGCCGGTCGAGTATCTCATCGTCGTGCCCGCGGCGTCGATGCTGCTGACGATTATCTTCGATTCGCGCGTGGGGTTCTACGGTACCGTCACGATTGCCTACCTTGTCGCCGGGATTCGCGGCAACGATTATGCGATCGGGCTCGCGGCGCTCGTGGCCGGCGCGCTTTCCGTGTACACGGTCCGCGACGTTCGCAATCGCACGCAGATCATTCGTTCCTTCGGATTCATTTTCCTCGGGTACGTTCTGACAATTTTCGCGCTCGGCATGGAACGCATTGCGCCCTGGACCGTCATGGCGGAAGAGATGACCTACGCGCTGGCAAACTCCATCATCTCGCCGGTACTGACCTTCGGTCTGCTGATCTTTTTCGAGCGTTCAGCCAAAGTAACGACCGACCTGACGCTGATCGAGCTTGCGCATTTCAAACATCCGCTGCTCAAGCTCTTATCTGAAAAGGCGCCGGGGACGTACCATCATAGCGTCTCGATGGCGAGTCTCGCCGAGGCCGGCGCCGCGGCGGTTGGCGCAAATGAAGTGCTCGCGCGTGTGGGAGCGCTCTTCCATGATATCGGCAAGATCGAGAAGCCCAACTACTTTGTGGAGAACCAGAAAGGAACACGCAACCGGCACGACAAGCTCTCTCCGCGCATGAGCTCGTTGATCATCCAGAATCATGTGAAGCAGGGAATGGCGATTGCCCGCGACTATAATCTTCCGGAAGAAGTGATTGATTTCATTCCGCAACATCACGGCACGACGCGCATCGACTACTTCTACCGCAAAGCTCTCAAGCTTGCTGAAAGCTCCGACGACGAGACGAAGATCGACGAGATCAACGAGGAAGATTACCGGTACCCCGGCCCGCGGCCGCAGACGAAGGAAACCGGCATCCTCATGCTCGCCGATTCCATCGAAGCAGCAGCGCGAACACTCGAAGATCCATCGCCACAAAAACTTGAAGTGTTGATCGACGATCTGATCAAGAAGCGCTTTGAGGAAGGAGAGCTGGACGAGTGTCCGCTGACGCTGAAAGATCTGACCAAGATCAAGAAGGCGTTCCTCGGCGTGCTCGTCGGCGTGTATCATGCCCGTGTGAAATATCCGGGAAGCGAGGCGCGTGAAGAGACGCGGCCAGACGACGGCGACGCGGAGCGCCAGAAGCAAGAACGGGCGCGGGAGGCAAAGCCTGCCGAGGGAACTGCTCCTTCGCAGACAACCGACGGTGAGGAATCGAACGAGCAGCGTCTGACCCGGACAATCAAAACGATCGACAACCAATGAATGAACATTGTCGGAGCTATCTCCACTATCTTGAACTTGAGAAGAATGCTTCGCGCAACACGATCGCTTCGTATCGTCTCGACCTGAATCGCTATCTCGCCTTTCTTGAAAAAAGAAAAATCCATAACGTCAATGCCATCAGCGAAACGCATGCATCCGAGTTTCTGGGAACGCTGCATCGCGATGGCCTTTCGCCCCGGTCCGTTACGCGGGCGCTCTCTGCGATCAGAGGATTTCACAAGTTTCTCATCGGCGATGGCGTTACGCGCAACGATCCGACAGAGCTGATCGATGCGCCGAAGTTGCCGCGCTCATTGCCCGATGTTCTCACGCAGCCCGAGATTGAGCGAATACTCGATCAACCGAGCGCCACTGAAAAGGATAAGAAACATCTCTGGTTGCGCGACAAGGCGTTGCTGGAGACGATGTATGCGAGCGGCCTTCGTGTTTCCGAAGTTGTGAGCCTGAAGCAGTCAGGCCTGCTCGCAGACGAGATGTTGGTCCGCGTCTTCGGCAAAGGATCAAAAGAGCGGATTGTTCCGGTCGGCGGCTCGGCGCTTCGATGGATCGAGCGCTACAAGAGGGAATGCCGCTCGTTGCTCGCCGCGAAAGGACGCTCGGACGATGCATTGTTTCTGAACGCACGCGGAACTCCGATGAGTCGCATGGCCGTCTGGAAAATTGTTCAGAGGGCGGCCGCAAAGGCGGCCATACACAAGCAAGTGCATCCGCACACTCTGCGGCATTCGTTTGCGACGCATTTGCTGGAAGGCGGCGCCGACCTGCGCGCGGTGCAGGAAATGCTCGGGCATGTTGACATCGCTACGACACAAATCTACACGCACATCGATCGTGAATACCTGAAGGAAGTGCATAAAACGTTTCATCCACGCAGTTGAAATTCAGCCAACGGAGTCATGTACATGATTACGCACCAGCAACAGTTCAGCATCAACGATCTTCGCTCGGAAATTGTCGGGATCGATACCATCGTGCCGCTGCTCGATGGCTCATCGCGGCCCTACATCTTTCTCGATAATGCCGCAAGCACCCCTACCTTCAGAACGGTGATGAAGTGTGTTGAGGAATTTTTGCCGTGGTACTCGGGCGTTCATCGCGGCACCGGATTCAAATCGTTGGTGGCGACGGAAGTGTTCGATCGGGCGCATGAGATTTGCGGCGAGTTTGTTGGCGCCGATCCCGACACAAACTGCGTCATTCTTGGTAAGAACACCACGGAGTGTGTCAACAAACTGTCGAATCGATTCGGCTTTCAAACAGATGATGTGGTGATCACGACAGTGATGGAGCACCATTCAAATGATCTTCCCTGGCGCAAGAACGCGAAGGTGATTCATGTCGGCATCACCGCGGATGGGCATCTTGACCTCGTGGCGTTGAAAGCGGCGATCAGGCAACATCGCGGAAAGCTCAAACTCGTTGCGGTCAACGGCGCGTCGAATATTACCGGCATCGTTTCCCCTATTCACGAGATCGCCGGATGGGTACACGACGCCGGTGCGCGCATATTTGTTGACGCAGCCCAGCTCGCGCCGCATCGCGAGATTGATGTTCTTCCCGACGATCATCCTCACCATATCGACTTCATCGCCTATTCGGGGCACAAGATGTACGCACCGTTCGGTACCGGGGTATTGATTGGGCCGAAGAAATTTTTTGAGGAGGGAGTGCCCGACATGGTTGGCGGCGGGGTGGTGGATGTCGTGTCGCTCGAGAGCGTTGCGTGGAACGATCCGCCGCACAAAGAAGAGGCCGGAAGTCCGAACGTGGTTGGCGGCGTTGCTGTTGCCGAGGCGATCCGCATTCTCGAAAATGTCGGGATGGACGCGATCGCCGAGCACGAACTTCGCTTGCTTGAATATGCATACGGCCGCATTCGCACGATCGATGGCATTCAACTCTACGGTCCCACCGACAACCTTGCCGAAAAAGTCGGCGTGGTAACGTTCAACATCGAAGGCATGCACAACTCACTCGTCGCAGCGATTATTGGAACAGAAGCCGGCATTGGCGTTCGCAACGGATGCTTCTGCGCGCATCCGTATGTGAAGCAGTTGCTGAACGTTTCTCCCGAGGAAGACCGGAAGTTCACGGCGGAAGTTCTCGCAGGCAACAAGTCGAACATGCCGGGCATGGTACGGGCAAGCTTCGGGTGTTACAACAATGAAGATGATGTCGACGCGCTGCTGGAGATTCTGGAGCGGATTGCACGGAAGGAATTCAACGGCCGCTACGTGCAGGATACCTGTTCGGGCGCGTTCCATGCCGAGGGATACGAAATTCCCTTCCACAAATATTTCTCGTTCATCGACGCCAACCGCCCGGTCAAGAAGCGGATGTATTCGGAGGCGTCGTAACCATGAGTGCATTCACCTACATCCACCAATCGCTGCATTGCGAGCAGCGATCGCTGAAGTCGCTTGCTCTCGAATGCGGAACACCGCTCTATGTTTACAGCAAGCAAGCGCTCATTGAAAACTGCCGCGCAATCGAGTCTGCGTTCGGCGACATCCCGCATCTCACAACCTACGCCGTCAAGGCAAACAGCAACGTTCATCTGCTGAAAATCATCGCCGCTCAAGGACTTGGCGCTGACGTTGGCTCAAAAGGCGAACTGTTCCTCGCGTTACAGGCCGGTATTGCTCCGGACAAGATTTCCGTGAGCGGCGTGGGGAAACGCGACGACGAGATTGAGTATGCGCTGGAGAATAACGTCTCCGCCTTCAACGTCGAGTCGGAGCAGGAGATTGACGTGCTCAACTCGATTGCAGGGCGCATGGGACTGAAAGCGAAGATCTTGTTGCGGCTGAATCTTGATATCGACGCGGGCACGCATGCGTACATCTCCACGAGCAAGAAGCAAAACAAATTCGGCGTTGCCTCGTCCCGCGCTGTCGAGGTGCTCGACCGCGCACAGCGCCTGCCGAACATTGAGGTGCGCGGAATCCATAGCCATCTCGGATCGCAGATCACGAACGTGGAGGCGTTCGTCGCTGCAGCCAAAGCGTTGAAGGTTATTATCGAGCGACTGCGCGCGAACAACATTCCCGTTCACGATCTTGATTTCGGCGGCGGCTTCGGAGTGAACTACCACGGCTTCATCACGCACTCACAACTCCCGACCGAGAGCAGTGAAGGCAAGCACCTCACGCCGTCGGGGTTCATCGGCGCGGTTCTGCCGATTCTCAAAGAAACAGAATGCAATCTCGCCATCCAGCCCGGGCGCACCATCGTAGCGACAGCCGGCGTGCTCTTGACGGAGGTCTTGTACCGCAAGGAGAGCAGCGACAAGACGTTTGTGATTGTCGATGGCGGCATGAATGATCTCATCCGGCCAAGTCTCTATCATGCGTATCACCAGATCGTTCCTCTCGAATTGACGAACGCTTCGTCGTCGAGCGTTGATGTTGTCGGTCCCTGCTGTGAGTCCGGCGATTTCTTTGCGCAGGATCGCGCACTGCCTCACGTCGGGCGCGGCGATTTGCTGGCCGTGATGTGTGCGGGCGCGTACGGCTTTGTGCTCTCATCCAACTACAACGCACGACTTCGCGCGGCAGAGGTTCTGGTCGATGGCGCTTCGTGGACGCGCATTCGCGAGCGGGAAACGTTGGACAAGTTATTGGATTGATGGATGGTGGAGCAAAGCTGGAATTATTTGCCGATTACTTTGGTTAAGTTAGCAGACCGTTGAGGAAGCTGAATCCTTCGCCGCACGTGAAAAGAGCGGGGAGTGTCGTTCGACCATCTGCTGTAGATCGCAACAAAACCGCCGAACAGCCGTTGCACAGAGCGGGCGCACCGGTCAACTGAACTCAATCACCATCCACATCCAACGTCACAACAACTATGGGAGGAGTCGTATGAAGAAGTTTCTGATTGCCGCCGCGTTGATTCTTGTCGGGGCTTTTGTTATTTGCCGGCAGTCCGGTTCGGCGTCGATGCCGAGCGTGGAGATCGGCAAGAAGGCGCCGGCGTTTACGTTGAAGGATGCTGATGGGAAGGAACGCTCGCTCAACAGTTTTCTTTCCGCAAAATATACGGTAGTGATGTTCATCGCGACGCAGTGTCCGATCTCGAATGCATACAACGAACGCATGGCGGCGCTGAACAAGGACTACGCGAGCAAGGACATCGCGTTCGTCGGCATCAACTCGAACAAGCAGGAGAGTGCGGAAGAAGTGAAGGAACACGCTGCGGAGAACGGCTTCGCGTTTCCGGTGCTGAAGGATTGGAACAACGTCGTGGCCGATGCGTATGGCGCGCAGGTCACGCCGGAAGTGTTCGTGCTCGATCAGCAGGCGACGGTTCTGTATCACGGGCGCATTGACGACTCGCGCAACGAAGAGAAGATCAAGACACAAGATTTGAGCGTGACACTCGATGCGTTGCTGGCCGGCAAGTCCGTGCCGAAGCCGGAAACAAAAGCGTTCGGCTGCACGATTAAGCGCATCAAGAAGGAAAGCTGATGCGCATGCTGTTGACGGTATTCGCCGCCCTTGTCGTTCTTCAGGCGCAGGGACAAACATCCGCTGCGCCTGTTTTGCATCCGATCGACGAAAAGGGGTTGGCGGAGCTGAAGGCGAAGTCGAAGGGAAGTGTACTCGTGCTGAACTTTTGGGCCACGTGGTGCAAACCCTGCGTCGAAGAATTTCCCGAGCTGCTGAAGCTGCGGCAAACGTATGCTGCGCGAGGAGTGCAACTGGTTTTCGTTTCGATTGATGATGATGCCCGCGCACGACAAAAGGTTCTCGCGTTTTTGAAGAAGATGAAGGTTTCGTTTCCCTCCTACCTGAAATCAAGCTCCGATGACGAACGTTTCATCAACGCCGTCGATCCGGCGTGGAGCGGCGCGTTACCTGCGACATTTGTCTTTGACAAATCCGGAAGGCTGGTGGAGACAATTGTCGAAGAGACAACGTTCAAGGAATTAGAAAAGAGAGTGAAACCGCTTCTGTAGCGGGGAGATGGCATTGCTGTCCAAAAATACTTCCGGGAGAAATGAAATTGGTCTTTGCGTGCAGCGCAAGCCTCTCTTATGTTAATCAGCAGGACAAATCACTACTCTTGCCAACCAGCTTTTCGCAATTCGGGAATTGTTCTTTATTCCATGTTTGCGCGCAAGGAGAATCGGCATGGTGTGCTGTTACTTTCTTTGAAGGGCAAAGTCCCGCACTCTGGATTCCGCCGCGGCGCGCCTGCGTGCCGAAACGCCGCACTTCGGCGTGCAGGCACGATTCACTCTCCACCCGCATGCCACAAGTTTCGGTGCGGAAACGATCTACCGTCGAGTAGGGCACTACAGCTTCACCGAAACTTGACCCCTTCTCCCGACGGGATCACTTCGTGAGAGTGAATCTCCCCCACGCACATCGCCGTACGATTTCGAATCCGCCTACAAAAGCACGAGGGTTATGCGCAACGGTGCTTGCAACCAGAGTGCTGGCTCTGATTGCCGCATGATTATCTTGGACAAGTGTGATTCCGCACGCTCTTTGTGCGGACACTCTACCTCGGCGCAAGGAATGTCGCCCTTTCCGAAGACGGAAGACCGAGAAGGTCCGAGGTCCGAGGTCAGTGGCTCCACAATCCACGGCTCCAACACTCCATCATCCACTAATCCATCCTACCACCAATCCGCAATGATCCGTATGCCTCATCCCCAATGACAAATCCCTATCTCCCTACCGCTCCGTTTGAAACTCACCCGCGTTTTCTCTATCATGAAACGCACAGCTTCCCACATCAAGAATGATCAGCAGCGAAATAACGACACAGCTTGTCGATGTCTGCCACCGCCTGTATGCACGCAACATGGTGACGGCGACTGACGGCAATGTGAGTGTGCGGCTTTCCAACGGCAACATTCTCACCACGCGCTCGGGCATCAACAAGGGAATGATCACGCAAAACGATTTCGTCGAAGTCACGCTAGCCGGTGAAAAAGTGGGCGGCAACGGAAAGGCGTCGACGGAAGTGGCGATGCATCTCTACGTCTATCACCATCGCCCGGATGTGAACGCCGTCGTTCACGCGCACCCGACATACGCGACCGGATTCGCGACAGCGCGCATTCCATTGACACAGTGTACGTTTCCCGAAGTGATCGTCGGGTTGGGCGCGATTCCGCTGGCCGAGTATGCAACGCCATCAACGATGGAAGTGCCGGAGTCGCTGGCGCCGTTTATCAAAAACAGCGATGCGATTCTGCTCGCCAATCATGGGGCGGTAACGTATGCCGCGACGTTGTACGATGCGTATTTCAAAATGGAGAAGGTCGAGCACGCCGCGCACATTACCTTTGTCGCGCGGATGCTCGGCGGCGCAAAACCGCTTTCGTCCGACGACCTGGAGAAGCTGCGCACCGTGAGCGTGCAGAGCTACGGCAAGGACTTCTCCGACAAAATCGCGTGCACCATTCCCGACAGCCGCGATGATGAAATCTCCGAGACGACGCTGCGCACGTATGTTCTAGAATCACTGCGCAAACACGGCATCACCTGAACAGAACAATGTCTGACTCTACGGAAAAGAAGCTTCGCGTCGGCGTGATTTTCGGAGGCCGGTCGGGCGAGCATGAAGTCTCGCTCGTCTCCGCAACGTCCATCATCCACGCGCTCGACACAAACAAGTACGATGTCGTGCCGATAGGCATCACGCCGGATGGCCGATGGATCAGCTCCGAGCGCTCACTCGACATGTTGAAGTCGCGCAGCGGACTTGAAACTGAGCCGGAACGCTTTCTCATCCCGGAACCGAATCGCCGCGCGCTAATGTCGCTGAATGGCGATGTAAATGCAGGCGCACGACTCGACGTGGTGTTTCCCGTCGTGCACGGGACCTGCGGCGAGGATGGAACGCTGCAGGGTTTGTTGGAGCTGGCAAACATTCCGTATGTCGGCGCTGGCGTTCTTGCATCCGCTGTGGGCATGGACAAAATCATCCAGAAGCAATTGCACAAGCACGCCGGACTTCCGGTTGTGAAGTACGTGTGGTTTCATTCCGCCGAGTGTCGATCCGTTCCGAAAAAACTTGCAGCATCCGTCGAAAAGGCGCTGCGCTATCCGGTGTTCGTCAAGCCGTCGAACACAGGTTCGAGCGTCGGCATTTCGAAGGCGCACACACGCAAGGAACTGCTCGTCGCGCTTGACGTCGCTGCGGGATACGACCGCAAAGTGATTGTGGAAGAGGGAGTAAAGAATGCGCGGGAGATCGAAGTGAGTGTGTTGGGGAACGAGACGCCGATCGCATCACTTCCGGGAGAGATCATTCCTTCGAACGAGTTCTACGACTACGATGCAAAGTATGTCGATGGGAAGTCGGTTGCGGTTATTCCCGCGAAGCTCCCGGCTGCTGTCGTCAAAACAATTCGAGCGCTCGCTGTGAAAGCATTCACTGTACTCGATGCGGCCGGCATGGCACGCGTCGATTTCTTTGTCACGAAGAAGAGCAACAGGATTGTCCTGAACGAGATCAACACTATTCCCGGCTTCACGTCGATCAGCATGTACCCGAAACTCTGGGAGGCAACCGGAATCTCGTACAGTGATCTGCTCGACCGGCTTATCGGTCTCGCGCTTGAGCGACATGCACAGAAGAACGCGTTGAGAACTGCGTACCAGCCAAGCAAAGAGTGGTTCCAGTCCTGATCAGAATCTTCGGGCAGTGAACGTCCCCTTCGCCTCGACAATCAGCCGCCCTCTACTCCAGGTGCCAAGAATTCCATCTACGTCTAGCGTTCCGTCGATTGTGTAGAAGCAGTTGTGACATCCGACTGAGCGCTCGAGGTGGATTGTTCCGCTGGTGATCATGCCCGCGAGTAGAATCTGTTCCTGGTCGCTCAAGAGCAGCTCTCCCTCTGCCATGTGGCCATTGGATGTCAGATTGAGAACTCCGGATTCGTGGATCGTCCCGACGGAGTCTCGCGCAATGTACTGGTACGTTCCGCCAAAGTTTGTCGGTGAATCGTTGTCGCGGCATGAAGCCAGAAGGACAACGAAGAAAGCAATAGCTGCAGCTCGTTTCATTTCTCACCCCTCTCCTGCATCCTTTCAACATCTCAATAGGTCGCTCCTGTTCCCGCGTCCGTCGGAGATCTTTCCGAGAACAGAAAGCATACGTGAATTAGCGTACGGTTTTCTTCATCAACCCCTAAGAAAGTCCCTGCGATGTGCGTCACACGATATTGAATGTTCTTTGCCGTATCGCTATACTGATTGTGGCAATACTTGTAAACTGGTTCTCAAAAAAATACTGGCTCCGCATTCGTTGTGAACGCGTAAGCCATTTTTTTTTCTATCACAACAAGAAGAGGGGCGTCGACAAACACAAGAGCTTTCTGTGTACATCAGGAATGGAGATTCACGAGTGAAACGATGCGAGGAAGAAAATGAAACACACCGTTGTTCTATCGGCTATGTTATTCTTCTGGGGAGGGTGCGCGGTGCGCGACTCATACGATAGCGTAAAGCGCGATCACGCAAGGATCTCGGCCATGCTCGATGCGGCGCTTCTCAGCAAAGAGCCAAAGTTGTCGTTCACGGCTCTGATCGATACTGTTGGATCGTTTCCATCTGTGGATAGTGCCTGGGTTGAAGGGACGACGTTTTTTGTCAAGTACAGGGATGGAGGCACTCTCATGTGGACAGCACCTCCACCAATCAACGAATCACCATCAAAGGGGGAACAACAACCATGAAGATGATACATTTTATCCAAATCTTTCTTCTTATGTCTTTGCTTTCACTCTCCTGCAAGAAAGATAGTACGCCGTCCGATCCGGGAGGTGGGGGAGGCAGCGGAGGGGGAACGCTGACCGAAGCACAGAAAGCGGCTATCCGTTCGGGCTATGCAGCAGTCGCTTCTACAGCAGATACTGTACTCTTGTCAAGCAATCCGCTAACCGGTTTGCAATCACGTCTCGCAACGTATCAGGCAAATCCAAATGTTGAGACTGCCTGGATTACAGGTAATTCACTCTTCGTAAAATTTAGAAATGGTGGAACGATGAACTGGACTGTTCCATCGAGCCTTGCTGTTCCTCCATACGACAGCCCCACCGGACCCGACAGTGGCGAACCCAATTGTTTGCTTTCGCCGTCCGAACGCGTCGGAAATACAAATGCTCTTCTCATCAATGCTCAATATGGCGACGAGAGTCGTCAATACAATCGCGATCTTATTACGTATCTCGCTGGAAAATTCCAGGCGCGTGGATTTACGGTAACTACGAAAAACGGATCGTCTGCCGGCGTGAACTTCTTCAGCGCTGGTCTGAAGCAGTACGGAACGATATTCTATATTTCCCATGGTTGCTATGACGGTACCAACACCTGGCAGACAACTGGCGAAGAGGGAACGCTTGATACTCTCATGGCAAAATATTCCGCGTTGTGGACATCCGGACAACTCTCCATTGGAACTGTGACCGAAAAGCGAAACGGAACGTTCAAAGCAGTTAAGCTCTACATGTTTTCACAGAAGCTTATTGATTCAATGTATGCAGCGAACGATTTCCCTAAATCGATGATCTATCTTATTGCCTGTCAGGGGATGAAAAATCCAGGGCGTCACGTTGCAGTGTCTTTTGTGAACAAGGGCGCCCGCGGTGTTATCGGTTGGGATGAAACGAATTGTCTTGGCCAATCGACGGGCAAGAAACTTTTCACGACATTGCTCTGTGGTTCAAATCTCCAGCAGGCGTACAACGCGCTTCCGGCCGAGGCGAAGCTGGATCCATGCGCGGTTCAGCCAGGAGCCGCCCTTGTCTATTATCCAAGCAGCGCCGACACACTTCGCCTTGTTGACTCTGTGAGAGCGCGAATTCTCTTCACATCGCCCAAGAAAGATTCTACTTACACGACGAGAAATCTCACACTGTCAGGCTCGCTCATCAACGGTGATAGCATTGCCTCCGGCATCGTTGAGATCAATGGCATCGCAACGAGATTGACAATCGGCTCCGGCTTTAGAACATTCTCGCAGCCTATCGTCATCGACAGTGGAGCAAACTTCATTCATGTGTCAATGACCGGAAAACTCACGGATGGCAGATGCGCATTTGTCGACACAACATACAGTGTGAAGGGGAGTTTTCCAGCACTCGGATTGTGGACGGAGCTTCGGTGGAACACGGATCAAACCGACGTCGATTTCCATCTCTTGCGTCCCGGGTACATCTATCCGTCTGGATGGTTCTCCGGCGCTGACTGCTATTATCAGAATCGAACGACATCGTGGGGCGCCTACCTTGATGTCGATGATGTTAATGGCTACGGTCCCGAGCACATCACCGTGCCTATGGTTAGCGACACAGGAACGTACAGCCTGCTCATACATTATTTCAGCGATCACGGCCACGGTCCTTCTGCTGCGTCCGTCTCTGTGTCCGTGCGCGGAGGAGCCACAAGAAGTTTCGGACCCTATGCGCTGGCTGCTACAGGAGATGTTTGGGAGGTGTGTAGGATTCACTTCCCTGATGGCCTCATTACTCCGGTAGGCATCAAGCGGTCAGGATCAGCATTTGATAAGTCAAGGTATGTGCCACCCTACAAACGTTGGAAATAGATAGCCGACTTGGCTCATTCAAGCGCCTCGGAAGTGAAATCTGGGGCGCTTTTTGTTTTGAGTTCCTTGTCCGGCTTTTAGGT
Source organism: Ignavibacteriota bacterium (assembly GCA_016218065.1). Classification (GTDB taxonomy): domain Bacteria; phylum Bacteroidota; class Ignavibacteria; order UBA10030; family UBA6906; genus CAADGV01. Next base: position 5,007 of record JACRFA010000113.1, on the reverse strand, counting down.
TGAAATGCCTACGCAATATTGGTACATTGTTCCACCATGGACGGCATCTTCTACAGAAAAGAAAAAGAATCGCTCGGCCTGAAAGCGAAAGCGCTCCGGCTGCTGAAGAGCAAACGTTTCATGGTGCGCTTTGTGCCGGCTGTGTTTGTGTGCGGCTACATCCTGTTCGGCAGTCACGGTCTGGTGCAACGACTCCGGCTGCAAAATGAGAAGGCGGAGCTTGAGGCAAAAATCCAGAACGCGGAGGCGGAGTCAAAGCGTCTGCAGGCCGAGCTGAAGGCGCTGGATGGCGACCCCAAAGCCATTGAAAAAGTTGCTCGCGAAAAATACAAAATGACTCGCGAGGGAGAAACAGTGTACAAGGTCGCCAGGAAGTAAGCACCGGTTGATTTCGGGTTGCTGATCTCGCGGCAACTGACCTTCGCAATCCGTTATCACGAAACAATGGAACTCTTCGATTCAACACCGCCAGAATCCTCGCCATCACTTCACGCTCCACTTGCCGAACGCGTACGTCCGCGCACGCTGAATGAGTTCGTCGGGCAGGATCATCTGCTCGGCGACGGGAAGCCCCTGCGTGTGCTGATCGAATCTGATCAGTTGCCGTCCATGATCTTCTGGGGGCCGCCCGGCAGCGGCAAGACGACGCTTGCCCGCATCATCGCGCGACATACGCAAGCGGAGTTCTTTCAGCTCAATGCGGTTTCTTCCGGCGTGAAAGATGTGCGCGAGGTGCTGGAGAAAGCCGAAGTGAACCGCACGCGCCGGCGCAAGCGAACGATTCTGTTCATCGACGAAATCCATCGGTTCAACAAAGCGCAGCAGGATGCCCTGCTGCATAGCGTCGAAGATGGCATCATTACGCTGATCGGAGCGACGACCGAAAATCCATCGTTCGAAGTGATCTCGCCGTTACTGTCGCGGGCGCGGGTGTACGTTCTGCAATCGCTTACCAACGAACAGCTCAATGCGATCATCGATCACGCACTCAGCACCGACGATACTCTGCGCGACCTGAACATTGTTGTCGGTGATCGGGAGTATCTGATTCTGCTTTCGGGAGGCGATGCGAGAATGATGTTGAACGGACTCGAGACTGCGATCCGCTTGACCGGGTCTGATGAAAGCGGACGCCGGCTCGTCACGAGAAAACAGATTGAGGAAGCGTTCCAGCGAAAGTTTGTGAAGTACGATAAGGGCGGCGAAGAACACTACAATATTATTTCTGCATTCATCAAGAGCATTCGCGGCAGCGATCCCGACGCTGCGGTGTATTGGCTTGCCCGCATGCTCGACGGCGGAGAAGATCCGAAGTTCATCGCCCGGCGGATGATTGTGCTCGCCTCGGAAGATATCGGCAACGCCGACCCGTACGCGCTCACTCTCGCGACCTCGTGCTTTGCTGCAGTGGACTACATTGGCCTGCCCGAAGGGCGTATTGTGCTTGCGCAAACGGCGACCTATCTTGCTTCATGCCTGAAGAGCAACGCATCATACAAAGCCATCGAAGCTGCGTACGCTGATGTGCGCTCGCGCCCCGATGAACCGGTGCCGCTTCATCTTCGCAATGCGCCGACGAAACTGATGGAGAATCTCGGCTACGGCGCCGACTACAAGTACAGCCACGATTTCCAGAACAACTTTGTCGAGCAGCAATATTTGCCTGACGGACTGAAGGAACGGATCTACTATCGCCCCACATCGCATGGCGGCGAGCAGAGAATTCGTGAGCGATTATTGACCTGGTGGAAATCGAGAAAACGTTGACGTGAAAAGCCTGATGCTCACATATCTCGCGCCGGCGATCGCCCTCCTGATCGTGAGTGTTCACATCTCTGCGGCGCAAGTCTCGCCTTCGCAGCAGACGACACGCGACACTTCCTTGACACTCCCCGACACGCTCGCGGCAAGCGCACGCGACACGGTGGACCGGTCGGAAGATACACTCGCCGTTCGCTCGCCCTCCGGCATCGACTCGGTGGTCACGTATTCGGCGAAGGACTCGGTGGTGTATTCGCTCTCGACGAAGACGATGTACCTCTTCGGCGCGGCGGATATCCAGCACAAGGAGCTTGGACTCAAAGCCGAAGTCGTCGACATCAATTGGAATACATCTATTCTCAACGCGGAAGGCGTGCCCGATTCTTCCGATACCAGCGGCACAGGTTTTCGCGGACGCCCCGACCTGATCGATGGAGGCGAGACGTATCACGGTGCGCGCATTGCCTACAACTTCAAAACCAAAAAGGGGAAGATCAACGTCGGGCGAACCGAAATGGAGGCGGGGTACTATCGCGGCGAAGAAATCAAAAAGATGTCCGCCGACGTGCTCTTCGTCGAGGATGGGAAGTACACGACGTGCGACGCCAAAGATCCGCACTACTACTTCGCCAGTCCGGAAATGAAGATCACGCTGAAGCAGAATATTGTTGCCCGCCCGATCTACCTGTACATCTCCGACGTTCCCGTCTTTGCGCTGCCGTTTGGCATTTTCCCCACCGAGCGCGGAAGGCGCTCAGGCATTATCGCGCCGGCGTACGGCGAGAGCAACCGCGGGCGCTATCTCCTGCACCTCGGCTATTACTGGGCCATCAGCGACTACATGGATTGGAGCATCCGTGGCGACGGCTACACGAAAGGCACCTGGGTGCTTTACTCGGATTTTCGGTACGCGTTGCGCTACAATTTTTCGGGCGGACTCAGCGCGTCATTAGGAAAGGGAATCGACGGTGAGCGCGGCGATCCAGGATATCAGAACACAAAAGAGTTCAACTTTCACTGGGGACATAATCAGGAGTTCGATCCGACCACGCGACTCGTCGTTGACTTCACGCTGACAAGCTCATCGTATTATCAGAACACGAGCTATCAGTTGAACGATCTGCTGCGACAGGAAATCTACTCGAATGCGACGCTCTCCAAATCGTGGGAAGGAACGCCGAACAGCATGTCGGTCAACCTCAGTCGCCGGCAGAATCTGCGCGCCGGCGCGGGTCAGCTCGAGATCAGCGACTTGTTGCCCAGCATCAGCTTCAGCCGTGCGCAGAGTTTTCCGTTCCGTCCGTCGAAGCGGAGCGGGGCGTCCGACCTTGCATGGTATGAGTTGATTGGGTATTCCTACAACTCCCAGTTGCTGAACACGCGCAACGCGTACAAGGCGGACTCCATCGGCTTCGAGCGCATCGATGAACGGCGCGGCATTCAGCACCTTGTGAGCTTCAACGCCGCGCCGAAACTTGGCTACTTCACCATCACGCCATTCTTCAACTACACAGAAAAATGGTACGATAAAAGTATTCGCCGCGATCTCGCGTTTACGCTGAAGAATAGGCTGGATCGGAACGGAAGACCAACGCCCGATTTCGACACAACGTACTCGACGCGTGACACCGACGTGAAGGGATTCAATGCTGTCCGTTACTTTGACATGGGAATCTCCGCCGGCACAAAATTCTTTGGCATTCTTCAGCCGAATATACTGGGCATCAAGGGCATCAGGCATCAGGTGACTCCGACGCTGACGTACACATACCAGCCTGACTTCTCTAAGCCCGCGTGGAGTTACTTTGGCACGTACGTCGATCAGTTCGGACAGACGCAGCGATACGGTTTCTTTGACCGTGAAGTGTTTGGCGGCGCACCGGGCGAAGAACGTCAGGCCCTGAGTCTGCGCATCGGCAACGTGATCGAGATGAAGATGGCAACAACAGACACGTCGGGGCAGGATAACAAATTTCAGCTGCTCAACTTCGACATCGGCACAGGCTACAATTTTGTTCGCGATAGTTTGAAGTTTGATGAGATCAGTCTGAGCTATCGTACGTCCATCGGACAACTCCTCAGCATCAGCGGCGGCAGCAGCTTCAACTTGTACAAGTTCGAGCCGTACGCCGTTGATCCGCAGAATGGTCGTCGCGTCAACAAGTTTCTCATCAATGAAACGGGGCAGCTTGCCCAGCTCACGAGCACGAGCTTGAGCCTCACAACATCGCTGAGCGGAGAGAAGAAGCAATCGACGGCCGGTCCGGTGCGCTCCGCGGCCGATTCGCTCCGACAACAAAACGGGACGGACAATCTCTACGACAATCCCGCGCCCGATTTCAGTATTCCGTGGAAGCTGGATCTCTCGTACAACTTCTTTCAATCGCAGGCCGACCCGCGCAGGAAAGTGAGGCAGTCGAATCTTGCCGCGTCACTCAGCTTTAGTCTGACAGAGAATTGGAAAATCACCGCGAGCACGAATTACGATCTCGTCAACAAAGTGTTTGCTGCGCCGCAGGTGAGTGTGTATCGCGATTTGCATTGCTGGGAGATGAGCTTCAACTGGGTGCCCGCCGGCCAGTACAGTAACTATCGATTAGAGATTCGCGTCAAGGCGCCGCAGTTGCAGGATGTGAAGGTGACGAAGCAACATAGCTCGACGGGAATTTACTGAAGGAGCAAGCGCTTGCTGTCATTGAGTTGGCGGAAAAAGTGCTAACCTCGAAACATTTCAATCAGGGGTGATGGTCGTTTCACTGTAAGAGCAAAAAGCGGCAGTTCATCGACCGAAAGCCGCTGACAGGCAAGACAGTGACAAAGTTCAACGGGAGCTTGAGTGCGTACTTTGAAAAGGGAGATGGAAATGAGAAAGGATTTCCCACCGTGAACTACGTGGCCTCACGGCTCAACCTATCGCCGCAATACCTGAGCGACTTGTTGAAACAGGAAACAGGCAAGACTGCGCTTGAGTTGATTCATCTCCACCTGATCTCCGAAGCAAAGAACTTGCTTGTCGCAGGAGAGCGAAGCATTGGGGTGAGTCCGAAGGAATACAAGAGCCAACTTCTAAATTGAGTCAATCCCTCCAAAGCATCATCTGTTCACCAATCTTTAGAGCGTCGGTCATTTGTTTGTCATCTGGTGGCCGGTGCACTATGGTCAAACACTCTGATACCATCTCTCTCATCGACAATGAATGTTGATGAAGAAAAACGGAGAACGACTGCTCCTATCCAACAATCTCCG
>JACRFA010000002.1 GCA_016218065.1 Ignavibacteriota bacterium | reverse complement strand
TTCGTGAAGCCGGTCTCGTCGAGAGGCAGCGGCGATTCGCCAACGCATGTCGTGCCCGACCGCAGATGCGCGAGATACAATGCCTGATAGAGTTGTTTCAGATCAGCGTAATGCGAAGCGTGCATGAGCCGGTCGCAGGCTTGCTCCAGTCTCGCTTCGGAATTCCAGAGACTGGCATGAACGCCGTCCGTCAGCGTCCTGAGAAGAAAGCTCGCGCCGTGATGATGAGCGTTGACGAATCCGGGAACAATGAGCTTTTGCGACGCGTCGACGATCGCGGCTTCTTCGTACGCCTTCTGCAACACGTCAGCACGATCGGCGATGTCGCGAATGCGCCCGTCGGTGATGGCAATCGAGTAGCGACCGGCGCGGTTCGTCGCATCGCATGTCAGCACGATGCCATTGGCGAGGATGATCGTCTTTCCGCTCAGCGCTTCGTTCATTGCATTCTCCGCCAAGTCGTGCCTTCCTTCTTGTCTTCGAGAGCGATGCCGATTACCTTAAGTGAATCACGAATCTTGTCGGAGATGGCCCAGAGTTTTTGCGCTCGCACGTCTTTTCGCATCTCAATGATGAGACTCATCAGTCCGTCGGTCAGAGCCGCGTCACTCGCGCCTGAGCTTTGACCTTCGCCGAATGTCAGACCAAGAATTGATCCGGCAAGATCCGTGTAGAGATCGTGAATTGCTTCAAGTGATGACTTGGCAAAACTTGCCGCGCTTCCGATCGCCTGATTGACGTCGCGGCTCAAGTCAAACAGCGCGGCAACTGCCTGCGGTGTGTTGAAGTCGTCGTCCATTGCGGCGGTGAAGGCGCTCTTGTACTTCTGCAGATCAATGCCGATGGGCGTTCCGTCTTCCTTCGCCGCGTTGATTCTCTCGCGCAGGTTGCGCACTGTGTTGGTGAGTTTCTCCAAGCCTTTCCCGGCAGCATCAACAGCGTCGTCGCTGAAATCCAACGTGCTGCGATAGTGACTTTGCAGAATGAAGAATCGAATCGTCTCCGGCTTCCATTTCTTGAACGCATCCTTCAGCGTCGTGAAGTTGCCGAGAGACTTCCCCATCTTCTGGCTATCGACAGTGACCATGTTGTTGTGCAGCCAATACTTCACGAACTGCTTGCCTGTCGCTCCCTCGCTCTGCGCGATCTCGCATTCATGATGCGGGAATTGATTTTCCAATCCGCCGCCGTGAATATCAAACCTCTCGCCGAGGTACTTCATCGACATGGCCGAACATTCGATGTGCCAGCCGGGAAAGCCAACGCTCCACGGGCTTGGCCAACGCATGATGTGTTCGGGCTGGGCATTCTTCCATAACGCAAAATCGGCGGGATGTCGTTTCTCTGATTTCACCTCGACGCGGGCGCCGGCTTCAAGTTCGTCCACCGTGCGGCCCGACAGTTTTCCGTAGCCATGAAACTTCTGCACATCAAAATACACAGAGCCATCCGCTTCGTACGCGAGTTCCTTTGCGAGGAGGTCTTTGATCATCTCGATCTGTTCGACGACGTGCGCGGCCGCTCTCGGCGAGATATCGGGGCGCAGCACGTTGAGCGCATCCATGTCTTCGAAGTAGCTGCGCGTGTAGAACTCCGCCACTTCCATCGGATGCTTCTGCTCGAGGCGGCTGGCTTTGAGCAGGCGGTCTTCGCCCTCATTCGTGTCGCCAAGCAGGTGGCCGACATCGGTAATGTTCTGCACGTACGTAACTTTGTAGCCGAGGTACCGCAGGTAGCGGACAATCACATCGAACGACACGTAGCTCTTCGCGTGTCCGAGATGCGAGTGACCATAGACCGTCGGTCCGCACACGTACATGCCGACGTAACCTTCGTGAAGCGGCGTGAATTGTTCTTTTTGACGGGAGAGAGTGTTGTAGAGATGCAGAGACATAGTTGTTTCGTTCAAGAAGGAATTAGAACGGATATCTCCGCCACTTTTGATAGCCTCTTGTCGTTAGTGATCAATGGCGCTGAGGCAACCATGGCGGTAGCACATATGATGGCATCGGGTAGTTTGAGGCGATAGCTTTTTCTCAATGCGATCGTTTTCCGCTTTATTTCATCCGACAGACCGGTGATTTCGACATTACTCAAAAACTTTCGAATGCTCTTTTCTTCTGGAAGGCTTAGCATCGGATATGACAACAGTTCAAGTTCTGTAATGACAGACACCATAAGTTCCACGTCGGGAAGATTCCTCGGACTGAGTCGGTCACCGAGAAGATCGAGGACGACATTCGTGTCAAGAACCGCTTTACCACTCACGTCTGATCTCCCTTTGGAATTTGAGAGGGTCCTTGCGGAGCTTCAGTGTACCGACATACCCGAGCAGTTTCTTTCGGGTCATTTTTCGCCGCCGCGGTATTGCCTTCGTCGATTTCAACTCTTCCCAAAGGGAGAGAGGAAGTACTACCCCCGAGGTTTTTCCATGTTCATCGACGATATACTCAATCTTGTCGTGCATTGTGAATTCCTCCCTGTCAGCAATGGTTGATTTCTTTGTCGTACACCTAAGAAGTTGGCGCAAGCCCGGCAATCTGCGGCAAGTGCATCACTTTCTTTTCTCCAAACTGCCGTACTCTATCTCTTCAACCACCTTATCCCCAATCATGATGACCACTTTGCCGTCCCTGCCGATGACTATTGGCAGCCCCAACTTCCGTTTGCGCTCAAGCTCCTCAGCAACGGCGGCTATCACAGCACGATCAATCTTGTTGGGGACGTATTCCTCTTGTGGCTCGCGGACTTGACTGCTCATGATTTTTTCCATCCTCTCGGGTAAGAACGTCGTCACACTACTCTCCACATCTTTGAACGCGACTAACCGGGGAGTTGCGAGTGTATTATCGTATATTCTCCAGCTATCAGCAAGAGGAAGATAGAGATTCACAAGATTTGCGATGCTTCGCTCGTATCTCCGCCGAATGACTTCATCCGGAATCGAATGTCCCCCTTGAGCGACTCGCTCCCGAATTCTCTGCCGGGCAAGGTCTGCGCCTTCAATCCAAACATAGATCAGCGTGATGTTGTAGTGTTCCTGCTTGCACTCTCGAAGAAACGGTACGAACGAACGCGAGGCCAGCGTCGATTCGAAGGCAAAATCTTTTCCGCGGGTTTTTAGTTCATGAATGCGTTGCAGCAGGAGTCGGCCAGCAGCATACGCAACCGACTCCGTGTCGAATGCCGAAAGCCCTTTTGCGATGAAGTCGGCATTGACAAACTCTTTCGAAGCAAGCACATCAGGAAACAGCCGAAGCGCAACCGTAGTCTTCCCCGCACCGTTCGGCCCACCAATGACGTAAACAGTCGGCATGAATCACTTCACCCCCATCAGCTCTCGTGCATTCTTCAAACCCGCCTCCGTTACTTCCTCCCCGCTCATCAGCTTTGCGACTTCGTGCACGCGTTCCTCGGTTGAGAGTTTGCGTATCGAGGTTGTTGCGCGTCCGCCGCCGCGCGGCTTCTTATCCTCAAACTTCTCCACCACAAAATGCGCGTCCGCAAGTCCGGCAATTTGCGGCAAGTGCGTAATGGCGATGATCTGATGGAACTCCGACAACGCCTTGAGACTCAACCCGACCGCCTGCGCTACGCGCCCGCTCACGCCGGTATCGATCTCATCAAAAATCAGCACGGGCAGTCTGTCTGATTTGGCAAGTATACTTTTGAGCGCCAACATAATGCGAGACACCTCTCCCCCCGATGCGACCTTCGCCAGCGGCTTCATCTCCTCGCCAAGATTTGTCGAGATGAAAAACTCGACTTCATCGCAGCCGCCGGGATTGAGACGCAAAAGCTGTTTGCCGACAGGTGCGCACTCGCCATCGGCGTTGCTGTGGCTCGGTAACACGTGCTGACGAATCTGTGTCGAGAATTGTGCATTCTGGATACCGAGCTGCGCCAACTCGCGCAGAATTTCCTTGTCGAGCTTTCGGGCAACGTCCTGCCGCTTTGATGAAAGCTGCTGGGCAAGCTTGCCGCACGCGGCGCGTTGAGCGTCAACTTGCGCCGTGAGCTTGCGGATGTTTGCATCGAAGTGTTCCGCCAACTCCGCTTCCTTGCCGATCTTCTCGCGATGCGCAAGCGTCGCCTCGATGGTGCCGCCGTATTTCTTTTTCAGAGCGATCAACTTTGCAATGCGCTGGCGCAGTTCTTCCAGCCGCTCAGGATTGAACTCGACGCTCCCGCTGTATCGCTGCAGAAATTTCGCAAGTTCGTTCACAATCGTCTCTGCAGATTTGCATTCGGCAGCCGCTTCGTCGAACTGCTTGTCGATTTGCGCAAGCTCGGCAAGTTGCTTCGCTGCGCGGCTGAGCAGGTCATGCGCCGAGTTTTCACTTTCATAGAGAAACCCGTGCAAGCCGTTTGCCTTGCTGACAAGCATTTCGGCATTCTCCAAAATTTTCAGCTCGGCCTCGATCTGATCTTCCTCGCCCGGCTGCGGGGCAACAGCATCGATTTCTTTGATCTGGAAGGAGAACAGCTCCAACTTTTCCTTGAGCTGCGCCTCGCGTTGCTGCAACTCGTGCAGTTGAACCGATGATTCGCGCAAGCGCCGGTACACCGCATGAAATTCCTCAACCTGATGTTCTAATGCCCCAAACTCATCCAGCATCTCAATGTGAGTATCCGTACGCAACAACGATTGATGCTCGTGCTGGCCATGCAAATCGACGAGCAGCTCGCCGGTCTTTTTCAGCAGGCCGAGCGTGATGGCCGAGTCGTTGATGAGGCAGCGCGTTGTGCCTTTCGCCGAAATCTCGCGGCGCACAAGCAGCTCATCCGTCGCTTCGATGTCGTTCTCGCGGAGGAACGCGTGAAGCTTCCGGTTGCGGGCGGTATCGAACGCTCCCTCGACGATTGCTTTCTCCGCTCCCGACCGGACGACCTCCGTGCTCGCCCGCTCACCGATGACAAGTCCGAGCGCATCGATGATGATGGACTTGCCCGCGCCGGTCTCGCCCGTGATGATCACGAGTCCGCCGGAGAACTGAATGCTCAGCTCTTCAATGAGCGCGTAATTTTTTATGGTGATGGATTTAAGCATGACGGGCGATGTAAATCTCGAAAGTCAATCTACGGAAGGGACGCGTAACATTCAATCAGAGGTTTAACGAACAAATTCTGCGGGCCCGTCGGCAGCCGCATAAAAAGTAACTGTCACACAAATTCTCATTGCTGAGATAAAACATCAGTTGGGAGAGACATCCTTGGGCAGAAGATCGTCGGCTTCTTCGGCAGTTCCTTTGTAGAAGTTCAGTTCGGCGACGTCGGGGAGCAGGCCGTGATAGTAAAGATACTTCATGTACTCGCCGAGACCCGCGGTTGCCCGCTCATCAAGTGTGTACGCGAACGACTCGAGATAGTCGATGACGGCGGCTCGTTCATCGGGAAGGAATTCCTGCGCGATATCTGCAATGCCGGCGACGCCTTTCTGCATTGCGTGCTGAATCATCTCGATGTATTCCGGTTTCAAGTCAGGCTCGCGCCCGCACCAGAGTCCGAACACACACGGCAGCCCGGTCATCTCGTCCCACTCTTCCACGATGTCGATCACATCTTCCGAATCGTCGCGCGCGCGAAACGCCGCGTTGCCGACAAGCAGCGCCGCCTCTGCTTTCTGCAGCATGACTTCGACGGGGGCGTTCATCGGGAGAATCATCGGCTCAAGATCGAATAGCTCTGAGAGAATGATTTTCGCGAGAACAACTTCGGATGCGTACGTCGGATCGACTGCGAGCGAGCGGATGTTCTTCACGCCCTCTCGAAAACGAACGAGCAGAGATCCGCAACTTCTTTCGGCTGCGACGCCGACGTTTGGAATGATGCGATAGTCGGAACTTTCTTTGGCGTAATCGAGGGGCGAGATGAGACCAAGCTTGAGTTCGCCTTCACGAAGGAGAGTTGCGATGCGTGGGCGGGAATCTTCGAGCAAGCGGACTGCAGTGTTTGCCTGCAGCGCCCGCGTCAGCGGTCGCGTGTAAAGTTCTGTTGAGCTGCCAACTTGCTTCAGGTGTGTCATGGTAATGCACGTCGAAGAACAAAACCGCCCTCTCTATCGAAGTCTGTCGAAGAGAGGGCGGCACGAATCAATCGGTCGATCAGCGCCGATCCAACCAAACCTTTAAACAGGGAGAAGCGACGCCTCCGAGTTGGATGCGGCACTGTGCCCCTTTCGTAGATGATGATTGGTGAAGCATCAGTTTGCTGAGGTCTTCTGCCGAATTTGCTTTGCCGCAAGCTCACGCAGGTAGTAGAGCTTTGCGCGTCGCACGGAGCCTTCTTTCACTTTTTCGATCTTGGCGATACGCGGCGAGTGCAACGGGAAGATACGCTCGACGCCGACGCCGTCCGAGATTTTGCGGACAGTGAACGTGGCGTTCATGCCCGAACCGTGTCGTCCCATGACCACGCCCTGAAACTGTTGAATGCGCTCCTTGTCGCCTTCGATAACGCGCACATGCACATTGAGCGTGTCGCCCGGCGCGAACGACGGGATGTCGCTCTTCATTTGAGTCGCTTCAACAAGTTTTAACTTTTCCATGACTGTTCTCCAGATACAGATGATGTGATAGAAAATAGAATATTCTTCAACACGCGTATAGCTCGGCGGCGTCACGTCTCGAGCAAGTCTTTTCTCCGCTCACGTGTGCGCTTCACCTGCTGTTGTTCGCGCCACGCAGCGATCTCTTCGTGATTGCCCGAGAGAAGCACGTCGGGAACGTTCATTCCGCGAAACTCTGCGGGCCGCGTGTACTGAGGTCCGTCGAGCAAACCGGACTGGAACGAATCGGTCAACAGCGATTCGCTATCGCCGAGGACGCCCGGCACTAATCGAACGAGCGCATCGATGACGACGAGCGCCGGCAACTCACCGCCCGTGAGGACGTAGTCGCCAATCGAAATTTCCCGCGTGATGAGCGCCTTCCGTATGCGCTCATCGATGCCTTTGTAGTGTCCGCACAGCAGAATCAAATTTGCTGCGAGCGACAACTGATTTGCCAGCGTCTGCGTAAACCGCTCGCCATCGGCGCTGAGATACAAGACCTCATCATACCGACGCTCGCGCTGCAAGCTCTCGATGCAGGCAAATACCGGATCGGGTTTGAGAATCATTCCCGCTCCGCCGCCATAGGGAGTATCGTCTATGGTCTTATGTTTGTCCGTAGCAAAATCGCGGAGATCATGCAACACAATCTCGACAAGCCCCTTCGCCTGCGCACGCTTGATGATGCTTTCGTTCAGCGGACTGTGCATCAGCTTGGGAAAGCCTGTTACCACATCAATCCGCATGATCGTGCTCGCGTGCTATTATTCCCTCATCCCTTCGATGAGATGGACTCTCATCGTGTGCGATTCGAGATCAATGTGCCTGATGAATTCCTTCACGGCCGGAACCAACAGCTCCTTGCCATCGCAATCGACGACGTAAATATCGTTTGCGGGATATTTCAAAACGTCGGTGACTGTTCCCACGCGATGATTCTCGTCATCAACAACAGTCAAGCCCAGAAGGTCGTGAACGAAGAACGTTCCCTTCGGGAGCCGAATCGCGTGCTGTTGATCGACAAACAGCAACCATCCGATCAATTTCTCTGCTGCTGTTCTGTTGTCTGCAAGTGCGAATTTCAGACGCACGCCCCGGGGCGACACCGACACAATTGTAACGCGTGAATCTACGGCTTGGTCCTCTGATGGACCGACGTAAACGCTCTTGAGCTTTTTGAACCTGCCCGGGTTGTCAGTCATCGGGAGTACAATGAGATCACCCTGTACGCCGAATACCTTGACAACTTTCCCTATGGCCAATAATGATCGAACGCTCACTACTTTCTACTGCCGTGGCGTTGGTTAGTCGGCGATTTCCAGAATCGCCCGCTTACCTTCTTTTGCGGCGACCGCGGCAAGCAATGTTCGCATTGCCTGCGCAGTACGACCTTTCCTGCCGATGACCTTCCCGACATCCGCCTGGCCGACCTGGAGCTTGAAGATCACCTTGCCATCCTTTTCTTCCTGGTCGAGGATGACCTGCTCCGGATTGTCGACTAGATGTTTTGCGATAAATGTTACAAACTCACGCATAGCGCGCCTCGTGTTGTTTGTTGGTGTGAGATCTTACCCTGCCTAAGATCGGAACACACTTGCGCGGGTTACTCCCTGCGACGAACACGTCGTTGGCAATACCTATCCACCATCCAACGGTATTGCCTTCAGGGATCAACTGCGCAATGATGAAGCCAACCTTGATCAACAAGCTTTGGTTAAGCTGCCGGTGCTGCTGCCGATTCGCTGCCGGCACTCTTACGGGCTTTGCGTTTCGCGGCAAGCCGACGCGCTTTCCTCGCATCGTCCCGCTGTCGCTTTTCCGCCTGCCCGAGCTGCCACTTTTCCATCGCTCCTGCGATCGTGGCTTCATCAGTCCCTCTTTTTACCAAACTCCATTTTAACCACATCCCGTTGCGTTGTAATAGACTGCGCAACGTGTCTGTGGGCCGAGCGCCTGACTTAAGCCAAAACATCAGACGGTCTTCTTTCGTTTCAATGAGTATCGGGTTCTGCAGCGGCTCGTACCGGCCGACGATTTCCAGAAATTTGCCGTCACGCGCTGCTCGCGAATCCGCTGCGACGATGTGGTACTGCGGCATCTTCTTTTTGCCCACCCGTCGCAATCTGAGTCGTACTGCCAATGGATTCCTCCTATGTTGTTTTTACGTTCTGAGCGAAGCAGCGTTTTGATCTTCCGCTGCGCTTACACTTCGTCGCGGGGCGCGAAAGGCGCCCGGCTTTGATGCGTTCAAAATGCTGATCGCATCCGCTGAGCCATCTTGAACTTCGCCCCACCCTTGCCAAAGCTCCTCATCATCTTCTGCATCTGTTCAAACTGCTTGATGAGCTTGTTCACGTCCTGCACGGTGTTGCCGCTGCCGAGCGCGATGCGTCTGCGTCGGCTGCCGTTCAGAATCGCGGGATTGTCGCGTTCCTTCTTTGTCATGGATTGAATGATGGCTTCAATCCGAACCAACTCTTTGTCATCGACGGCGGCATCTTTGGGGAGCTTGTTCATGCCGGGAATCATGTCCATCACCTGGCTGAGCGGCCCCATCTTTTTTACTTCCTGCAACTGATCGAGAAAATCTTCGAACGTGAATTGCGCCTTGCGAAGCTTCTGTTCGAGCTTGGCTGCTTTTTGTTGATCGAATGTCTGCTGGGCTTTCTCGACGAGCGAAACAATGTCGCCCATCCCGAGAATGCGTGAGGCCAACCGGTCGGGATGAAAGCGCTCGAGCGCATCGAGCCTCTCGCCAACGCTGAGAAATTTAATCGGCTTGCCGACTGTTGCGCGCAACGAAATCGCCGCGCCGCCGCGCGCATCGCCGTCCATCTTTGTCAGCACTGCACCGTCGAAGTTCAACGTATCGTTGAATGCCTTCGCGGTGTTCACGGCATCCTGTCCCGTCATCGCGTCGACGACGAACAGAATCTCGTGCGGCTTGACAGAAGACTTGATGTCTTCAACTTCTTTCATCATCACTTCATCGACATGCAGACGGCCTGCAGTATCGACGATGATGGTGTCGCGCGCGTTCTTGCGCGCGTACTCGATGGAATTCTTCGCGATCTGAACGGCGCTCGCGGTACGATCCGAGAACACCGGCACGCTCACCTCTCCGCCAAGCGTGATGAGCTGATCGATCGCCGCAGGTCGGTAGATATCGGCAGCCACAAGCAACGGACTGCGTCCCTGCTTTTTCAGATGCAGCGCGAGTTTTCCGCAGAACGTCGTCTTGCCCGATCCCTGCAATCCCGCCACCAGAATAATCGACGGCGGCATTGGCGAGAACGAAAGCGATGCGCTGCGTTCGCCGAGGAGCTTCACCAGTTCATCGTAAATGATCTTGACGATCAACTGTCCCGGCGTTATGCTCGTCAGAACTTCCTGCCCGACAGCCTTCGCTTGTACGTCATCAACAAATTGCTTGGCAACTTTGTAGTTGACGTCGGCATCGAGCAGCACGCGGCGAACTTCGCGGAGAGTCTCAGCAACATTTGCATCTGAGATCTTGCCCTGGCCTCGCAGCCGCTTCAGCACCCCATCTAATTTCTGACTCAGATCTTCAAACATCTGCTGAACAGGATATATCAAAAAACTTCTTGGCCCATGGAGATGGGGGATTAAATTACGCAGAAGTAAAGACTTAAGCAAGATGACTTTTCGAACTTTTGTTGACTCTTCCTCAGCGGAATGATACCTTGAGAGGCATCGTCGTGGGGAATCGAACGACCTCAGAGAGTTAGTTGCCGACCGCTCGCAATTCGCTTGAAGTCCAAACTGGTCGGCGGTCTCCGTTTTCCGGCGCTCCCCACCATGATTTGTGGACACATTCACTATGAACCAGAGGATCAAACGTGCACAGAGTTTTTGCCCTCGCTGTTGCGGCTGGAATATTTTTTCTGCGAACAATCGCCGCCCCCACAACTGATGAGCGTATCGCGGAGGCGTGGAAATCGCTTGAAGGCCGCGCCGGTCAGCGCGAAGCGGAACAGAATTTCAAAGCGGCGATCGATTCAAGCAAGAATAATACCCGCGCCTACCTCGGCCTCTCGCTGCTCTATGAGCTTCAGGACCGCAAAGCTGAAGCGTGGAATACAGTTAGAAACGTGATGAAGAGTGAGACGAACTTTTATCCGTATCTGTCCGCGCAATGGTTGTACTCATGGGATGAAGCACTGCGCTCGTCCCCTACATCAGGAATCGTCGACATGCTCAAGGAGTTGAGTGAGAAGGCGAACGACGATGGAATGCTGCGGGCGCAGGCAGCCGAACAACTGGGAACGCACTACACCGCTCGGGGCGACTTGCCGGTTGCGCGAGGTTGGTTCAGCAAGATGAATGCAATCACCGACTGGTTTCTCATCGGACCGTTCGACAACATTTCCGCGTCGGGATTCGATCGGGCGTTTCCGCCGGAGTTGGAGTACGACACGACACGGATCTACGAAGGCAAGAACGGCGTGCAGACAAAATGGTTCGAACCGGTCGGCATGCGTCTTGACCGATGGCTTGACTTCACGCGCTACTTTGCATTTCAGCAATCGGTGTTCTACGCAAATACGTTCGTGTACTCTCCGAGCAAACAGAGTGTGCACATCCGCATCGGCACGTCAGGATCGCTGAAAGCTTTTCTGAACGACGAAGAGATCATCCAATATTTTGATGAGAACAACAATGACCTCGACACGTACATCGTCGAAACAGCATTGCAGCAAGGTTGGAACCGGTTGCTCATCAAGTGCGGTTACTCCGAAATCACGCGCTGCAATTTTCTCGTCCGCATTACGAATGCAAACGGCTACCCCATCGATGGCGTGAAGGAGTCGACCGCCGCGCACGCGTATACGAGCAAGCCCGGCGCGCGGACGCGCGTAATCGAGAATTTTGCCGAAGCGTTTTTCAAGAATCAGATCAACACTCATCCCGAGTATCCGGAGAACTACGTTCTGCTCGCGCAAGTTTATTTGATGAACGATAAGGCGACTGAAGCCGAGTTGACATTGCGCGACGCACTGAAACAATCCCCCAATAATACTCTCGTGCTGAACAAGATGCTCGAAGCGTATCTACGCGGCGAGAAGTACGATGAAGTTGCCCAGACGCTTGAACGTCTGTTGTCAATCGACCCAAATATTCCCAATGCGCTGCTGTACAAGATTCAGCGCGCGATTGAGAGTGAAGATTTTGATACGGCAGAAGAATCGCTGACTCAATTGAAGACGATGCAGCCTATGTCGGAGAATGTGTACCGGCAGGAAATGGCGCTCGCACGCAAGAAGAAACAAGGCGAGAAAGTCATACAGTTGAATGCTGAGGCGTACGCTCGCTTTCCGAATGTGTGGGATTTTGTCTATCTCGAAGCGAGTCTTGCGCAACAGAAACAACGCAACACGCAGCGGGCGAAGGAGATCGTGCAAGACTATCTGAAAAACAATTACAACACGAATGCCTTGGGTGTACTTGCAGAGTACGCTCTGACGAGCAGCCTGAGCGAGTGGGAGTCATACTACGAGAAGATGATTGAGCTGGAACCCGCCGCGCCGGGGTATCGGTTCAAGATGGCTCTGGTGTACAAGTCGCTTGAGTTGTATCCGAAAGCTGTGCAGGAGTTGCGCAACGCGATTGCGATCTGTCCCAACAGCGACGCCTACTGGGCGGAGCTGGGCGAAGTCTATCGAATCGAAAAGGACAATCTGCGGGCGATAACAGCGTATGAAACGGCGCTCAGGTTTGATCCGGCAAACTATGATGCGCGCGAAAAGCTTCGCGAGCTGAAAGGCAAGAAGTCGATCTTTCAGCAGTTCCAGAGCGCCAATATTGACAGCATCATGAAGGCGGCACCGGAGCAAACCGGTTTTCCGAATGACAATGCGGTGATTCTGCTCGACGATTCGAAACGCGTCGTGTTCGACAAAGGCTCATCAATGCTGCAGCGCGAATTGCTTGCGCGGGTGTTCAACAAGACTGGCATTGATCAGTACAAAGAGTTCGGCATTCCGTACAATCCCTACACGGAATCTTTGATTATCGAGAAGGCCGTGACGATCAAGCGGGACGGCTCGGAGGTCAAAGCTGATGTCGTGAGGAACTCGATGGTCTTCAAGCAGCTCGAAGAAGATGATTTCATCTATGTGAAGTGGAAGGCAAAGAATCATTACAACGGAAAGCTGTCCAATCAATTCTGGGATGAAAACTACTTCAGCGGCGGATCCCCGGTGGTGTTTGCGCGCTACGCGTTGCTCGTGCCCGAGCAGTTGAAGTTCAATCATCGCACGCAACACATGCCCGACGAGCCAACGCGACGCACGACAGAAGATGGCGTTGTGTACGAATGGATTGTCACAAACGAGCCGGCTATCGTGTACGAGACGGGAATGCCGGCGATGCCGGATGTTGTGAAGGCGTTGTACATTTCGAGTATTGATTCCTGGGAGTACCTCGTTGAGTGGTATATCGATCTGGCAAGCACGAAGACGAGAAGCTCATTTGAGATCAAGGAAGAAGTGGAGAAGCTGTTTGCGGACAAGAAGAATTCGTCCGAGATGGAGAAGATCAGAATCATCTACGAATTCATCACGGAGAACATCCGCTACAGCAGCGTGCCTTTCCGACAGTCGCCGTTGGTTCCTCAGGAAGCACGTGATGTATTGGTGAACCGGATTGGCGACTGCAAGGATGTCGCGACGCTCTGTATTGCCATGCTGCGTGATGTTGGCATCGAAGCGCATCATGTTCTCGTGAATACCGCCGATCAAGGCTCGAATGCTGGTATCCTTCCGACGATCTCGTTCAATCACGCGATAGCAGCGGTTGAGACGAAGGCTGGCCTGCTTTATCTTGACCTGACTGCAAACAATTTCCCGTTCGGCTCGGCCCCCGGCCCAGACGTGAACGCATTTTCGCTGCTGATCAAGAAAGGTTCGAGCAAGCCTGAATATTTGACGAGAAAGAATTTCAGTCCGAACAACGTCTTCAGAACATCGCTCGTGACGATCGACGCGGACAACGGGATCAACGTGAAGCATACGTCAAAACGAACAGGCTCACAGTCTGCGAGCGTGCGGTATTTCTACCGGGATCGAAGCGAGCAAGATCGCGAGAAAGCGTACACGCAGGGGCTCACACGAGATTTTGCAACGGCTACACTCAAGTCGTTGAGCTTCATCGGGCTTGATAGCTTGGCCGGCTCTGTAACGGTGAATGCGGAATTCGATGTGCCGGAGTATGTGTCGCAGTCCGGTCGATTCAAATTCCTGAAGCTGCCATGGTCGGATAAACTTGAGCCCGATCCATCGCTTGCGCAGGACGAGCGACTGTATCCTATAGTGGATTACACGCATGAGGATACGATGCGAGAAGTGATCTCGGTGAAATTGCCTCGCGGATATGTGGTTGATGAGCTTGTTCCCAAAGTGAATCTCTCTTCCAACGTTGCCGAATATAACATCGCGTACACCATGAAGGCCGGAACGTTGACTGCAACAAGGCAATTCATACGCAAGAAGAGCAGCGTTGAACCCGCTGAGTATCTCGCCTACAAGAAGTTTTACAACGATGCCTTGAAGGAGGATGAAAGACAGATCGTCTTGCGACGAAGATGACAGCAGAAGGGCGACGCGAGTCGCCCTTCTTTTTTGGAACTGTTGATTCTGCCGCGTCGGTTCGATACCTTGAAGCAAAGGAGAGATGATTCAATGTCGTTACGATTGATTGTTCGAATTCTGTTTGTCTGCACCATTATGGTTCTGATGGCCGAGATGATGCTGGCGCAATCGGTCCGCACCTCAAGCGCGTTCAAGATCGGGCGACTGAAGTATTCGGGCGGTGGCGATTGGTACAACGATCAATCTGCCGAAGTGAATCTCCTGAAATTTGCACGCGAGAATACGAACCTGAACGTCTATCCAACGTATGAGTTCGTTGACGTGAACAGCGAACAATTGTTCACGTATCCTTTCGTCTTCCTCACCGGTCACGGAAACATCACATTGAGCGAGCAGGATGTACGCCGACTGAGATCGTATCTGGAGAATGGCGGGTTCCTCTATGTTGATGACGACTATGGATTGAACACCGCGTTTCGGCGCGAAATCAAGAAGGTGTTTCCGGGACAAGAGCTTGTTGACCTACCATTCTCGCACGGCATTTATCACTGTCAGTTTGACTTCTCAAGTGGTCCGCCCAAAACTCATGAGCACGACAAGAAGCCGCCGCAGGGGCTCGGCTTGTTTCACAACGGACGTTTGGTTGTTTACTACACCGCGGAGTCGAATCCGAGCGACGGATGGACGGATGCCGATGTGCACAACGATCCGGAGCAGAAGCGAATTGAGGCGCTGAAGTTTGGAACGAACATTCTTGTGTGGGCGCTGACGAACTGACTGCACAACCATCAACGTCCATTGCTGTTGACAACTTCTCTTGATCCGGCACAATCCGTAATCCCAGTCCCTTTTGGGCGACCGCCTTTGATCCGAAGTAGATTGCATGCTTCGTGCCATGAATTTGTCATTCTGAGACTCGTTTTCCAAAGCCGAAGAATCCAGCACACGTCATTTCCCCAAATAGCCACGCCGCTTCTTGGCGTGGTCAATGAACTCAGAATGACAATGGTAGGACGATTCCCGATAGGGAATCCCTACCCGTTGCCTCATAAGTAAATGTAACCATACGCGACGAGAAAGCAAGCGCTCTTGACATGAATGTGAAAGCGCTGTACGTTGGTTGTGTTCGGTGAAACGGAGGTGAGCTCTGCTGCGGAGCAACTCACTAAGGGATAGCCGAATCGATGGAGGATGGGACGAGGACTCGCTCGTCCCACTCCGAGTGAAACAACCTCCATCGTCATGCCTCAAAAAACCGAAGGAGTCGTTGCCTTTTCATGTGCGAGAAGCATGAGCGAGAATGATGCGAATCTTCGCGCTCATAGCACGCTGCAACTGAAAGGGATT
>JACRFA010000112.1 GCA_016218065.1 Ignavibacteriota bacterium | reverse complement strand
GGATATTGTCGCGAACGATTACGGTCTCCGCTGACTTCTTCAGATTCTCGACTGTGATGAGGATATCGTACGTCGTCCGCCGCGATTTCGAAAAGAAGCCAGAGATTTCGGTCAACTTGTTCAGAATCTTCCTCTCGATCTTGACGCCATCATCGACGCCGAGGAATGCATCGAACTTCTCGGCAGGCATGACGGTTCCGAGATGGGAATTGCTGACATAGTTGTTGTCCACGAAGACGCTCATCGAACCGGCAAGCAGCGGAAAGTCAGTCGTATTTGTTATGGTCGATTTGAAATAAACACGCGGCTGGATTTTCGGAACAGATGAATATGTAAAAGCGCCGTCGAGAGAAGCAACCGTGATGGTGACTTTGCGTTTGGTGTTGTTGCTTGGGACAGTGGCTTTGGCGCCAATCTCAAACGCAGTTGACGTTGCGCCGGACTGCACACGTGCGGATTCAAAATCCGTTGTGTAGGCAACCTCGCTTGCCCGACCAGCACGTGCAATAACGCCAGGCTGGGGTGTTATCACAGAATGTGTATAATTACTTTTGAATTCCGGTCGTACTGCAGTGACTGTGACTCCCTCCGGCTCAACATTACTCGCATCCAACCCAACATCAAGACGTGTGGATTGGTATGGAACCACCTGCGTCTGAAGACGCTTTGACACATACCCAACGAATGATACTTTCAGGGAATAAGCCCCCGGCTCGACATTCTGAATCACAAAAAAACCATCGCTGTTTGTGCTCGCTCCCTGACTCTTCCCCTCGATGGTTACGTTCACCCCCGGAAGCGGCTCACCAGTGGCAATGTCACGCACAAAACCCTGAATCGCCCCCTTCGTTCCGCCGTACACATCAATAAACCATGTACCCAACACTGGCTGCGTTCCACCGATGACCGGTTGCGCCGTGGACAACGTGAGTGTGACGTCCTTCCAATCCTCACCGGTGTTCTGCCACACTATCGCGTTATACGTCAGCTCGATTTTCTTCTTGCCGGTGTTTGCCCGCAAATCGTAAAGCGGTTCCCAACTTGCATTCTGAATGAGGTAGGAAAGTTCAAGGTCGAGCTTCCCTTCCTTTTGAACATCCAATTGCACAAATACTTGCTTCTCACGCGGCTGCTTTGGTGTCCCGATATTGTCCAGCTCGAATTGTAGCTCCGACAATTTCCTCTGCAACTCCTCTTTCTTCGCATCAAGCTCGCGTTGCTCTGCGCTGAACCGCGAATGGCTCGCATCGAGAAACGCCATAACCTTCTGCCAATCCTCCACTGTCGGACGTTGCACTCGCAGGTCTTTCGAGATGTTCTCGGATGAAGCTATCGATATCCGAAGGAGAAACTCTTTCTGCTGGGTAAGAGTCTTGCCGCGATCTTCCAGCTTGCGCAGATCATCCTGAACCGCCTTCATGCGATTCTGCAGTTCTTTCACCCGGGCATCGGGCACGCTATCGAGAAGCGCCAGTTCGACCCGAACCTCGAGAATCTTCGCATGGGCTGTTCCGCCTCCGGCAATGCGAACAGACTGGTCATTCAATAAAATCGGCAGGCCGGGTAATTTCAGGTTGTATTTCCCCACATCGAAACTACCGCTCGCCAATCGTGTCACCAAGGCTCGGTCGTTGTACACGATTGCAGAAGTAATTTTTGATTGCAGTGATTTTTCAGATTCGGCAAACGCAGTCAGCACAAAGCCCGAAAGGAGAAGAAGCACCAGAGCGGTTCTCATGGAGTAACACGGAAGATGTTTTTCAAGATGCGTTTCAGACTCATAACAGAACAATGAGTTGGGTTGATTAGCGCTTCGATGGCGAGAAATGGAAGGGAACTGACGATTTTGAACTCTGGAAAATATAGACAGGGCTTGACTGAAAAGCAAGGCGTTCTCTTCCTTACCTATGCAACAGCTTGTATTTGATCGGAATTGTCGCCCAGACTGAGACGGCTTTCCCCATGCATAAAGGGGCCGTGAATACCAATCGCCTCGCCGCATCGAGCGATGCATCATCGAAAATCTCCGCGTCCGATTTCACGACAAGTGCTTGCTTCACAATGCCGTCTCGTCCGATCCATAGCTTCACCCACACTGTTCCTTCAAGCCCTGCGCGTATAGCCAACTCAGGATATTTCGGAAGAACTTTCCGAAGGATCATACTCTCCGCTGTCTTTGTGTCAATCGTGTCGCTCGCAGCGGGTGGTATGTGGGCATTGCGCGCAACATCGTGAGCAAAGCGAGAACAGTCGATTTCCCCACGAGGGGATGAACCGCCACATCCAGAAAGAACCAGCGACATTTGCATCGTGCAAATCACGACACAGAGTTTTACGGGGCGTGATTTCATTACCGGTGGTCAGAAGAATAACACGCGCACAATCCACACCGCCGCCAACATTCCGACAACGTCGGCAATGATCCCAACAGGAACCGCGTGCCGCGTGTTCTTGATATTCACAGCGCCGAAGTACACCGCCAGCACGTAAAACGTCGTCTCCGAACTGCCGTACATCGTTGACGCAAGCACACCGATGACTGAGTCGGGACCGTGCACTTTCATCAACTCGGTCATCAGTCCGAGTGAACCGCTGCCGGAAAGCGGACGCATGAACGCCATTGGCAGCGCTTCAGGCGGCATGCCGATGAGCGACGTGACGGGAGCGAGTAACGTTGTCAGCAATTCGAGCGCGCCGCTGGCGCGGAAGATCGCAATCGCAACCAGCATTGCAACGAGATACGGAATGATGCGCACCGCGGTGTTGAAGCCGTCCTTCGCGCCTTCGACGAACACTTCATACACCTTCACCTTTTTGAAGAAGCCCCACAACAGAAACAGGAGCAGCACCAACGGAATGGCGAGTATCGAGATGATGTTGATGATGGATCGGAAGAGATCACCCATGGCTCGCCTCCTTCTCGACAACAACAAGGTCACGCTTGAACACCGGAAGCCGCTGCAAAATTTTCGACGCAAGCACACCGGCAATCGTCGCACAGCCCGCGCCGACAATCGATGTGCCGATGATAAGTCCGGGATTCGCCGAGCCGACTGAGACACGCACGGCAATGGCCGTCGCAGGAATGAGAATCAGCCCGCCGGTGTTGATGGCGAGGAACGTCACCATGGCATTCGTCGCGGTGCCGGCTTTCGGATTGAGCTTGTTCAGTTCTTCCATCGCCTTCAATCCGATCGGCGTTGCAGCGTTACTCAAGCCGAGCATATTCGCTGCGGTGTTCATGATGATTGCACCGATGGCAGGATGATCAGTCGGTACATCGGGAAAAATTCGCTTCGTCACCGGCGTGAGCAGCCGCGTCAGCGCCTTCAGTAGTCCGGCTTCTTCCGCAACTTTCATCACGCCTAACCACAACGCCATCACCCCGATGAGTCCCAGCGCTATGCTCACGGCAGTGCTGGCGATGTCCAGCGCCGATTGCGTAACGGCTTTCATCTTCACAAACCGAATCGGCTCGAACTCAAGCCTGACGTGTGCGCTCTTTGCGTCGTCTGCAACGGTGTACGCCACGATTCTTCCGCTGAGTTTATCTTTCGCGAGCGCCCCTTTGGTCATCTCCTTCCAGTGCTTCGGCGACGAATCGTCCACGGGAAGAGTGAAGAGCTTTTCTCCCGACGAAGACGTGGTGATGATGATCGGCTGATGAACGTCGGTGGCGGCGGGCAGATCGTAGAATGCCCTGAACGCATCGGCGGGCATGTTGATCTTCCCTTTTGCCGTCAGATCATTCGCCGACGATTCATCAAACTGCACGACAGCGTCCATCGGCACGCCGTTGCGATAGGTGTTTTGTGTTTCGTTGTAGATGTCGTTCCCGGCAGCGACGAGTATGCCAATGGCGATGAGTCCCATCCAGATATAGTTAAGCATGCGAGCCTTTCTCTTAGACCCTGAGCGATTCTACGCGAAGGGTATTACTCTTTCAAACTTACAACTCAGTAACATTCCAACAATATTTATCATGGACTGGATTCTTCGGTCACTCCGTTCCCTGCTAATGACGTGACATGAACTTGTCATTCTGAAGCTCGTTTTTCAGAGCTGAAGAATCCAGAACCCTAGTCCCGCTCTGATCTGGATTCTTCACTTCGTCCCGATTTGTCCGAAGGACTCCTTCGGAGAAATGCAATCGGGACTCGTTCAGAATGACAAATGGAGCGCACGTCATTGCCTCGAATAGCCACGCTCTCTTTTGGGCGTGGTCATGAAACTCAGAATGACATTCTCTAAAAACTAATCCTCAGACTTACCTGAGGCGTCCTTCTCGTCACATCAAACTCCGGCCTCACCCGAATCGACAGATCTTCTCCAACATTGAAGTCGTACAGACTCGCGTCCACATACGCGTCGACGAGATTGATCATATAGAAAATGAAGAAGTACCACGAGAATAAATCGCGCTGATCCTTATAGAACTCGCGCAGAAGCTGATACTGAGAATTTCCATTGGGTGATTGTGCGGTGATGCTCCTTGAAAACAGATTGCGATAGTACTTCGTGCTGTCGTTGTTGTCAAGCCACTGCGACGCGAGGTAGTAGCCGAAGCCCACGACGATCGGAATCTTCCAGTACGATTCGTTATAGAACTGACCCGCGCCCGGCAGCACGGCCGAAAATAACAGCGCCAGCCCCGGCTTCTTAGTCGGCTGGTAGGCGACTACAGTATCGATTCTTGACGGGCGACCGATGATGCGCGCCGAGTCGGCGGGAGTAATCGGCGTGATGGCCGGCAGTGAATCGCGCTCCGGCTGCACTTGCGACGCGGCGCTGCCGATGAATACCACGAGAATACAGACAAGCAACGCCGCACGTTTCATCGCCCACCGCTACTTCTGTTCGAGCAGGGCAATCGCCTCGATCTCAACGCGAACATCGCGCGGAAGCCTCGCCACTTCCACTGTCGAGCGAGCCGGGGGATTCTCCTTGAAGAACTCGCCATACACTTCATTCATCGCAGTGAACTCATTCATGTCTTTGATAAACACAGTCGTCTTCACAACATTGGCGAGCGTTGTGCCTGCCGCTTCGAGAATGGCTTGCACATTCTGCAGTACGCGCCGCGTCTGTTCCTTGATGCCGCCCTCGATGACATTTCCTGTTTCAGGATTGATAGCAACCTGTCCGGCAGTGAACACCATGCCGTTGACGATCACGGCTTGACTGTACGGACCAATGGCGGCGGGAGCGTGCTTGGTGTGAATAATTTGCTTGGGCATTTCTATTTTCTCACTATGGTTCCGATTGGGTGCGATGCAACGGCTTCGATCTCACGGATTCTCTTCTTCACTGCGCGTGGAAAATCAACAAAGACAAAGTGGCTATCATGATACAGATAATCCTCACCACTCTCATCAACGATACGCACAAACTCGTCCTTTGCTGCCCGCGCATCAGGAAGGACGCGATAGACTTTACCAACAATGAGCGAGGCCAGATAATCAGTGTTGTCCACGCAAAGGGCAAACGGTTTTCTTCTCATAATTGTTTCTCGTGAGAAGTGTGCTCGCCAGCGAATCGTCAGCCTTGAATCGTTGAGAACAAATCCAGCAACCGGTCGAGATCATCCAATGAGTAGTACTCTATCGTAATCTGACCTTTCCCACCATCCATCTCTTTCACTTCAACCTTGGTGCCGAGAGACTGACGGAGTTTTTCTTCAATGTTGATAAGCGCGCTGCTCGCCACCCGCGGCTGCACGCCGTCGGATGACCTCGGCTTCCGCACTTTTGTCGTACCGCTGTCGCGCACGGCTTTCTCCACCTGACGCACCGACAGCCCCTTCGACATGATGCGCTCGAAAATGTGCAGCTGCACCGCCGGATCTTCAATCGTGATGAGCGCGCGGGCATGGCCTGCACTCACGTCTCCCTTGCGCACCGCCGATTGTAAACTATCGGGCAACTTGAGCAGCCGGAGAAAGTTGGTGATTGTCGAGCGATCCTTGCCGGTCTTTTGCGCGACTTGCTCAATCGTATAATGCAGTTCATCCGTCAAACGTTTGTACGAGATCGCGATTTCGATGGGGTTCAGATTCGAGCGCTGCAGGTTTTCGATGAGCGCAAGTTCGAGCAACTCGTCCTGCGACGATATCCTGATGATGTACGCGGGAATCTGCGCCAGTCCGGCTTCTCGTGATGCACGCAGCCGCCGCTCGCCTGAGATGAGCTGATACGAGCCGTTGTGCCTGCACACCGTGATTGGCTGAATGATACCCTTCTCCTGGATCGAGCGCTTCAGCTCATCCAACTCCACCGGATCGAAATCGGCGCGAGGCTGATACGGATTCGGCAAAATTTTCTCAATGTCGATGTTGACGATTGTTTCGCTGGCGACGCCATCATCCTGGCGACCCACCATCGGCATCGGAGCCGACGGACGAGGAATCAGCGAAGCAAGACCGCGGCCGAGAACAGGTTTTCCTTTCGTACTCATGATTGCTGTGCTCCTGCCTGACTCTGTTCGGGTTCGGTTGGCGACACGACAACCGGCACCCGCTGATTATTATTGGACAACACTTCCTGCGCGAGATCCATGTAGTTCCTCGTTCCCGCCGAGACTGCGTCATACATGATGATCGGCTTCCCGAAACTCGGCGCTTCGCTCAGTCGTACGTTGCGCGTGATAATCGCTTTGAATACTTTCTCGCCAAAATATTTTTTCACTTCCTCGATGATCTGATTCGAGAGACGCAGGCGGCTGTCGTACATCGTCATCAACACGCCTTCAATGTCGAGCGTCTCGTTCAGTTGTTTCTTCACCATGTTGATTGTGTTGAGCAGCTGGCCGAGACCTTCGAGCGCAAAGTACTCGCACTGCACGGGAATGAGAACCGAGTCCGCGGTAGTCAGCGCATTCAACGTGATCAATCCGAGCGAGGGCGGACAGTCGATGAAGATGAAATCGAACTGACCGCGAATCGGCTCGAGCGCAGATTTCAGACGCCGCTCTCTGTCGTCAAGATCAACCATCTCCAGTTCCGCGCCGACGAGATTGATGTGCGAGGGAATCAGCGAGAGGTACGGCATTTGCGTTTTGACGATTGCCGACGTCGTAGGAATCGTTCCGACCATCAACTCATACGAGCTTCGTCCTTCAGATGATCCATCGAACCCAACGCCGCTCGTTGCGTTCGACTGCGGATCGATATCGACGAGCAGCGTACGCTTCTCAGCCGCCGCGACACACGCAGCGAGATTGACGGCTGTCGTTGTTTTGCCGACGCCGCCCTTCTGATTCGCGATTGTAATGATCTTTGCCAAACTCTTTCTCCCCTTATGACGTCAAAGCCGCAGCCAATCCCAACGAGACAAGCGCCAGCACAACACTGAGCTTACCGAACAATTCCAGCTGCCTGAAGAACGGCGCAACGCGCTCCGCCGTTTCTCCCTTCATCACCATCTCATCAACACGACTGAACATTCTGGCGGAGCCGACGGAAAAGAACATCATCACCACAAACATCACTTGCTTCAACCCAAGCACGAGCGACCATCGATCTGCAAACTGAAAGAAGACGAACCTCGGATTGAACAACATGAGCGCGACGCCCGTGACGAAAACCGTGGACGCAGACATCCAGACGAATGGTTGATACCGACGAATGAAATGACGGTGAAGATCACTCAGCTCTTTCCCCTCGACGCGAAGCACAGGAACCAGAACTGCCGATTGGTACAGCAAGCCGCCGAACCAAACGACGATGCCGAAGATGTGAAGACTTCTTGCAGCCCATAACAGAAATTCCATTGGAGCTGTGTGCGTGTGTGAAACGGCGTGAAACTTGGAAAAAAGATAACTGTTTTGCGTCTGCGTTGCAATGAAAAGCTGGTGATGATTGCGGAACGTTGGAAGGACGCATGCTGGGATTGTTGGAGCAATGATGCTCTGGGATTTGGGATTTGGGATTTGGGATTTGGGGTTCTCGTCGTCAACCTCGGCACAAAGAGTGTCGCCCCCGCCTGTCGGCAGGCAGGCTCGGCCCGGCAGTGACCATTGGCCAATGGCAAATGACTACTGACAACTGACTTTCGCACATCGCAAAGTTTTCGTATTTTTTGTGCACTCGATTGATCCAACCACAATCAACAAAGCCAACGACTTTATGCCAAAGCGTTTTGCCTCCGCCGCTCTCGCGTTCATCATAACGATCTCGTTGATTAGCTGTGCAAGCACGATTGAAAACACCCGTCCCTTGCCCATCGAACTTCGCGGCATTTGGATTTCAACCACGGACTCAGATGTATTTCGTAGCAGAGCGAACATCGCGGCTGCCATGGACTTCCTTGCGCAGCACAACTTCAACGTCGTCTTTCCATCTGTCTGGCGACAAGGCGCGACGCTCTACAAAAGTGAAGTCATGAAGTCAACATTCGGAATCGAGATCGATCCGAAGTTTGCGGGCAGAGATCCTCTGGCAGAATTTATCGAAGAAGCACACAAGCGCAACATTGCCGTCATCCCGTGGTTCGAGTATGGGTTCGTCGCTTCCCACAATCAGAACGGCGGAACAATACTTCAGCAGAAACCGCGCTGGGCGGCGCGTGATCGAAACGGCAAGGTGCTGTTAGAAGACGGATACGAATGGATGAACGCACTCGATCCTGAAGTGCAGGAGTTCATGCTCTCGCTCGTCGCAGAGGTTGTCGCGAAGTACGATGTCGATGGCGTGCAAGGCGATCACCGCTTGCCCGCACAGCCAATCGAAGGCGGCTACGATTCCGTGACGACGGCGGCGTATAAAGAGACGCATCCCGGCTACGACCCGCCGCTCGACATTCACGAGACGCATTGGAAATACTGGCGCGCCGTCCGCCTGAATGCATTCGTGCAACAGTTCTACTGGAAAGTGAAAGCCCTGAAGCCGAACGTGATGGTCTCATGGGCGCCCGGCGTATCCCCGAAATCGCTGAACGAGATGCTGCAGGACTGGCGTTCGTGGATCAGCGAGAACGTGCGCGGAGACTACTTTGCCGACCTTGTTCATCCGCGGGTGTTCGAGCGCGACATCAACCGATACAAACGCGTGCTCGACTCGCAGCATCGCGACTCACTCAAAATCCAACAAAAGAATCGCTACCAATATCCCGCATTGCGTTTGGCAGATGACAACTATGCTATCTCGGAATCGGATTTGAAAGAGGCTGTCCGCTACAACAGATACAGCGGCTACAATGGCGAAGTGTTCTCATCGTATGAAGCGCTGCGCAGAGATAACGACAGACTCGCGAACGCACTCAAGGAATCGTACTACAAAACTCCCGCACGACTCCCGTTCACGCCGGAGTTCATGAAGAAGAAAGCTGAGATCACGAAATGAGTATCAACTCTTTTTGTGGCGATGAAAGATACTCGGCCCCGGTTTCCGTTACCACGACCATCTCTTCGACGGTTGCAATGCCGCGATCGGGAACGGGAAGCCGCGGTTCAATCGTGAACACCATTCCTTGCTCCAGTTTCTGAAACGGCTTCTGCGCATACTTCTCCCACGCCGGCCCGAGCAACGCGGTACCATCATGAGCAAATCGTCCGACCTGATGACCAAGCCCGTGGGGATACTCGGGATAACCGGCTTGCACAATGTACTCCCGCGCCGTCCTATCGATCTCGATGCCTTCAACACCGGGTCTCATCCGCTTGCGCGCAAGTTCAATTGAAGCGACGATTGTGTCGAATCCTCGTTGCACATCGGGCGGGGCTTGTCGTTCTCCCTCCTTCAAGATGTAGAACGTGCGCTGCAAATCCGAGCAGTACTCATTCACCTTCAAACCAAAATCCATAAACACAATGTGTCCCCGCTCGACGACGCGATCCGTTGGACCATAGTGAGCCTCGGCAGTATCAGGTCCGGTGAACACTGCTGGGCAACTCTTCGGATCCCATGCGTATCCGGCTCCCGCCTCGGTCACGCGCTGACGCATGAACGCAGCGATTTCCTTCTCCGTCATTCCGGGCTTGATGATTTTCGCGACTTCGGCGTAGATGCGATCGGTCAGGTGAATCGCCTCCGTGATCGCCGCGATCTCGGCTTCTGTTTTCCGTTGGCGCAACGCTGAGATGATCTTCTCAGCCGGGACCAGCCGATCCTGAAAATCAATCTCATACAAATAATCGCGGAGCGTCAGAAACATCCCGTGCGTCAGTCCGTCGCAAATCTCGCTGCCGGTGGAGTAGTTGATGGCAATCTTTTTCGGATTGATGCGTCGCATGTAGTCCGTGACATGTGCTTTGATTCCCTGCACATACCCGACGACCTCATCGTACGCCTGCAGATCTTCAACGCCCTTCTTGTCGTACTGACCAACGATTGCGTACGCGTGTGTTTTGGTGACGATCAACGCCGAATGCCAGGTCAAATCGCCTTCAATGAGAAACGGAAGCGTCGGGTCGCCGTTGAGACTTGTTTCGCGAACAAACGTCAGCCAGCAATCGATGTCGTGCTCGCGAAGAATTGATTTTGCCTGTGTAATTTTTTCCTGGATAAGCATACGTGACCTCTCGTTGTGATACTTTAGAAACGCCGAAACGCGTATCCTCGTTTTTTCAATTCGCGAATCAGATCATCTAACTTCCGATAGAACTTATCCGTCCGCATCGGACTTGTGCCGATATGCGTGAGCAGGATGAACCCGTTCAGCCCGTTGACGTATGTTGACTCGTACCGGAGAATGCGCTGATAAATCGAATCGCTGCTTACATAATTCGACATGTCCGGCGTTGTATAGTCCGCGTTCGATGAAGTGCCCGGCGTGAAATTTACGAGCGTCAAGCCTGATTCAATGCACCAGTCGGCGACAGTTTGATTGTACCACTCATAAGGCGGCAGAAAGTAGATGGCCGACGTGCGGCTGATGCCATGCTTCTTCATCGCCGTGTAGTTGGTATGAACGTCAGTGAGAAAAGAATCCTTCGTCACCAGAAGGGAATCGCGCCTCTCCCATGAAGCATAGAGAAGATGCTTGTCAGAGTGACCACCGAGGTAGTGACCACCATTCTTTAGTTTGTTGATGAGGGGCGCGAAGCTCGCGTTGCGGTAGAAGTCGCCGGTGAAGAAGAACGAAGCCTTGATCCGATGCTTCACCAACGTTTGCCTGATCGACTCCCCGCCATCGGCAAACTCATGACCGGTGAAGACGAGATATATTGTCTTCTCCGTCGAATCCATCCGCGCGATGCCGCCGAGGACAATCGTGCGGTTGGTACCGCTCACTGTCGTGGATTGCGAGAACGCTGAAGTCATCATGATGAAACAAACAACGACCAGCGACAATGGACGCTCAAGCCGGTTCATTCTTTACAGCACATTGCTGGCGAGTTCGGCAAGCTCGGAGCGTTCGCCTTTCTCAAGATTGATATGCGCGTAGAGCGATTGCCCCTTCATCTTCTCGATCAGATAGCTCAACCCGTTCGAGCGCGAATCCAGATACGGATGATCGATTTGATAAATGTCGCCGGTGAAGACAATCTTCGTTCCCTCACCTGCACGGGTGATGATCGTCTTGACTTCATGCGGCGTGAGGTTTTGCGCCTCATCGACGATGAAAAAAATCTTGGCGAGACTTCGTCCTCTGATGTAGGCGAGCGGTTCGATTACGAGCTTGTGCTCCTGCGTGAGTTGCGTGATCTTCTTGTACCGCTCGTCCATCTCAGGATATTGATGCTGGATCACTGCGAGGTTGTCGAAAAGCGGCTTCATGTACGGATCAAGCTTCTGCTCGATATCGCCGGGCAGATAGCCGATGTCGCGGTTGCTCAGCGGAATGACAGGCCGCGCAACAAGAATCTGGCGATAGTACTTCTTGCATTCAAGCGCGCCCGCGAGCGCCAGCAAGGTTTTCCCCGTTCCCGCCTTTCCGGAAATACTCACCAACTGAATGTCGGGATTCAGCAACGCCTGAAGAACAAATGTCTGCTCGGCGTTGCGCGGCAAGATGCCATACGCGGTCGGCTTGTCGACGCGATGAATCGTCTGACTCGCTGCATGATAGACGGCAAGCGCAGAATGCTTGCCGTTGCGCATCACGAGAAACTCGTTCGGCTGCAGCAGTTCTTTGACCCGAACGCGCTTTGCCTCGACAGCAAACGGACGCTCATAGAAACTCTGAATGATCTCCTCCGACAAATTCTCAATCACGCGGTGTCCGGTGTAAAGCGCATCGATGTCCTTCACCTGATCGGTCTTGTAATCCTGCGACATCAATCCGAGCGCCTTCGCCTTCATGCGCAGGTTCACGTCCTTTGAGACCAGCGTGACATGCACGCCCGGATTTTCTTTCGCGACATGATAAGCAATATTCAAGATGTGATGATCCGGTTTGTCGGGAGAGAAGTTGTGCAGCAGATCGGCGTGAAAGTCGCGCTCGAGCTTGACGGAAATCTTCCCGAGCTTCTGCCCAATCTTCACGCCGCCGTTGAACAGCTTGTCCTGACTCAGCTCATCGAGCGTGCGCACAAACTCGCGTGCGTGAAAATTCAAAACCTCCTTCCCCTTCTTGAACTGATCAAGTTCTTCCAGCACAGTCACCGGTACGACAATGTCATGTTCGGCAAACTGTCGGATGCACGAACTATCATGGAGGATGACATTCGTATCGAGCACGAAAGTTTTTTTCTCGGTGCGAGCCACGCGACGGAGCTCCTTCTTCATTGTTGTTCTTCACTCTCAAACACAAAAGGCGTCAACGCGACGCCCTTGCATAGATATGCTACGGATGTTTTTCGGAATCGGAAATGTGGAAACGATGAACCAGGAGTTGAATCCTTTTGTGTGAGCACGTTTGCCATTTCTGGACTAGCGATAGCGGATTCACATCAAAGAGTCAACTCATTTCAAACAACTTAGAGAAAAAATATAGCACATACGTTGAGATGGGATTTCTGTTCCAGCCGCTTCCACGCTCAATCGAATCGGCTTGGATCGAGAAGAGTCAGGTCGAATGACGGCTTCCGCCCTTCGGCGATTTCTGCGACGAGCTTTCCAGTGATAGTCGCCAACGAGATGCCGACCATCGCGTGGCCAGCAGCGACGATCAGGTTGGAATGTTTTTTCGAACGTCCGAGATGCGGAAGCCCGTCAGGACTCACGGGGCGCAACCCGGCCCAGGGTTCGGCTGTCGCGAAATCTGATTTGTCGTACCCGCCGATATAGTTTGGAATTGAGTTGATGATCGCCTCGACGCGCCGATGCGTGATGCTCGTGTCGAGTCCGGCGATTTCCATCGTGCCAGCGAAACGAATTGCGTTCCCCATCGGCGTGACGGCAACGCGTGCCTCGCTGAAGATGAGAGGAATCGCAGGCTTCCGATCCGCTCGTTCGATCGTAACGCTGTATCCCTTGCCTGCCTGAATGAGGAGCTTGACGCCCAACTCTCGTGCAATGTCTGGCGACCATGAGCCGCCGGCAAGCACGAATTCATCCGCCGAAAAATTCCCTTTCGACGTCTTGACTTCAACAATCCGATTTCCCTGAACCTTGAAACCTGAAACAACTGTATTCCTCACCAGGTTCACACCACCTGATTCAAGATGCCCGGCTAATCCTTCAACAAACTTTGCTGGCGTCATATGGCAGTCATCGGGGAAATACAATCCGCCTTCAGCGCGTACTTCGACTTCAGGGATGAGTTGCTGCAGTTCAGATTGTGTCAGCATCTGAGCGCGAATGCCAAGCTTGTGCGCGAGTTCTGCCTCCACTTCGCAATGATGTTTCGATTTTTCTGATCGGAAGAGTGTCAGCAGACCCCGCTCCGTCCAGTCGAAGTCGAACGCTTTCATGGCGGCGAATTCTTTGTACAAAGCAAGACTGGCTACGCCGAGATCGCGCAGCAGCGGCATCGCACGATCAACATTCTCCTTCGTGCACGATCGCTTGAAGTGCCACGCCCATCGGATGAAGTCGGGATCAAGCCGCGGTTTGATGTAGAAGGGACTCGTAGGGCTGAGCATCCATTTCAGTCCTTGAGAAATAATTCCGGGCGACGCGAGCGGGATGAAATGACTCGGGCAAACGTAGCCCGCATTGTGCAGCGACGAGCCGTGCCCGAACTCGCCTTTGTCGATGACAGCTACTTGCGCGCCGGATTTGGAGAGATAGTAGGCGGAACAAAGTCCGATGACTCCGCCGCCTATAATGAGGACATTGTTGTGCTCAGTGGATTCAGGTTTCATGGTTCAGGTTCGAGGTCTGAGGTTTGAGGTTTTGGGTTTAAGGATTTGATATTTCTCTCATTCGTAGTTCACAATTCACCATTATTCACCATTGACAATTCGTCGAGGGCTATAGCACTTGAAATCCACGAGCAAACGGATCATCCTCGTCATCAATGATGATCGTATTGAAGCCCGTGATCTTTGCCCAACCTTCGATGCTCGGGATGATCGCATCGTACTCGCCGACTTTCGTCCGGCCTTCGATTCTTCCTCTGAACAGACTGCCGATGATACTCTCATGAACGAACACGTCGCCTTCCTTCAACTTGCCCTTCGCAGCCCACTGCGCCACACGCGCAGATGTTCCCGTCCCACACGGCGAACGATCAATCGCCTTCTCGCCGTAGAAGACGGCGTTACGCGCTGTCGCTTCCGGATGTTTTGGCGCCCCCGTCCACATCACATGACTGCAACCTTTGATCGTCGGATTCTCCGGATGTACAAACGAATAGCCCTCGTTGATACGCTTGCGTACAATTGGACTCCACCGCAATACATCAGCAGCAGAAATATGCTCGAGTCCTTTGAAGTTCTCTTGTGGGTCGACTATGGCATAGTAGTTTCCGCCGTACGCAACATCGACGCGCAGCGTGCCGAGATCGGGGCATTCGACTTCGAGATTCGTCGAATGCAAATACGATGGGATGTTCACGATTCGCACGCTTCTGACTTTCTTTCCATCCATCTCATAATACGCTTCAACAATTCCCGCCGGAACTTCGAGTTGCAGCTTGCCGGGTGTTTTCGGCGCGACCAGTCCGTGCTCGATCATTACTGTTACAGTGCCGATAGTTCCGTGTCCACACATCGGCAGGCAGCCGCTCGTCTCGATGAAGAGAATTCCAGTATCGGTATCATCCCGGGTCGGCGGATAGAGAATACTGCCGCTCATCATGTCGTGGCCGCGCGGC
>JACRFA010000110.1 GCA_016218065.1 Ignavibacteriota bacterium | reverse complement strand
TCGACATTGTGTTGTGGAGTGTTCTGGAAAAGGAACCGACGCAGCCTGTGCAAGAACGTCCGTTTCGTGACGTGATTCGTGAGCAGGAAGAGCGGCTCAACGTGCCCGACTCAGCGAGGATCACGGAAGCGATCGCCGGATCGCCGGCGCGTCCGCGGTTCACTTCCTCTTCCGACAGTCTCACGTTGGTCGCAACAACCACCGACACAGTCTGGATGGAGATCGTGATTGATGATGAAATCCTGACGGAACATTTGCTGCCGCCCAAAACAACATTCACATGGAAAGCGAAGAATGAGTTCTGGATTTCCGCCATCGGCAATCCGGCGGCGATCAAATTCGCGCTCAACGGCAAGCCCATTGCGCATCCGGTGAAGAAGGGCGTTGTGACGCGCAACGTTCAGTTGAATCGCGATTCGCTCAAGGTACATTGAAGCCATGACGAGCATCCCCGACAAAGCGGTCGCCCGCGTCGAAAAGCTGCGCAAGGAATTGCACGAGCACGACTATCGCTACTACGTGCTTGCCGATCCGAGCATCTCGGATGCGGAGTACGACAAGCTCATGCGCGAGCTGCAGGCGCTTGAGGCGCGCTATCCCGCGCTGCAATCTCCCGACTCGCCAACGCAGCGAGTGGGCGGTGCACCGACCAAGACGTTCGCGACGGTAACGCATAGCGTGCCGATGCTGAGCCTCGCGAATTCATATTCGGAAGAGGAGATTCGCGAATTCGACCGACGCGTGCGCAGCATACTCGGAAAGGAAGCGCCGCGCTACGTCGCCGAGCTGAAGTTTGACGGCGTCGCGATCTCGCTCAAGTACCGGGACGGCGTGTTCGTGCAGGGCGCGACCCGCGGCGATGGAATGCAGGGCGATGACATCACAACCAATCTCAAAACCATTCGCTCGCTTCCTCTGCGTCTGCGCAAGCCCGACGCCCGGTTTCGCGACATCGAGGTGCGCGGCGAAGCGTTCATGCACAAAGAGGATTTCGCGGCGATGAACCGACAGCGCGAAATCGCCGGCGAGAAGTTGTTCATCAACCCGCGGAACTCGACCGCCGGTACGCTGAAGCTTCAGGACTCGCGGGTTGTCGCGACGCGCCCGATCAAGATGTTTTCGTATCAGCTCATCGCGCCCAACGCGAAGCTGGAAAGCCATTCGAAGAACGTGGAGATTCTTCGTTCGCTCGGATTGCCGGTGAGCAAGCAGTGGCGCCTCTGCCGCACGATCGACGAAGTGATCGAGTTCTGGAAAGAGTGGGAAGCAAAACGCGACTCGCTCCCGTTTGACATTGATGGCACAGTCATCAAAGTCGATTCACGTGCGCATCAGGAAAAGCTCGGCAGCATTGCGAAGAGTCCGCGCTGGGCCATTGCATTCAAGTTCGCATCGCGAAAGGCTGAGACTGTTCTGAACGACATCATCCTTCAGGTGGGACGCGTGGGAACGATAACGCCTGTCGCCGATCTTCAACCCGTGTTTGTCGGCGGAACGACCGTCAGCCGCGCAAGTTTGTACAACATGGATTACATCAACGACCTTGGGTTATGTGTTGGCGACACGGTGATTGTCGAAAAGGGCGGCGACGTCATTCCGAAAATCACCGGTATCATCGCGGAGAAACGGCCCAAGGGCGCGACGCCGTACAAGATGTCGTCCAAATGTCCGGTGTGCGGAACGCCGATCTTCAAGCCCGAAGGCGAAGTCAACGTGTACTGCGAGAACTCCGAATGTCCGGCGCAAGTCAAGGGTCGCATCGAACATTTTGCGATGCGCGGCGCGATGGATATTGAAGGCCTCGGCGAAGCAGTTGTTGAGCAACTTGTGGGATTGGGATGGGTGAAGAATTGCGCCGATCTCTATTCGTTGCATGATCATCGTGATGAGATGATCGAGCTTGAGCGATGGGGGAAGAAAAGCACGAGCAATCTTCTTGAGGCGATTGAGCAAAGCAAGACGCGTCCGTACCATCGTGTGCTGTACGCGCTCGGCATCAGGCATGTCGGACAGGGCGTCGCGCAATTGCTCGTCGAGCATTTCACATCGATTGATCAGTTGCTGGCGGCGACCGAGGAGGATTTGCAGTCGGTGAGCGGCATCGGCCCGCAAATCGCGGAGAGCGTCGTCACGTTCTTCAAAGAGAAACACAACAAGAACATCGTGCAACGCTTGCGCGCTGCGGAATTGTTGCTCGAAGCGCAGACGTCGAAGAAGAAAGGAAAGCTGACCGGCCTCACGTTTGTTCTGACGGGAACGCTGGCTTCGTACACGCGGGAACAAGCGAAACTGTTGATTGAGGAAAATGGCGGGAAGGTTGCATCGGGCGTCAGCAAGAATGTGCAGTACGTGTTGGCCGGCGAAGACGCCGGCTCGAAGTTGGACAAAGCGAAGAAGCTGAAACTTGCAGTCGTTGACGAAGATGAGTTCAAGAAAATGATTTCGTAGATTGTGGCAGGGAGAACGCAATGGAATGGCAGGATATTCGTGAACAGTGCCCCGATCAATGGGTACTCGTCGAAGCAGTGAAAGCACATACAGAGGACAAGAAGCGAATACTCGATTCGATGTCTCTTCTCAGCACGTATTCAGATTCGGTTTTGGCGTGGCGGTCATACACACAGTATCATCATGAATTTCCACAGCGAGAGTTCTACGTGCTTCATACGAGCCGACCGTCGATCGAAATCACTGAAGTATTCTGGTTTGGACTTCGCCCGGAACTCTCTTCTCGACGGAGCGCGAATCATGCTTGAATCGCTGCGCATGTCGCTTGGCATCAAACTCGCTCGAAGAAGATTTCACAAAGCGAAAGACCCTGTCCTTTCGTTTGTCGATGCAGTGTCAGGCTCGAAGCGTGCGTTGGTTATCATGCCGCTCGATCAACGCGAGTTGCTTTCTGCGATGAACGTGATCGAGATGCTGAAGAAGAAGTTTGCAGAAGAGGCAATCACGGTGGTGGGCGATGAGCGCGGCATGGAAACGCTGCGCCTGATGCCGCGCAGTCATTTCATTCAGATTAGAGAAGCAGATCTCACGCGGATATACCACCCGCGGGCCGAGTTTCTCACACGATTGAAGGGCACAACATTCGATCTTGCCATCGATCTGAACCTTGATTTAGTTCTCCCCTCAGCCTATATTTGTAGAGAGAGCAACGCGAGGGTCCGCGTCGGTTTTGCAGGTCCGAATGCCGACAGCTTCTTCAATTTACAGATTCAACCCGACCCGACACTTTCCAGAACTGGCATTTACGATCGTGTAGCGAGATGCTTGCACATGTTTTAGTCCGGAGGCAGCGTCATGAACTTTGAGATAGAAAAGAATGAGCACGCCGTGACTCTGAAGCTCAGAGAACGGAAACTGGATTCGACGGTCTCGCCGACGTTGAAAGGGGAATTCCTGATTCTCTGCAAACCCAAAATCCAGACGCTCAACGTGGACATGAAGGACGTGGAGTTCTGCGATAGCAGCGGGCTCAGCGCCTTGTTGATTGCAGACAGAAAAATGAAAGAGCACGGCGGCAAGGTGGTGCTGCGGAATGTGCACAAGAACGTTGCGAGCCTGATCAAGATCTCGATGCTCGACCGCGTCTTCGAAATCCACGAAGCGCATCATCACGCAGCAAAGCATTAGCGCGCGGGCGCCGTGAACCAGCGCGTTTTCTTTCACCACTTTTCCTTCCTCTGCTAACAGGAGCTTTCCTTGGGGTTTTCTTCCCTCGACTACGGCATTGTCATTCTCTATCTCGCGGGCGTAACTATCGCGGGAAGCTACATCGGTCGCAAGCAGCATTCCTCGCGCGACTATTTTCTCGGCGGCAAGCATCTCTCGTGGTGGTCGGTCGGCTTCTCCATCGTTGCGAGTGAGACAAGTACGCTCACGTTCATCAGCATTCCGGGCCTTGCCTACAAGAGCAACATGCATTTTCTGCAGCTTGCGATCGGGTATTTCGTCGGGCGGCTGCTGGTGAGCATGATCTTCATCCCCGCATACTACAAAGGCGATCTCGAGACGGCGTATGATTTTCTTGGCAAACGGTTCGGCATGCAACTCCGTAAGTTCACGTCGACGGTTTTTATCATCACGCGCGTGCTTGCCTCCGGCGTCCGGCTGTTTGCAACGGCGATCCCTGTTCATCTGATTACCGGGCTGAGCTATCCGGCCAGCATTCTTCTCATCGGCAGCTTCACGCTCGTGTACACCTACGTGGGCGGATTGAAAGCCGTGGTCGCGATGGATGTCGTGCAGTTGTTCATTTACCTCAGCGGCGCCGTTGCCTCGATGGCGCTGATCGTTGATCATTTGCCGAATGGCTGGGCTGATGTTGTCGCGTTTGCCACAGCCGGCGGCGCGAACAAGTTCGAGATCATCAACACCAACTGGGGGAATAGTCTTGTCGGATTCCTGGCGAGTCCTTACACGTTCATTGGCGGAGTGCTTGGCGGAACGTTCCTCACCATGGCGTCGCACGGCACCGATCAGCTTCTCGTGCAGCGACTGCTTGGATGCAAATCGCGCTGGGACAGTCAGCGCGCGCTCATGCTCGACGCCGCGTTCATCGTCATCCAGTTCGCGTTCTTTCTCGTCCTCGGCGTTTGCCTGTACGCGTTCTACGGCGGCGTGCCGTTTCAGCAACTCGGCTTGACGTCGTCCGATGAAATCTTTCCGAAGTTCATTGCGGAGAATTTGCCGACGGGTCTCGCGGGATTGGTGATTGCGGGTGTTCTCGCTTCTGCGATGGGGACACTCTCCTCGTCCATCAGCTCATTGGCATCGTCAACGTTTCTCGACTTGTTCAAGAAATCAAAACAGGGCGAGTCGCTTACGGCCGCGCGGGAACTGACGTGGTCGAAAGCATTCACGTTTCTCTGGGGTGTTGTGCTGATCGGCGGCGCGCTGCTCTTCACCGATACCAAGAATCCTGTTGTTGAGTTGGGATTGAAAATCGCGTCGTTCACGTACGGCGGATTGCTGGGGACGTTCTTTCTGGGACTGCTGTTCAAGCGAACCGATCAGCGCGATGCATTTGCGGGATTCATTGCCGGCGTTCTCGCAATGGTCGCCGTTCTCACGCTGACGAAAATCGATTTTACCTGGCATACGTTCA
Organism: Ignavibacteriota bacterium; assembly: GCA_016218065.1. Classification (GTDB taxonomy): domain Bacteria; phylum Bacteroidota; class Ignavibacteria; order UBA10030; family UBA6906; genus CAADGV01. Next base: position 1,225 of record JACRFA010000110.1, on the reverse strand, counting down.
TCGGTTGCGCCGTGACCATCGCGGTGGGGAACTTCTCCCGACTGTTCAGGCGCGCATCCGTTCCATCCTGATCGAATCCGGCCTCTTGGGGGAGATTCTGTTTTTGTGTATCCTTGAATTGTTGATCTGAATCATGAGACGCTTTCATCCGATCGCTCTTGCATTTCTTTCATTGCTCGCATGTACGTGCTTCTCGCAGGAAAAACATCTCCGCATGCTTGAGCGAACAATGCTGATGTCGTACGTGTTGCTCGACTTCACCACGCTGGATCAGATGCTCGCCGACGACTACACCAACGTTTCTCACGACGGCGCGGTGCTGACGAAGAAGCAGGTCGTTGAGATGGTCAAGACCGCTGCGATGAGAGTCGATTCCATTCCGGTGAGTGAGCCGAAAGCGAAGCTGTTTGGGAACGTTGCTCTTCTCACGGGAATCAGAAAATACTACCGCGCAGGACGCCTTCTTTGCGTCGTGCGCTACTCAGAGATCTGGGAGCTGCACAAGAGCAGTTGGCATTGTTCGCAAACGCAACTCACGGCAATCACAGACAGGAAAAAGTGAAACGTTCCGCGTTGATAGCGTGGCTTCTTTTCGCGCCTGCTCTGAGCTTTTCTCAGGGCGTCGGCGTCGGGACGAGAATCGATCTCACCGCAAAACTCAATCTGAACAACGGCGCAACGGGACAGTTCGCGCAGGTGTTCATTCCGGATTATTTCTGGCCGGCTGTTGACGATTCGTTCACGCTTGTGTTCCATCTGCACAGCGCGTCGTGGGCGGCCGAGAACGAAGTCTATCGGTCGAACACGAACGCGATTCTCTTCAACATTCACCTTGGCGCGCTCTCAAGTCCGTATCAATCCTATTTTACCGCGCAAACAAACTTTCAGAAGATTCTTGACTCCGTCGCAGCAGTGCTGCGCAGCAACAATATCATTGCGCAACCGAAAATCCGGCGCCTCATTCTCACCTCGTTCAGCGCGGGCTACGCGGGCGTTCGCGAAATTTTGAAAACGTACTACGGACGGATCAATGCATTAACGCTTGCCGACGGACTGCACTGCAATTCAGATTCAGCAACGATGCGCGTGCAGATGCAGGACTTCGTCCGCTATGCGCGCGACGCGAAAGAAAAACACAAGGTGTTCCTGCTGACGCATTCGAGCATTACAACCTCCGGCTATGAAAGCACGACTGCGACCGCCAACTCTCGGGTCGTCAACATGG
>JACRFA010000111.1 GCA_016218065.1 Ignavibacteriota bacterium | reverse complement strand
GAATCGAATAGGAAAAATAACTCGTAACATTGAAATGTTCAAGTCGGTGCGAGACGGAACGATAATCCGCGTCGAGAAGGCTTAGACGCGACCCGTCAGCCCGACTGCGGCTTGACGAGGGAGTAGATTTTCAGGCGACTGGACTCCGCGACCAGCTTCACCACCTGCCGCCTCGCCAGTTCCTCCAGAAACTGCTTCGCTAAACCTATGCGTATGCCGAATTGAGAAGCTGCACCAGCGGGGGTGATGGCTTTCATCTTAGCCAACTCTTTAATGACGCTTTCGTCATCCGCATTGGGGATAACTCCGAAGCTGAGCTTCTTTTCGGCTGTAGGCTTGCCTTTCTTCTTTTCGCGATACACCGTGATCACTGCATCGGGGCATACGAGCGCGCAGTTCACGCAGCCTGTGCAGTTATCCTTCACCAACACAGCGTAGTGATATCCCTGCTTGTTCAGCTTTGACGACAGCGCGATGCTCTCTTGCGGACACGCTTCAAGACACAATTCGCATCCCTTGCAGGTTTCGATTTCAAATTTGACTGTTCCTTTTGCCATATCCTTTTATTGACAATTATTGAGGTCGCCGTCGGCGACCGAAATCCCGCTCAAGCGGGAGCTATTGAAAGTTGTCCGTTGACCGCAACACCACAATCATTCACAATTCACAATCCACCATTCAACATTACTCGTTCGGCCTTCTCCCTGCTCAACGTCGCTGACTTCTCGTTCCAGATTCTTCTCCCGACTTCGTCGGGATCAGAATGGCAAATCCTCAGCACGTGAAGTAATGTTCCCGCGCAAAGTCTTCCAGCTCCGACCGGAAGTTCGGATGCGCAATACTGATGAGCAATTCGATTCTCTCACGCACCGTTTTGCCGTGCAAGTTCACCACGCCGTACTCGGTGACCACGTAATGAACGTCGCCGCGGGTCGTCGTGACGCCTGCGCCTTCCTTCAAATGCGGCGTGATGCGCGAGAGCGAGTGGTCCTTCGCCGTTGACGGGAGAGCGATAATCGGCTTGCCTCCGTCGGAGCGCGATGCGCCGCGGATGAAATCCGTTTGTCCGCCGAACCCGCTGAAAAACCTGTACCCCATCGAGTCGGCGCAAACCTGGCCCGTGAGATCGATTTCAATCGCGCTGTTGATCGCGACCATCTTCCGGTTGCGCGCAACGGTGAACGGATCGTTCGTGAATTGCGTCGGACGAAACTCCATGAACGGATTGTTGTCGATGTAGTTGAACAGCTCGTGCGAGCCGAGCACGAACGACGTGACAGTCTTGCCGGGCAGTAGCGTCTTTTTCTGATTCGTGATCACGCCCGCTTCGATCAGCGGAATGATGCCGTCGCTCACCATCTCGGAGTGAACGCCGAGATGCTTTCTGTCGGTCAGATGCTTCACGGTCGCATCCGGAATGCGCCCGATGCCAAGTTGAAGCGTCGAGCCGTCATCGATCAGACTTGCGACGTTCTGTCCGATGATGCGATAGTTTTCCAGCTCTTCCGGCGTTTCGTCGCCTTCCATTTGCGGCAGCTCGCGCAGCGGCGCGTCGGCTTCAACGCAATAGTCGATCTTGCTGATGTGAATGAACGAATCGCCGAGCGAGCGCGGCATGTTGGTGTTCACCTGCGCAATCACCACCTTGGCGACATCCACCGCCGCCTTCGTGCAATCGACGCCGACGCCGAAACTGCAAAAGCCATGCTCATCGGGAGGCGAGACCTGAATCAGCGCAATGTCGACGCGATAATTCTTGCTCTGAATGAGCGCGGGGATTTCCGAAAGAAAGATCGGCGTAAAATCTGCACGGCCTTCGCACACGGCCTTGCGAACATTCTTGCCGATGAAGAACGCGTTGTGGCGGAAGTGTCCTTTCATTTCGGGACGAACGTATGCCGCCTCGGCGACGCCAAGTAAGTGGCAAACTTCGACATCGAACAAACTTTCGTAGCGCGCCACCATCGCATCGACCAGAACCTGCGGCACGGCGCAGCCGGGATGGATGTACACGCGGTCGCCCGACCGGATGACCGACACCGCTTCTTCCGCGGTAACAAATTTGCGCTCAAACTTTGATTTGATTGTGGGTGAAACTGAACTGTAATGCATGCGTCCTCGTTGATTCTCAGTGTATGAGATCATTGCACCCATTGCACTATTGAGTCATTGCATACTGAAATGGTGCAATGATGCAATGGTGCATTGGTGAAATCATCTCGTCGCTTCCAATGAAGCCGACAAGTCTTTGATAATGTCTTCCGGTTTCTCCAAACCAATTGCTAATCGAATCCCACCGGGGTTCAGCCCTTTTGCGAGCTGCTCCTCCGGCGGAATTGCGGAGTGGGTCATTGAGCCGGGATGTTCGATCAAGGTGCGAATGTTCCCGAGACTTACCGCGAGTGTAATGCAATATGAATTCTGTGCGACATGATTGATGAACCGCTCGGCGCGCTTCAACTGTCCCGCCGGCGAATCGCCTTTGAGCACGAAGTAGATCATGCCGCCGGGCGCAAAGTTGCCGTCGTAGTCGATCATCTGACGTTGCGCAAGCTCTGCCTGTCCGAACTGCGGCAAGCCCGGATACTGCACGCATTCAATCTCGGGTCGCGTCGCGAGAAACTCGGCAACCTTCTGCGCCGTCACTTGCATCTGCCGCATGCGAAGTCCGAGTGATGGCAATCCGTGTACCAGCACCTCCCACGCGCTGCGCGGCGAAAGCACGCCGCCGAAATCTTTCCGATACAGCATCAGCCGGTCGTAACTCCACTTCGGCCCGATTACCACGCCGCCGATGTCTGTCCCGAATCCGCCGATCGCTTTGGTCAACGAGTGCACGACAAAGTCAATCCCCAACGAAATGGGACGCTGACCAAACGGCGACGCAAACGTGCTATCGACCACGGTATAGATTCGTTCCTCCTCCGTTCGCTTCGCGTTCACTTCCTTCACAATATCAGCAACCGCGTTCAGATCGATCAATCGCAACGTCGGGTTCACCGGCGACTCCATGTACACAACGCGAGTCTTTTTTGTGATGTGCCGTTTGAGTTCGTTGGGATTTGTGAGATCGATGAATGCGGATGAGATTTTGAGTCGGGGATACCAGTTGGTGAGCAGTGAGTAGGTGCAGCCGTACAATGTTTGATGCGCAATGATCTCGCTGCCGCTGCCCGTGAGAATACCGAGCACGCCCGAGATGGCGGCCATGCCGCTTGCGAATGTTACGGCAATATCGCCGCCTTCGGCATACGCGAGATTTTCTTCGAGCATGTCTTTATTCGGCTCGCCCAGCCTGTCGTAGATGTAAATGGGCGCTTTGCTTTTTACCGTCAGATCATCGCTCGCGTGCGCGAACTCCGCAAAGCCTTCAGCGCCGCGCTGTGCAGAATCAAGACGGAACGTCGCCGATGCAGAGATCGGCGGCAACAAATGATGACTGTAATCCCACTTCGGATCTTGCGACTGTCCGTAAATGAGATGCGCTTCAACCGAGTAGTTGGATTTTTCTTTTTTCTCAGAATCAGGTTTCATAATCGCCTCGTGAAGCCGCGCTACTTGACGATGCACTCCTCGACCGGACGGCGAGGACTGGGCGCCGGCTTTTCCAGTGAATAGCCAATCCGTAAAAGGAGCTGCGGCCATGATTTGACGCCGATGAGTTTCCGCAATTCCAGTCGCGCTTCGGGCAGCTCGATCGGCATGTTGAAGAAGCTGAACTGCAATCCATCGCGTGTCAGCGTCAACAGAATTTTTTCCATCACCTCGCCGACGGCAAGCCACGTCGGCACAGAATCTTCACCATACAACACCAGCAACGCCGGAGCTTCGAGGCAGAGCCGCTCGTCGTGCCGCGCACGCAGATTGCTCATATCGATTGTCTTGATCGCCCACGAAGCCAGCGTTGACGTCACGTCGCTTACGCCGAACGCCGCGCCCGTCATGCCGTCGGACTTGTGCGTCTTGTTCGGCCTGATCCACTCGGCAAGTTCTTTGCGGAATTGTGTGTCTCCCTGCTGTACCCGTTCGGCCGCGGCAACCAGATGCGCGACGGTCGTGTTCTTCGTTGCATCCGTCGAAAAGAACAATGACGCATCGGCGTCGCCGCCGAGATTGCTCAGCCGGCTGATCACCGCTTCGGGGACACGCGCCATAAGAAACGGATTTCGATTCGTGTGGCGCTTGGCGATTGCAGAGAACAATTTTTCTACCGAGTCATCCGGCGTTTTATGCGAGAGCGATCGCTCGACGCTCGCGAAGGCGATCGGCAGTTCGCTATCGCCGCTGTAGTTGTAATCGACCCGACAGTCGAACCCAAAATGCGCCGCGGCGATCCGCAGGTTCATGATTGCGGCGCCGACGCCCATGAGCAGCTCACGCGAATTCGGATCGGCGACAGGCAGCCGCCGCGTATAGTCGGCGTACACGGCTATGCCGTTGTCGAACAACCGGAATTTCCACGGCTGCGTGTTGTAGCTCGACGGCGCAAGAATCGCATAGCGGAGCAGATGTGTGTACTGCTCGGCCAGCGAGCCTTCGGCAGGAAACGTCAACTCGTCCACTTCGTATGGTGTTCTCAGCGGATCAAATGTCCGTTCCGTCACCTCCAATTCGGAATCATTCTTTAGGGCGACCATTGTCTCCATCCTCCACGAGAATCTCACGCATGACGTCGCCTTCGCGGCGTATCGCATCCACGGGGCAGTCATCCATCGCTTCAATCACCATCTCCTCCTCTTCAGGAGTTTCGGGTTGCTTGCCGATGAAGTAGGTATTCGTCGGCTTGTCGAAATCAAAATTCTCCGGCGCAACTGCTGCACAGTATGCGCATCCGTCGCATTCCTCGGTCGTGAAATACTTGCCCGCTGCGTTGTTGGGCAATCGTTGACCATCGTGATCTTCCATGGCGCTATGCCTCCTTTGCGCGCTTAAAGATTGAAAGAATGAAACCCGCAATCATAATCACTGTTCCACCCCAGAGAAGATTGATATACGGCTTGATGCTTGCTTCAATGACCAGCGCCTCCGGCATTGCCGCCGTTGACGATTCGCTTGCGCGGTGAACTTGCACCGTGACGGTCGAGGGCTCGGTCGCTCCCCCCACATTCATCGAGACAAGCTGAACGCTGCCGTTGATCAGTTTGGATTCCGACGGCGTGTAGGTCGGCTCGCTTCCTTCGGCGTAGTACACAGCCGGAGTAATTGTTTCGTTCGCTTTGCCATTCGTCAGCTGCAACACGCTCCCGATCGCCATGCCCTGGCCGCCCGCCTGCATTGCCTTGGCCGCATGCGCGTTCATATCGAACCGAAGAAATGTTGCCTTCACGTTGCCGAGCGCGACGCTTTTACCTTTGGTGAGTGTGTACGTTTCGTGCTCGTGATCCGCGTGCGTATTGTGTTGATCGAGCGATACCGGAGAGATGTACAGATCGTTCGTCAGCAGCGAGAGAATGTCGGGGTTGCGCATCATCCCCTGCTCGGCCGCTTCGAACATCACCGGAGCGAGCTGATGCTTCTCGCCATCCTTCTCTGCAACCACGGTGAACGCGAACTTGCCGTTCTCGATCGGATGGTAGCCTGTGTACGTGAGCGTGTAGCCGAGCGCTTCCTGCGGCGTGTTGAGCGGAAGAGAAAGATGTTCCTTCGACGCGTACTTGCCGGACGCGATCATTCCGAGAAACATCAGCGCAATCCCGACGTGTGCGAGCTTGCCCCCGAGCAGCTTGATGTCTTTGATGGAGCGAAGGAGAATTTCGAAATTCACGAAGAACGCAAATGCAGACGCGAACACAAACAGCGCCATGCCCGGATGCTTCACGCCGACGAACCACAACATGCCGGTCAGCAGGCCCGATGCGATCAGCGACTTCGCCATGCGCTTCAACACCGCTTTCCAATCATCGACGCCCCATTGCACAAACAGGCTCACGCCGATGAGCAGACCAATCGCGATTGCGATCGGGAGATTTGTTGTGTCGTAGAATGACGGCTCGACAGTTGTGTTCGAGACGATAGGCAGGCTTGTTCCGAACAGAACAACTGCAGCGCTCAGCACGAGAGCGATCGTTCCCGCCGCCAGCGCAGTCTCTCTGTTGACGAATTGCGTTTCGGATGGGGCCGGCTTCAGGTCGTTTCGTCTGACCAGCATCAAGCCGAAGCCGCTCACACCAATCACCGCCAAAAATCCGACGAGGAACCAATACACTGTCGCGCCCGGATCGGTGAACGAATGCACCGATGAGTCGCCGAGAATTCCGCTGCGCGTCAGGAACGTACTGTACACGACAAGAAAGAAGGACACGATTGCCAACGCAAAATTCGTGCGGACAAATTTTCCCGTGCGACGTTGAATGAGGAACGTGTGAATCAACGCGGCGCTCGTCAGCCAGGGCACGAGCGACGAATTCTCCACCGGATCCCATCCCCAATACCCACCCCATCCAAGAACACCGTACGCCCAGTACGCGCCCAGCATCAAGCCCATGCCGAGAGACACCGACGCAAAAAGAATCCACGGAAACGCTTGCGACGTCCACTCCTGAAATTCTTTTTTCCAGAGCGCGGCAAGCGCAAAGCTAAACGGCGCGGCCATTGCAGCGAACCCGATGAACAGCACCGGCGGATGAATCACCATCCAGAAATTCTGCAGCAACGGATTCAGTCCGTGACCATCGTCGGGAATTTGTCCCGCAGGAATGTTGGGAATCATTTCCCAGATCGATTGAAACGGCGACTTCGCAATCAGCAGAATGAGCAGCAACGCCTGCGTGCTCATGAACACCGTCATCACGTATCCTTCGAGCTTGCGCTTGGACGTGTACGACATGAGCATGAGCGAGATGATTGCGGAGCAGAGAACCCAGAACAGAAAACTTCCTTCTTGTCCGGCGTAGAATGTTGAGAGGAGAAAATGCAACGGCAGCGATTTGTCGCTGTAGCTGTACACGTAGCCGTTGGAGAAATCGTGTTGGAAAATAAGAACAAGAAGAAGAAGTGAAGCGGTCCCGATACTCAGCGCGCTGATCTTCAGCCATACCCGACCGGGAAACAGCACGTAGCGCCGGTGTGTTGCGGTACGATAGTAATTGAGGATTGCCGCCAGCGAACTCAGAAGCGCGAGAACAGTAATCCAAAAACCAAGAACAGTCATGAAACCTCCCGTTACATTGCAAGGTGAACGTATTTTACAAGAGGTCAACATGCGTGCCACGCGGTATGCCCGTGGGACACGCAAAACAAGCCCTATTGTTAGGTTTCCCGGTAACCAGAATTAAGAATCAATGGAAATTTCCAATTCGTAAGAAAGGATTTTGCAGGAGTGAAAATGCAGAAAACCACGGCAGAGAGGGGTTCATCGCGGTTTATTTTGTGGGCACTGGCAGGTCAGGCAGGCCCGACGGCAGACGGGCGTGACAGCCGAGAAAAGACAAAGGGTGAGCCAAGGTAGTGACTCGCCCATAATACGTTCAGATTCTCTTCAAACGGCTACTTGGCCAAGAGGAGCTTCACAACTTTACTTAACTGCGTGACGCCATTTGCATCCGTTGCCGTGAACCGAGCGAAGTATACTCCGCTCGCGACATCCGAAGCATTCCACGTTGCCGTATGATATCCTTCTGCCACTTGCCCGTTCACAAGCTCAGCGACTTTCCGACCGAGAACATCATACACCGCAAGCGTCACGTGCGATGCTTCGGGGAGATCGAAGTTGATTTGTGTTGACGGGTTGAAGGGGTTGGGATAGTTTGGATGCAATGCAAAGACGGCAGGAATACTATTCGCCGTTGAACCGACTTGTGAGATGGTTTCCTTCGGAATTGCAATTGCTACGTTGCGATCTATTTCCTCAAAGTTCGCCACTGTGGCTTTGTACACTGATGACGACAGTCCTTCGATGCTGAGCTTAAGGTACACAACAGAATTGACCGTCGAAAGGACTTCGTTGATTGTTCTCTTGACACGAATCGACGAACGGGATGCTCACAGTCACGCCGCCGCCATAGACTGGAATTCCTTCGTATATCTGAGCGAAACGTACATGTACCCCAGCAGGCGAGTCGACGGTTCTTTCGACGGACAGATCATGCAGTG
>JACRFA010000005.1 GCA_016218065.1 Ignavibacteriota bacterium | reverse complement strand
GAGCGACTGAAGCCAACTGAGCACGCCGCTCGCTTGGCTCGTCCAGTTCGTGCCGCCGTTGGTTGTCTTAAGAATCGTGCCGCCGTTGCCCGCTGCGTAGCCAACATTCGCGTTTGTGAACCAGACAGCATACAGACCGTTGCTCGTACCGCTCGTTTGACTCGTCCAATTCGTTCCGCCGTTGGTCGTTTTGAGAATCGTACCCGACACACCGACGACGAACGCAGTGTTTGCATCAATCGTTGTTACTGCGTAGAGTCCGTTCGTCGTTCCGCTTGTCTGTGAAGTCCAGTTGGTTCCGCCGCTTGTCGTTTTTAGGATCGCGCCTCCGTCACCAACGGCAAACGCCGTACTCGCATTCACACACTGAATCGCGTAGAGCCAATCAATCACTCCGCTCGTCTGCGTCGTCCAGTTCGTTCCGCCGTTCTCCGTCTTTAGAATTGTGCCGCCATCTCCCACGGCGTACATCGTACTGGCATCGTACACGGAGAGGGATTGCAGCAGTAGTGAGGTGCCGCTGGTTTGGTTCAGCCATGTCGTTCCACCGTTCGTCGTTTTGAGAATTGTTCCGCCATCACCAACAGCATAGGCTGCAGTTGTACTCATGGTCTTCAGGGAGTAGAGCGTGTTTCCCTGCGGCAAAGGATTCTGCCAGAACCACTGTTGTGAGAATGCATGATGCGCGAGCGCCATGCATGACCAGATGAGCAAGAGTTCCTTTTTCATTGTTTGATCCTGTATGCAAGTTGTTCAGAAATTCTGAGGCACGCCTTTCGATGCCGAAGAATCTCGACGAGTCGTCGATAACACGCTCGTCGGGAGTGTTGACCGGAACAAGACATCACTATCTGGATTCACGTCATCGTAACACCACGAGCTTCTTCGTCTGCACGAAACCGCCAGCCTCGAGGCGATAGAGGTACACGCCCGACGCGATGCCTGTCGCGTTCCATTGCACGGAATACGTTCCCGGGTTTTTCATCTCGTTCACCAACGTGGCAACCTCGCGACCGAGAAGATCATAGACCTTCAAACTCACAAACCCCAAACCCCGAACCCCGAACCCGATGCTCGTCGTCGGGTTAAACGGATTCGGATAGTTCTGCTCCAGCCCATACTGCGTCGGAACATTTGGTTGTTCCTCCACTCCGGTCGTTCCATTCAGCCCATTGAACGTCACGATCGTCTGCACGAACGAGCCTGTGCCATTCGGGATACGCGACATTGATCGATTCGTGATCTGCACGGCGTACGTCAGCGAATCCACGACAGTCAGATCGGGATTCGACAGAATGATGCGCTCACCCGAAGCCGAGAGCGCAAACATCGCGTGCAGGCCCGCTTGCCCCGTATCCTGATCCGCCCACACAATCACGTAGCCGTTCGGCGCGATTGTTGCGCCCGCCGGGAATCGCCATTTGGTTGGCGCAGCGAAATTGTCTGAGAGATAAAGCCCGCCGAGATCGATTGTGCGAGTCGTATTATTGTAGAGCTCAATCCAGTCATCCGTCTCGCCCGCGGGATCGGGAATCGAATCATTGTCGGCCATGAACTCATTGATGACGACAGCCATCGGCGCGAGCGCGTTGCCGCTGTTGTTTGCGTTGAACGTGTGGTTGCCTTGCACAAATGCGCCCGCGCCGTTCGGTATGCGCGCCATCGAACGATTGGCAATTTGCTGGCCGAATGTTGTCGAGTCGAGAATGGTGAGATCGCTGCGCGAGAGCATCAACTGTTCGCCGCTCAACGAAAGTTTGAAGTTTGCATGAACGCCGGCTTGGCCGCTGTCTTCATCTGCCCAGACTATCACGTAGCTGTTCGCGCCGATGGTTGTGCCCGACGGGAATTGCCACTTTGTTGGTTGGCTGTACGCATCGGAAAGATACATGCCGCCGAGAGCAATTGCCTGCGACGTGTTGTTGTACAACTCAATCCAATCTTCGAACTCGCCAGCGGGATCCGGAATCGAATCGTTCTGCGCCATGAACTCATTGATGACGACATCGTGCGGATTGATGACGACGCTGCTGCCATTGTTGGCGTTGAATGTCGGTCTCCCCTGAACAAACGATCCCGTTCCGTTCGGAATGCGCGCCATCGAACGATTCGCAGTTTGCAGACCGAACGTCAGCGAGTCAACAACGCTCAGATCGAAGTTCGAGAGTCGCAGATGCTCGCCGTTCGCCGAGAGTTTGAAGTTTGCATGAAGTCCCGCCTGTCCGCTGTCTTCATCAGCCCAGACAATCAGATAGCCATGAGGATTGATAGTCGTGCCTGCGGGGAATTGCCACTTCGCCGGCTGCGCGGCATCGTCGGAGAGATACGCGCTGTTCAGGTTGAGTGTATCGGAAGTATTATTGAACAGCTCAATCCAATCCTCAGCCTCGCCCGCCGGATCGAGAATCGAATCATTCTGCGCCATGAACTCGTTGATCACAACATCGCCCGCGGTCAGCGGCTGCTCGCACGATATGCCCAGCGCTGTGAGTTGGTTCTGCACGTTTGTTTGCCGTGCGTTGATGAACGCCTTCAATCCTGGCTTCAGCGTTCCGCCGCCGCCGCTCGCGTTGATGTCGCTGACGATGTTCGTCTCGAACTGCTGCACGGTGTACATCTTGCGCGGATCGGCAGTGACATACGGACGAATGATGTTGGCGATGCTGTCGATATGCGGAAACAACTGCGCCGACGAGAAGTATCCTTTGTAGAGCGAACAGTACGTCCGCAGGTACGCGTTCTTCAGCGCAGGCGTCGTCATGATCTTGCCGACGAGCGGCCGCGTCGAAGCGCCGACCACATACGTAAGACTCAAACTCGTCATGCCGGAAACGCCTCCGGTGTACGCGCCGAAGCTGAGTCCGGCATCCCAAACGATCCATTCCATCTTCCCCGTCAGCGGGCGAAAGTAGAAATAGAAATTCCGTCCGCTGTTGATGTATGAATCGAGACTCGCGAAGAGATTGTCTGTCGCGACAGCGCGATAGAGCGGCGGCAGATCGATCGTGAGCGGCAGCGATGTCTCCGGCGTCGCGCTGTGATTCAGCGTGTCGATGAGCGTGACGAGCTTTCTCCATGCGGTCGTCGATCCATCCGTCTTCAATTCGTAGTTGGGGAGATACAACGTTGAATCGCTGCCGAGCCAGGTAAAGTCAGAGAGCACAGGCGTTCCTCCGCCAAAGCCATCGACTGCTTTGAACAGATCTCCCTCGTCGTCGGCGTAATGCGAGCCGAGGAATCTCTTGTCAACATGTTCGACGAGCGAGTAGAACGCAAACAACGTGTCATTGATAGAGAGCTGTACGAAATTTCCGCGCGGCGCGATCACGCCCGCGTCGCGGCAGAAGTCGAGATGAATCTTCTCGCGCATGAATGTCGGGTCGCCCCAGCAGTTGTTCAGATGCACGCCCTTCAAACCATTCCAGCGCAAGTCGCTGCGATACTGATCGAAACTCAATCGGAACGGCTTCTTGTTGTTGGGATGAGTGTACGATGCGTTTCCCTTGAGTCGCACACCAATGCTGTCGTACACAACGCCGTTGATGATCGCCTGCACAACCATATACTGTTCGTTCCCCTGACTGTAGTATGTCGTCAGCGAATCCCAGTAGCGTGCTTGTGGAAAGCGAAGATTGATTGTATGAACCTGAATGCCCGCAAAGATGCTGTCGCCGGGATTCTGGCTGCGCGCAGGTTGCACACAGAATACGAGTGCGAGAATTCCAATAATGACAAGAGACGTTTTCATGATTTCACTTTGAGTTCAACACTGTTATGCATCGGGACTGCGTTCAGAATGTGAAAACAAAGTTAAAACTGTTCTTCATCGCTGAACACCACCACCGATCGGACGCCAGGCATGTCTTTCAACTCCTTGAGCAGACCCGAGACGCCTTCTTTCTGTTTTGGTTTGATGTGATACGACATCTCGACCACATCCCCTTCACCAACCGATTTCACGTTCACCAACTTCGAGTAGCGACAAAATTTTTGCAGGCTCGAGAGATACGGCAAATCGTGCCCGTTCGTCTGTTGCGGCGGAGCGTTGTACGCAAATTGGATGACGTACTGATCGTGTGACGAGGTCAGGACGTTGTTACGCACGAGCGCGACATAGACTACTCCGAGCAACAGCGTGCCGAACAGTGCGGCAGCGTGCATTCCCACGCCAGCCGTCATGCCGATGGCAAGCGCAAGAAAGATGTGCACGATGTCCATCACTTCCTTGACGGCCGTTCGAAAACGGATGATGGACATCGCGCCCACAAGTCCGAATGCGCGGGCTAAGCTGTCGCCGATCACCATGATCACCATGGCGGTGATCATTGCGAGCAGGACGAGCGAATTCAGAAACGAAACGGAGTAGCCCGGACCCCTGTACGCAAAGCGATAGAACGCGACCTGCAGAAGTCCGCAAAGACAAGCGACGAGAAGGTTCGCCACAAAATCGCCGACGGTCAGCGCAGACACGGTGATTCCTTGAAAGTACTGCAGCATCAGGCGATGACCTCCATTCGTGTATGCGCTTTCATCGGCGACCGGTCGATCAAGCGTTTGGGCAGCATGGACTTCAACTCATAGCATGCAGCGATGCACGCGCCATACTTCGAGACACTCGTCCGCACAAGATTGTGCTTCACGATGACAGACTGCAGCCACGGCGCGAATCCGTGATTGAATTTTATTTCGAGAATGAACATGCGCGGCGCGAGATGGCGAAGGCCCTGTTCGTCGAATAAGTTGCTCCATGCGGGAGAAGGTCTATAGCGGAGATGTTTGTCGAACGTGATGCGCAGCGAGGGGTTCATGCGACTCTCGTACGCCTCACGCTCGTACGTCACGAGAGCGGCAGGCCTCATGGATGCGCTGACGACATGAAACATGAATCGCCGCGCACTCTCGCGTGATACCGCAAGATCCTGACCTGCAAGAATGAACTGCTCAACGCCGCCGGTCTGCATCAACTCCGGAAGATCGGCGAACCGCAGCATCGCGCGATGCTTCGTGCCGCGCTGTTCGTTCTTTCGTTTGATCTCCAGAAATGCAATGCTGTTGTCATGAAGAAGATCGTAGGAGCGGACGCGAATCTTCTTCCGCACTTTGAACCCTTCAACTTTTTCGCGATACACATCAAAGCGCGGCGTGTCGAGGTAAATGCTGCGGACGGTGTACTGATGCTCGTCGCATCTCGATGCAAACGCATCCGGCGTGACCCAGGGGAGAATGTCCCGTCGCACCTCATCGAGCAGATGAACGGGGATGATGTACTTGTATTCTAATCGCATGCCTGACCCTAAACAAAAACGTGCGTCAGCGTTCAACGCACGAGCGAATGCACTTTTCGGTTTACATACTCGCTCGCTGCGAGTGACGGGCACTCGATGGAACAGCGAGCCAACAAACCATGCAGCAACTCGCCGCCGGATTTCTCCAGTTGCGCGGTTGCCAGAACCACTTGCTGTCCATTCAGCATGTGGATAGTCTTGTCAACACCAATCATGATTGCAGGAGGGATTGCGTCAACTTCAGACGCAGAAAGCGACACGTGTCGCGCAGAGCCAACGCTCTGCCGCTCACGCAACGGCACCGGCATCACCACAACATAGTCCGTCGTGTCCGAAACGACGAGCAGCGTATCAGCCGCGCCCACCTGCATGACGACGCCCGAGAGCGGAGAGAGCAGACTGTAACTGCGTTTCCGACTTTCGAGCACTGCAATTTCGCGCTGCAACGACTTGATCTGCGACCGCACGAGTTCTGCCTGCTCCTTTTTCGCGCCCGTTGAGACTGACGTGAGACGCGACTCTGCAATTGAGACATCGATGTGCGCAATTGAAGCGCGCCGGTCAGCAAGCTCATACTCCTGCTGCGCAGTCAAACCCTTCTCGTACAAAAGCTTGCTGCGAGCGAGCACCGACTTCAACTCCTCGGCGCGAGTGCGCGCATACTCCACCTGCTGCCGCGCTTCATCGACGATGGATTGCTTCTCGCCGGTAACTGTTGTGGCAAGCGTCGCAACCGCTCCGTCCAACTCTCCACGCAGTCGCTCCAGCTCGCGATCGTTCTCACTCGACTGCACGACTCCAATCGTGTCGCCTCGATGAACTGTCGAGCCAACCGCGATCTTCCGGTGAGGAGCAAACTGCATCGCGTCGCCGCGCGTAAACTGCGCGGCAGCATAGTGCTGCGTCAGCCCGGTCGTTCGATTGATCACCGAGGACACGATGCCGCCGTCGGTGCTCAATGTAATCACTATCTCCTGCGCGCAAAGAACTTTTCCCGGCACCGTCACCGAGTACGGAATACGCACAGGAAGCGCGAGCAGTATCGCACCAACAATCCCGATCACGACGATCGGGCCAACACGCCATGCAAGTGAATTCATGTGGAGCTGTCTTCAGTTTTTCGAATCAATGATGCTCATCGAGGAACGCAGAAGCAGAACACTGCTTTCAAATATGCTTCTGCAATTCACAAAGGACAATACCATATTTATGGTAACTTCGCCCTGTTTCGTTATCCCACACGCCTGCTGCCCGCCTGCCGCCGTGCCTGCCGGCAGGGACGGCCAGGCACTCTGGCGTGCAGGCATGAAGGAACGCTAAGAGTTGGATTTGGACTCGCATTAAAACGATCTTCGTGCACATTCGTGCTCTTCGTGGATCATTTTCATTAGTCTTCACGCCGTCGTTCTTCGAATCTCTTGCGCCGATCCTTTTGTATCTGCTCGAACTTTTTCTTCTGCTCGGCATTCAGCAACTCGCTGATCTTCTTGTCGGTGTCCTGTCGCATCTTCAGCATCGCATCGCGCATAGCCGCGCGATCGTCTTCCGCTTGCTCCATCTTCTTCTTCATCGCTTTGTCCTGCTCTTCTAACACTGCCTTCACTTTCGCGGCTTGCTCGTCTGTGAGATTCAAGTCCGCTTTCAGTTGTTCGGCTCGTTCCAGCGGCGTCAATCGGGGTCCCATGCCGGGTCCGCGTCCGGGAGCGCCCGGCGGTTGAGCGAACAGCATTGCTGTCATTGCCAACGACACGACGAGCGTGAGGAGGGGAATTCGGAATTTCATGTTGCACCTCTTTTTGTTTTGGGTTGATGAATGTTGAACTTTTTTAACAACTTAGCCCAATGACAGCCTTACCGCCGTGGCCATGGTGTTAACTGCAGTTGCCCGTCAACGGAGCAGGACGAGTTTCTTCGTTTCGATGAACGAGCCCGCTTGTAAACGATAGAAATACGTGCCACTCGCTAGGCGGGAGGCGTCGAGAGATACTTCATGGAATCCTGCCTCTCTCATACCGTCAACCAGTACGCGGATTTCCCTGCCGAGGAGGTCGAAGAGTTGCAGTGTTACAAACGAGGATTTCGGCAATTGATACGTAATGATGGTTGTCGGATTAAACGGATTCGGATAGTTCTGTTGCAGGGCAAAATTGTCCGGCGTGACCATCGAGCCGGATTGACGTACATCAGTTGTGACATTTCCCCCTCGAACCAATCGGACGTCATTGTAGATGCGAATAGCATCTCCTTGAGGGCCACGTCCTTGCGGAAAGCGGCTGGGGTCTCCCGTCTTAGGATCACTTCGTTGAGCGCCAGCGCCGTGCACGTCTTGCCACACTCCGCCT
>JACRFA010000109.1 GCA_016218065.1 Ignavibacteriota bacterium | reverse complement strand
TCGTTCACTTGCACTCAGATCACCGTAGCCAAAATTAAAGTAGGTGGTGTCGATAAACGGAACAAGACTATCTGTTGATGTAGCATCAGGACTTGGCTCAGTTCCATAATACATGATAAGGGAGTAAAGCTCCTTGATTGTTGGTAACCGCCAGTCGGTATACCCTCCCGTTCTACACGCCGCTGCCGAGTCCAGGGCTTGCTGGTAGTACAGCTTGTCTGAATAGTTGATTACCCCGTTGCCGTTTCTATCCGGACTTTTCTGCCACATCAATCCGGTGACCCGGTCGGTCACTGTGCCATTGCCATTATTGACATAGGATGGTGCGTTCCCCGTGTAGTTAGCATCTTGCCCATAATAGGGCTGCCCCGGTGAAGGTGATGGTATCACGATGAGGGTGTCATAACACAGAATCTGTCCGGTATCAACAATCTTGTACGTGGTGTCAGTCTGTGCCAGAAGAAGACAGGGCAGACCTGTCAATAATAACCAGATGATAATCAGGTTTCGTGTTCGTGGTTTCATGTCTCTATCCTTTCAGATTATTGTGACTGTTGTCTTCCATCTCATGAGACCTCATCCCCATTTAGAGTGAAGTACCTATTCATACCGCAGCGCTTCAATCACACCTTGTTCAGCAGCTTTCCACGCAGGATAGACGCCGAAAGCAACTCCCACACACGATGCAAATCCGAAACTCATCACAATCGAATCAAGCGAGATCACAGTCGCGAGGCTTCCATACGACGAGAGAATTATGGCAGCGGCGATGCCGCTCAGGATGCCGACACATCCTCCTGAAACGCTGATCACAATAGACTCGATGAGAAACTGAGACATGATGTCCGCCCTTCTCGCGCCGACAGCTTTCCTGATGCCAATTTCCTTCGTCCGTTCCGTCACCGACACAATCATGATGTTCATGATGCCGATGCCGCCAACAAGCAGCGACACCGCGGCAATGCCCGCGAGCAGATACGTGAAGGTCTGCTGCGTCTCCTGAAATGTTGTGAGAATGTCCGACTGATTGCGGATGGTGAAATCATTGTCCTGATCCGTGCGGAGCTTGTGTTCGCGGCGAAGCGTTCGCTCGATTTCGTACATGGCTTCCGTCATGACTTGATCGTTCACCGTCTTGACCGTGATTTGCGAAAGATACTCAACGCCGAAGAGGCGTCGTTGCGCTGTCGCAAGCGGAACGAGAACCTGATCGTCAGAATTCATGAAGCCGCTCTGTCCCTTCGACTCCAGCACGCCGATGACGCTGAACAATTGCCCCGCGATGCGAATCGATTTCCCCAGCGGACTGCTCGACGGGAAGAGCTGCTCAACGACGGTTGGGCCGAGCAAACAGACTTTCGCGACTCCGCGTTCTTCTGAGTTCGTAAAATATCTTCCCGACACAACCTTCACATTCCGGACATGCTCGTAGGAAGGAACGGTTCCGACGACGCGCGTATTCCAGTTTCGGTTTTCGAACTTCACCTGCGCCTGCCTGCTCAGTTCTTCCGTCACCGCATCGACGTTCACGACTTTCTGCCGCAGGGCATTGGCGTCGCTGTTTTTCAGCTTCACACTTGTTCCGCCCATCATCACGAATGTGCCTGCCCCGCGCTGCACGCCAGGAGAAATCATCAGCAGATTCGAGCCCAGCGCTTGAATACGATCCGTCACCGACTTCTGCGCGCCTTCCCCAATCGCGAGCATCGTGATCACCGACGCAACGCCGATGATGATGCCGAGCATGGTGAGCAGCGCGCGCAGCTTGTTCGCCGCAAGCGCCTGCAATGCCGATCGAAGACTTTCTTCTACGTTCATGACTTCACCTTATGGCGGAGGCGGCGGTCCACCGCCGGTTATGCCGCTTGAGGTTCTCGCCGCTTTGAATCGCTGACTCATCTCGTCGGATGATTGCTTGGCGCGCGACACTGTCGTCACCTGGACTTGTTATCCCTCTTCGGCGCCGCTCAGCACTTCGGTGTAATCGTAGTTGGAGAGACCGATACGAATGAGCCGCGGGCGTACTTTGTCGCCGTTCTCGATGAGAACAATTTTCAGTTTCGATGTTGATGTGTCGAGCTTCGATGGCTTGCTTATCGCTGGCCGCATGCCCAGAGGTGGAGAAGGCGGTGGAAGTCGCTTCATTCGTTCCCGTTCTTCCAGCGTCATTCTCTTCATGCGCGCTTCGAACTCGTCCATGATCTTCTTGCGGACAACCTCGTCCTCTGGAGAACCGGCACGCGTTCTGGGCGGCGGTTGTTCAAAACGGACGTCACGTGGCGGCGCGGACAATGGGTCTTCTCTTTTTTTTGAATTGTCCGCTGTACGTACATCCGGTGGTGCTGAGCCATCAGAGCCACCACGCTGAGCATCCGTATTCTGCATATCTGCCAGCAACTGCTTCCCTTCATCGCTGTCAAGATCCATCAAGGCATCGTTGGGAATCAGAAGCACATTCGATCGATCAAAGATCGCGATGTCCACCGATGCGCTCATGCCCGCTTTCAGTTTGCCGTTCATGTTCTTCACACGAACAATCACACTGAACGTTGTCACATTCTGCGTTGTTGAGCCGAGCGGAGCGATGCGCTCAATGCGACCAGTGAACTTGTCGTCGGGATACGCGTCGGCAACAATCTGCGCATTCTGGCCGACGGAAATCTTGCCGATATCGACTTCGTCAATGTTGGTCTGCACATCAACTTCTGCCATGTCGGCGATTGTCGCGATGAGAGTTCCGCCGCCGACGTTCGAGACGCCGGACGAGATGATCTGACCAACCTCGACGCTTTTTGAAAGAATCAGTCCCGACACAGCCGCGACGATGCGCGTATCGCGAAGCCTTTCTGCCGCGGAGGAGAGCGCAGCTTTCGCTTTCACCAACTGCGACTTCGCGCTCACCCGTGCCACCTTCGCCTGATCGAGTTCTTGCTGCGACACCATGTTCTTCCTGAAAAGCTCGGCCACGCGCGTGAAGTTGTTTTCCTGCTGCTCGACTGTCGCTTGCTGCAGTTCGAGATCGGCGGCAGCCTGATTGTAATCGTTGCGTGTCGTCGTCTGATCGAGAAGCAACAACAAGTCTCCTTTGCTCACCGACTGTCCTTCCTGAAAATTCAACTCCACAATCTGTCCGCTCCCTTTCGACTTCACTTCGACCTTGTTGATCGGCTGAATCGCGCCGTTCGCAGAGACTGTCAGACTCAAACTGCCGCGCACAATCTCTTCAACTCGCTGCATAACAGCGGACGACTGCGCTGGTCCATCTCCTCTCGCGCCAAACACAAACCATCCGGCGCTGATGAGGAGAAGAACCACGCCGATGATCATCAGCTTCTTTTTCATTTTTCAGATTCAAAGTTTTGGCAAACACAGGGGAGGCAATCGAGGTCGTGGTCCAACCTGTGCACACCACCATCACCATCATCATCACACTCACCCTGTGTTTGTGTTTGTCAATTGTTGCTCGCTACGAGCACCGTCCAGAGATCAATCGACTCCGGCCTACCGCCAACTCCAGAGGGCATGCCGCCTGGTCGTCCACCGCCGCGTGGAGGCCCGCCGCCACCGTGGGGCGGCATACCATCTCCGGGTTTCCCACCATCTCCCGGTCCATCGCCGAACCCTCCTCTTCGCGGAGATTGCGGCGCGGAGAGTTCTCCGGTCTCGAAACCGATGCCGATATTCTTACCGTCGATTGCTTCGACTGCGCGCGGACGCTGCGATGTTTTTTTCAGCGGCACGCGCAGCTCATACACCATCGTCTCTTTTCCGACGCGCCCAATCTTCGCCTGAATGCCGCCGGTATTTGCTGTTGAAACGCGGTAGCGATCCTTCTTCCCCGGACCAACAATGTCAAGCTCGTTCATCTGTGATTCAATTGTGTGCTGCATTTCGCCGTTCGGCTCGCCGTTTGACTCGCCACCCAGCCCGCCATTCGGATCACCGTCGCGCATCATCGGGGGATCAGCGCGCATGCCGCCGAACGGGAAATTGATGCCAAACGTTTTGCCTTTCCCTCCCTCCCGGTCAATCCACACCATCAGCCCTGCGCGCATGATACCCATCTTCGTCGCGCGGTCAGACGATGAAAGACAGACATAGAGGAACTCATCGTCGGTGCATGCACTCACGTTCAGCTTGTTGTTCTCCGCGTGGCCCGGAATGTTCGCCCACTCGGAGTTGTCGCCATCGACGACTATAGTTCGGTGCGCGTTTATCAGCTCAACGCTTCCGGCGCATCCGTTGAGCGCCAGGAGTGCAGCAATCAGCGCGTTGACAAGCGCGATGAACAAAGGATCATTGAGTTTCATGGCGAAGAAGTTTTCTGTTTGTTGATGTTGTTGCTGATTCAGGATTCAACATACGACATTCGTAGGGCGCATGAGTTAAGATGCAGCTAAATGCATGCAAACTTTGACAACTCTTTGTTAAAGATGTTAAGCCGCGACGGAGTTGAACGCTTCTGTGCGTATATTAGACCTGAAGCATGTCATGAAGTTTAAAACTCCATACCATCCTGCTGCCCGGCTTGCGGTTGTCGCTCTCTTGTTGATAGTCCCGTTGTTAGCGTACCTCCAATACACATGGGTCGGACAATTGAGCGAGGAAGAATACCATCGGATGCAGAACACCGTGCGCAGCGCGGCGTTTCGGTTCTCTTTTGATTTTGATCAGGAGGTGCTTGAGATTCTCAGAGTTGTCGGATATCCGCTCGCAGGATCAGATGACGCAGTGTTGCATGATATTCATGCGCGACTCGAGCGCTGGAGTTCACGATCATTGCATCCGCAGCTTGTCGGTGATAACATTGCGATAACGCCGTTTCCCGATCGCACGCGTGGCGTCCTGATTCGGATTACCGAAAACGGTTCTGCACTGCTCCTGAAAGATCTTTCCGCGCTGGCAATTCCCATCGTCGGTACTGAGCGATGCGCGCTGGTCTCGCTCGACAAGGATTACATCCTCTCGTCGTATCTGCCCGAGCTTGTGCAATCGCATTTTGTGTACGACGGCCGGCTCGACTACGATCTTCTCATCACCGGCAAAGAAGGGGAAGTTTTCTTCTCGGAAACAGAGTCGCCGCAACCAACGTCGTTCGAAAAGGCGGACATGAGGATTCCCTTTCTGACGATTCCCGATTTTCCGATCGGCGAATTGCGCGGCGATCGTCCGCCGAATATTGCTTTCGAGGGCCGACGCCGACCCGATGACGCGCCTCCGCCAAGAGGATTTGGAAGGCCGGGCGAGAATCGCGAACTGCTCATCATGCGCGGGTCGCCGCCGAATGGAGACCGATTCCGCTTTCGTCCTTCACTCTACACACTTCATGTCAAGCATCGCGTCGGCTCGTTGCAAGAGGCTGTCGATAGAAATCGGTGGAGAAATCTCGGCATCAGCTTCGGCATTCTGCTGGTTCTGGGCGGCAGCATCGTGTTCCTTGTGATCTCGGCGGTGAGGGCGCAGCGACTCGCGCAGCAGCAGCTGGAGTTTGTTGCCGGCGTGTCGCATGAACTGCGCACGCCGCTGGCTGTGTTGAAGTCTGCCGGCGAGAATCTTGCCGACGGCGTTGTTCAGGACAACGATCGCACGCAGCAATACGGCAAAGTGATCAAGCATGAAGTGATCCGACTTTCCGAGATGGTCGAGAACGCTCTCGCGTACGCGGGCATCCAATCGGGCAGACAAACGTACGAGCTTCATCCTACGGATCTGCCTGCGCTGATCGAAGAAACGATCCGCCGAACGAAAGCGCGATTGCACGACGCGGATCTTGTGATCGAATCGTCCATCGATCCTGCGCTGCCGCCGATTCGCGGCAATGCCGAGGCGTTGCATTCCGTTTTCGAGAACCTGATCGCCAACGCCATCAAGTACAGCGGCGACAAAAAGTGGATCGGCATTTCAGCGCACGCGAAACAGAATAACGTCGGATGGATAGTCGAAGTTGTCGTGAGGGATACAGGCATCGGCATTCCGCAGGAAGATCTGTCGCGGATTTTTCACGCATTCCAGCGCGGAGCGAATGCGCGTGATGCGCAAATTCAGGGAAGCGGTCTCGGGCTTGCCATCACCAAACATATCATCGAAGCACATGGCGGATCGATCGCGGTAAGCAGCACGCTGAATAGCGGCACGGAATTCACGCTGCAATTTCCCGCCATGCAGAACGGAGAACAGGCATGACAATTATCGGCAAACGAGTGCTTCTTGTCGAAGATGAAGCGGGACTCGTGTTGACATTGACGGATCGATTGAAGAATGAAGGATATCGTGTCACGCACGCGGGCGACGGCGCTCAGGGTGAACGTCTCGCAAAGGAAGGTAAGTTTGATGTGATTCTGTTGGATGTGATGCTGCCGCAGAAGAGCGGGTTCGACGTCATTCGCGATTTGCGCCAGCAGGGCATTACCACGCCCACGCTGATGCTCACTGCTCGCGGGCAAGTGAACGAGAAGGTCGTCGGGTTGAAACTGGGAGCGGATGATTATCTGACGAAGCCGTTTGAGATGCTTGAGCTTCTCGCGCGCATCGAGTCGCTGTTGCGACGGCCCGCGTATGCCGCAGCGCCTGTTGCAACGCCGGAGTCGTACGAGTTTGGCGACTTCGTGCTCAACTTCAAGACGATGGAAGTGACAAAGAACAGAAAGGCGCTGGAGCTTTCGGCGCGGGAGTTTCAGCTGCTCCGCTACTTTGTCGAACATCGCGGCGTTGCGCTTTCACGCGAGACCATCCTGAACAATGTGTGGGGCTACGATTCGATGCCCGCGACACGCACAATCGATACGCATGTCACGTGGCTGCGGCAGAAGTTGGAAGACAATCCGAAATTCCCCAAATACATTCTCACCGTTCACGGGTTCGGGTACAAGTTTGTCGCGTAAGCGTGTGTCCTCGACCGTCACTGATCACACCCCGACCGATAACAAGATGCACGGAGGTTCTTCTGATGCAAATCAAATGACTTCTTCGTGTTCCTTCGTGCCTGCACGCTCCCGACGAGTCGGGATTACGGCACGCCCGCCTGCCGGCGCAAAGCGGCGGGCAGGCAGGCGTGAACTTCGTGGATAAAGAAGGAAGAGCAAACCCCAGTTGTTAACGATGTCAAATCTTTGTTAACTGGCAGAAGATCGCCGGCTATCTTCCGATAGATAGGATGCGAGGTCAGCGACCTCGTTCACAACATCTCAACAAACAATCGGAGGGTAGTATGATCGGATCAGTATCAGGCGGCGGCAATCAGTTCATGACCGCCTCGCTTCAAGAGCGACAGAAGGAAATGTTCACGCGACTCGACTCGAACAGCGACGGCACGATCGACGCGAGCGAGCTGAGCGCAGTGCAGAAGCAACACGGCAAAGGCCCGAGCGCGGAAGAGCTGATGAAAGAAATCGACACGAACGGCGACGCCGTGATCGACGAAGAGGAGCACAACACCTTCATAGCAAAGATGGAAGAGAAGATGAAGGCAATGGGGCCGCCGCCGATGCCGCAAGGATACGATCAGAACGGCGACGGACAAATCACTGTCGAGGCGGGACAACACATCAACGAACTCATCTGATCGAGAGAGCGGATTGGCTCTGTGGGTCCAGAGCCGTCTCTGTTATTGATCGTTGCGCAGAACAATCTTTCCGAACTGCTCGCCGCTTTCCATTCGTTTCATCGCCGCGTCCGCGTCTTCGAAACGAAACACGGAATCGATGATCGGCTTCACCCGATGCGCTTCCGCGAACGCGAGCATCGCCGCACACTCTTCTTCCGTACCCATCGTCGAGCCGAGAATCGAAAGCTGCTTCCAGTAGATTCGCGCAGCCTCGGCGTTCTGAATTTTTCCCTGCACCGATCCATACACGACAACGCGACCGCCGGGCGAAGCGACATCCAGCAGCTTGCCGAACTCAGCGCCGGCCGCGCCGTCAACAATCAGATCGAAGCCGTTCGAGAGTTTTGCGAGATCAATTGCCCAGGGCGCTGACTTGTAGTTCACGCCTCCGGCCGCGCCGAGCAACATTGCTTTCTCAATCTTCGCGTCGGAACCGGACGTGACAAACACTTTTGCTTCCGCCGCAAGCGCAAACTGCAGTGCTGTCAACGCGACGCCTCCGCCGATGCCGGTGATGAGAACGGACTCTCCTCGCTGCACACTACCGCGCGTGAAGAGCGCACGGTACGCCGTAACTCCGACGAGCATAAGCGCGGAGGCTTCTTCAAAGCTCATGTACTCG
Organism: Ignavibacteriota bacterium; assembly: GCA_016218065.1. Classification (GTDB taxonomy): domain Bacteria; phylum Bacteroidota; class Ignavibacteria; order UBA10030; family UBA6906; genus CAADGV01. The sequence continues at coordinate 75,457 of JACRFA010000109.1, read as the reverse complement.
GGTTTCGGCAAGATGTATTTTGCGGGAACGGCGATGTACTCCGCGAGCGTGCCGTTATCGGGCAAGCCGAGTATCTTGAATTCTCGCTGCTGCGCGTTGGGATTCGTTCCCCAGTTGTGTCCCGGATTGATGACGACGCTGCTGCCGATGAGCGAGCGACTGACGGACGCGGCAACGTCTTCTACAACCCCCGAACCATCGGAGCCGATGATGATGGGATAGTTTGTTCGCGGATATGTTCCCTGTCGGATGTAGAGATCGCGATGGTTCATCGCTGAGGCTTTGAGTCGCACGAGTACATCGCCGGCGTTCACGATTGGCATCGGCACATCTTTGAGAACGAATGGAGAAGCCTTCGACTCGAGGACTTGGGCCTTCATGTTAGAACATCACTCCGAGATACGCGCCGTGCGAAAGCGAGTTGTAGTCGTACTTGTCATTGTTCATGTTCCATGATTGATAGCGGAATCGGTAGCCGAGCGTGATGCCATCGAGTCCGGCAACTTCTCTGAACACAAACTGCGCTTCGGCGAGCGTGGCGGGAGAGAATCCGCTGCCGGTGCTGAATCCTTCGAGACTCCAGTGCGCGACTTCCGACGCGCTCAACGCGAATTCAAATGCCCCCGACATGATGCGATACTTCAATCCAGCGCCAAACCCGACGCTGCCGATGTTGAACGCTTCTCTGTCGCCGCCGCTATTATCGGCGCGCGTGTAGTCGCTTGAGATCATGAGCGGAAGGAGAAGCGCCTGGGTGGGAGAGAATGTGAGAGGAAATTCATTTCCGATTGTTGCCGTGACGACGATGGTGGTCTTGTCTTCGCCGCGTAGCGAGAAGCGTGCGTAGCCGAACGTAATGTCGAGCAGGCCTTGCCGGAACCCGATCGTCGGGAGAATGCGGTCGTAGCCGATGCGCAACGAATCGGGAAGCGAGTTGGACGAGCGCGCCGCAAAATCCTTCTTCCAAAATCCGACATGAACAAACCGATTCTCGGTCTGCTCGTACGATCGCTCATAATATTGAGCAGACGCGTGCGCTACGAACGCGCAGCACAGCACGATCAGCGTCAGCATCTTCATCGCAAAGTCCCGCATTGGTTTCACCGGCTCCCTACTTTCTTCATACGCAGTTGTTTCACTTTCTTACCGTCAACCGATTCGACAGATCCGGCCCACTGAGCAATTTGCAGCGAAGCGCCTTTCTCCGGCACGCGACCAAGCAAGTGCACGGCGTAGCCGCTCAGCGTCACCACGTCTTTCGTGTCGGGAACAATGTCGAACATTCGTGCAAAGTCGTGCAGCGGCATCGTCCCATCCACGAGATACTCGTTCTCATGAACTTTCTGCACCATCAGCGGCTCGACGTCGAACTCATCGCGGATCTCCCCGACCAATTCTTCCAGCACGTTCTCCAGCGTGATGAGTCCGGCAGTCCCTCCATATTCATCCACGGCAATTGCCATCAGGATCTTTTTGGCGAGGAACGTATTCAGTATCCGCTCGAGCGACGTTGTTTCGGGGACGAACAATACGTCGCGCTTGATCTCCATGAGTTGCGCGCCATCGCCGTGCGCATCCTTCATCTTGAACAGATCCTTCAGATGAATCATGCCGATAATGTTATCGACATCCTTCTCGCAGAGCGGGTATCGGGTGAACTGATTCTCCAGCGCGACGCTCACGTTCTCCTCGATACTCTTCTCGGTCGAGAGGAAGACGATTTGCGTTCGCGGCGCCATCACCTCACGAACAGTCCGCGTACGCAGCTCCATCGCCCGCAGCAAGATAGTTCTGCCCGTCGATGAGATGGATTTCCCTTTGCTCAGCAGGATGCGAAGCTCTTCCTCCGAATGCCCGAGTTCGCCCTCTGTCGCCGGTTGAATCCCGACCCATCGCAGAAAGAAATTCGCCGTCGAATTCAACGCCCAGATGAACGGCTTGAACACAATGAAGAATCCGTGCAACGGAGTCGCGATGCCCAGCGTTACTTTGAGCGCCCGCTGAATCGCGAGCGACTTCGGCGCCAGCTCGCCGAGCACGATATGCAGAAACGTGATGATGCCAAACGCCACGCTGAACGCGACCGTGGCGACGATTGCCGGGTTCGTGATGCCGACAAGCACGAACAACGGTTGCAGCAAATGCCCAACGAACGGCTCGCCCATCCAGCCCAATCCCAAACTCGTCAACGTGATGCCGAGCTGCGTTGCTGAAAGGTATGCATCGAGATGAGTGATGACGTGATGCGCGGTCCGGGCCCGCTTCATGCCGCTTTTCATCAGCGGCTCGATCTGCGTCGAGCGGACTTTGACGATGGCAAACTCGGCCGCGACAAAGAAGCCGTTGAGAAACACGAGCGCGAAGACGGAGGCAACCTTGAGAAGACCGTAGATGATTTCCATACAGAATTATTTCGACATCGCGACGAGTGTTTTCCAGTGTTCCGGCGAGACCGGCATAACGGAAAGGCGGGGCATGCGAACAAGCTCGAACTGCGCAAATTCTTTCTTCGCTTTCACCGACGCGAGCGGCACAGGAGTTTTCAGCGACTCCTTCGGCTTCAGATCGACGACCGCGAGCTTCTCGTCGCGCTGTTTGGGATCGGGGTAGGGATTGGAGACGACCTCGGCCACGCCGACGACAGACTTTTCATCGCCCGAATGGTAGATGAACGCGAGATCGCCTTTCTTCATCAAGCGAATATGTTTCAGGGCGAGATTGTTGCTCACGCCGTCCCAAGTAGCTTTTTTTTCCCGCAGCAAATCTGAGAACGAGTAGGTCGAAGGTTCCGTCTTGAGCAGCCAATAGGCCATGGCCTGTCCTTTCTTGATGCCGCGAAAAGTTACATGAAAGAGTGAGGAGAAGCAAGGAGGCGGCGGCAGCTCTTTTCGCGCCATAACGACACACCGCGGCCGGTTATCCTGATTCTGTCATGGCTCTATGGCTGCACCAGTTGCCGTGACAGGCTTCGCATCCCTCACGAAGTGCGGCACGTGTTCTGGTATCGGCAGTGAGAGTTCAACGATCCCCGCGTACTTCCCATTCTCATACCATGGCGATTGGTAGATCAGCTTCTTGACGCCGCCTTTTTCAATTGTGTACACATTCAGCTGCTCGGATTCGAACAACGCCGCCAATTTCGTTCGCGCAGGCTCGGGATGGCAATCACGCACATTCGTCCCGATCAATTTCTCGCCGCCATCATCCGCGAACGTACTACATGCTTTTTCATTCATCACGAGTATCGTTCCCTGCGCGTCGCAAACAGTGATCGCCGCGGGAAATTCTCGAATCCAGCCGCCATCGGTCATGCAATGCTCCTCTCTTATTTGGATTGTGCTGAAGCGGAAATCCCGAACAAGTCAAACGGCTTTTCGTTGAGCGTGTCGTTGAAGAAGATGACCGCGAGAAAAATGTACGCAACGAATCCCACCACAACAAGAGCCTGCACCGTTGATGAGACGATCAATGCCAGGAACAACAGACCTGCCGCGGCCCGAATCTCTCGTTCGTTCAAAACGGGAATACTGAACCCACGAACCTCCTCGCCAAATCCGAATATCTTCTTCATTGACACACTCCTTCTTTGTGCTCATTTGCCGTGAGCATGAATTTCTTGGAATTCTATGGATTGATTTTTGGTAAGAACAGACTACGTGGAACTGGGTCGCACGATCAGTAGCACGCGGAGATACAATGAATGTTTCGATGGGCCAGAAGTTTCAGCGCGCCGAGCTTGCGGCGCAACTACACGGCAGAGGTCTGACCGAAAAGCCCTGATCCTCTCTCAAGAACACTGGCGTCTTGGTCTACGACTCGTCTACGACCCGTAGGGTAGAGCGGTAATTTTTTCTTTGGCTCGGGTTTCGGCTGCGCTTCGAGCCGCGCACTGAAGGCGTCTGTTGCGCCTTCCTCAGGCAGTGGGATTGTTGGCAACTTTCGTATCATCAAGCGCAACTCGTATCTCGTGCAATATCTTCTGCGCGTGGTACGGCTTCGGCACAAAATGCTTCAGCCCCAACTCCATCATCTCGGATCGCTTCTCCGGATCGAAATACCCGCTCGCAAAGATCACGCGCTGGCGCGGAGCGATCGCTCTGATTGCTTTGTACGCTTCCCACCCGTCAAGCTTCGGCAACCCGATGTCGGAGATGACGAGGTCAATTCCATCAGCCCGCTCACGAAAGATTTCGATTGCCTCCAGGCCGTCTGTCGCCGTCAGAACGTGATAGCCGTTTGTAGCAAGCACTAACTCAAGCGTCGAGGCGAGATCAGGTTCATCCTCGACAATGAGGATGGTTTCCGACCCGCCGACCGAGTGTTCTAGCGCGGGTATGTCATGCGCGGGAAGAGCGTGGCCTTGCGAGAGGCACGGAATGTACAAGTGGAATGCCGTGCCCGCTCCGGGCGCGCTCTCCACATCGATGAACCCTCGATGCGCAACCACAACGCCATACGTGACGGAAAGCCCCAATCCTGTTCCGCGTCCGATTCCCTTCGTCGTAAAGAACGGCTCAAAGATGCGCTGCTTCGTTTTCTCGTCCATCCCAATGCCCGTGTCGATCACAGAAATGAGAACGTAGCTTTCGGAACGTGCATCGGGGAATTTGTGGGTGATGCGCTCCGCGTCCACGAGCGTTGTCCTCAGCGTGAGCGATCCGCCGTTGGGCATGGCGTCGCGGGCGTTGACGCACAGATTCAGCAGCGCCTGATGCACTTGTGATTTATCGCCGCCGATGTACGGCAAACCGTCGGCAAGTTCGCGCTGAATGCTGATGATCTTCGGGAACGTTTCGACCAACAGCCGATGAAGCTCTTCGAGGATCTCGTTCACCTCAACACATTCGGCGTCCGCTTCGGTCTTTCTCGCAAATGTCAGAAGTTGACGCACAAGCGCCGCCGCGCGATCGGTGGCAACCGTGATCGCTTCCTTGCGCTGCAGAACCTGATCAGGCTTGTCGGGAGTGAGGAACGAAGCGTGCGCGAGGACGATGGAGAGAATGTTGTTGAAGTCGTGCGCGATCCCTCCCGCAAGCGTGCCGATGCTCTCCATCTTCTGCGCGTGGATGAGTTGCTGTTCCAGTTGCTTGCGCGTATCGATCTGCCGCTGAAGTTCTTCGTTGGTCGCCCGAAGTTCGGAGGTTCGTTCGAGCACGCTCTGTTGCAGCGTCTTATTCGTGATGTCAAGCTCGGCCTCGGTGCGTTCCAACTCGGCAACGTTCCGTTCGAGTTCTTCCTGATGGTGTTGTATCGTCGCGTTCTTCGCCGCAAGAAGTGCATTCGCCCGCTTGTTGCTCTGGTGTCGCAGAATCATGAAGGCGATCAGAACAACAGATGCCGTGATCACGACAATCGCCAACCGGCGGTTGTCATCACTTTCCTGCTGAATCAGTTTTGTCTGCAGCTCGCGCTTCTGCATCTGAAATTCCAACTGGGCCGCGGCAATGTGCTCGGCCTTTCGCTGGCGATCGAGAATCTCCTGAAGCGCCAGCGCCTGTTCGGTCGCTTGCCATGCCGACCGATAGTCTCCCTTTCCGGCGAATGCATGCGCCAACTGTTCGAGCGCGTTAAGCTCATAGACCACCGTGCCTATCAACGTGAAGGCGGTTCTTGCTTCCTGAAGCATGGATATCGCTTCGTCGTATTTTCCATCTGCAATCAGATATGACCCAAGATCCGCTTTCGCGTCGGCGACGAGAAACGGATTGCCCAAGTGCAGAGAGACAGCCAGGCACTGCCTGAGGTAGGCAATGGCCGCAGAGACGTTGCCATACTTGAACGAGAAGAAGCCAAGATAACTGTACGCCGTGGCTTTCGTCTCGCGCATGCCCAACGTGTCGGATTGTAAAACCTGTTTCAGCAGCTCAATAGCGTTCGCAGTTTGTCCCGCGAATCCCAGCACAACCGCATAGCGCACAGTCGTTTTCCGAACGCCCGCTACGTCGTGCAGCCGCTCGAACAGGGCTTTTGCTTCCTCAAGGTATTCCTTGGCTTTCGGATACTCGCTGCCGCTTGTGTATGCCATCCCCAGCAGGCGCAACGCTTCAGCAGTCTCACCCTGATTCCTCAGACTCCTGAACAGTTCGAGTGACTTGATGAAATTCTCCAACTGAAGATTGAGCGGCCCTCGAATGCGAAAGATTCTTCCGAGAACTCGATAACTCATCGCGGCGCCGTACGTGTTGCCAGTCTTCACCGACAACGAAAGAGCCTCGGACGCGTACGCTCTCGCAGCGTTCAGATGCATCAGATGCAGTTGCTCGGTCGTTAGTTCATTGAGGAGTGAGATGCGAACGGAGTCCGAAAGGTTTTGCGAGAGAAGAGCAGTCAGGCTGTCGACGCGCGTCGATGCATCGGACTCTGAGAGACAGAGCAGGAGTGCAGCAGTGAGAAGCAGTCTTCCGATTCGTTGAGAACTCATTGCGAGGGATGCACAAGTGACACTTCAGAAGTCCATCAGACAATACGGAAAAAAGGTGAGTGGAGCAAAGTCAAGTGAATGAAATCTACGCGGCAGATTTGAACGGGTTGGGGGTCATGACGATGAGTCCACCGTTTGCATTTCGCTGGACACACGCTGAATTTGCCAAACATATCCTGCCTTAGCCTTTTCCAGTCAACACTATTGACTGCCTGCATGTAATAATCTATTTTCATTGCAGGATCGACTGTCTTCTCTCACTAAAAAGCTTTCCACGTATTCGTATGGACAGAATGCCGCCGCAGGAAATCACTTTACTGTTTCAAGATTTTGTCGATGGAAAGAAGGGATCGATAGACAAACTCCTTCCACTTGTTTATGGCGAGTTGAGAAAAATCGCTTCAAAGTATTTGCGCGATGAATATCGAGATCATACGTTTCAAACCACCGAACTTGTGCACGAAGCCTACATAAAACTTCTAGGAGACCAAAACATTAGCTGGCAAAACAGAGCCCACTTCTTTGGTATTGCTGCAAATTCAATGCGTCAGATTTTGGTAGACTATGCGAGGAAGCGAAACTCTCTGAAGAGAGGTGAAGGACAAACCAATCTCTCACTTGAACACGCGATGGAAATCCCCATCCGCTCAGATGAAGACCTTATCGCGCTGGACGATGTTCTGCGGAAACTGGAATCGTTTGACGCGGGCTTGAGCAAAGTAGTCGAGTTACGATTCTTTGCCGGACTCAATGTCGAAGAAACGGCATGCGCACTGGGTCGTTCTCCTTCCACCGTAAAAAGAGAGTGGAGCTTGGCCAAGGCTTGGCTGTTTCGAGAAATGGGAAAGCAGTAACTGATGCTACGCATCAAGATCCGTGAGAATCCGCCTAATCCGCGTTCCCATCCAAGTAACATCAGTCAGTAACTCATGTTACGCAACGCTAATATGTCACCCTTTCAGGGTTCGGATTCGTTTGTTGTCTGAATGTCGGGGCGTTGCCCCGACCTATAATATCAGACGCTTTCAGCGTCAACCAGCGCAAATTGCTGTCCCTGAAAGGGACAAATACTACAGCCGAGGGCAACGCCCTCGGAAATTTTACAAACAAAGTTTTCCAAAAACCCTGAAAGGGTTTCATACAATCATGGAAAATGTCATCATCCGTAACATCAGTCAGTAAGTAATTTTGTTTTGCCTGGTGAGACCATTCCAAAACGATGTCCTCGTTTGAACCCCAAAACCTCCTTACATCTCAATAAATGATTGACCCCGTTTTTCAAATTCTACGCATGTACTTGTAGAAGGAACAAACCAAATCCTGAGCCGTTTTTCAGGCGAAGGATATATATCACTTGGATGGAGAGAGAGATTCTTCGGTCGCGGAGTTTATCCTGAGCGAAGTCGAAGGGCCCCCTCAGAATTGAAAAAATAACGGCGTACAAACTCAATCATTTAACAAAAGGAGTCTCTATGAAAGTGGCAACACGTTTTGCTTGCGTGCTTCTGGTATTCATTGTTTCTCTTCCGGTTGCAGCTTGGTCACAGTTCCTTCAGGAAAGGAAACTCATCGGCGGTCCTGCTGTCGGGTCGGCTGTGTATCAAGGTTATTCAGTTTCACTTTCCGCCGATGGGAATACAGCTATCATGGGAGGGATTGGCGACAATGCGGATGCGGGCGCAGCATTTGTATTCACGCGAAGTGGTTCCAGCGGCGCGTGGGTTCAGCAAGGAAACAAACTTGTCGGCACAGGCGCTGTCGGGAGTGCAAGCCAAGGTTTTTCTGTGGCTCTTTCAGCCGATGGGAATACTGCTATCGTAGGTGGATTGGGTGACAATGCTTTTGCCGGTGCGGCGTGGGTCTTTACCCGAAGCGGCAGCACGTGGAGTCAACAAGGAAATAAACTCGTTGGTACTGGTGCCGTCGGTGTAGCACAACAAGGTAATGCTGTCGCACTTTCAGCCGATGGCAATACGGCAATCATCGGTGGATTTCGTGACAATACCTTTGCAGGCGCGGCGTGGATTTTTACGCGCAGCGGCGGCGTCTGGAGTCAGCAAGGAAGCAAACTTGTCGCCGGAGATTTCGTAGGCGCTGCGAGGCAAGGCATTTCTGTCGCGCTTGCAGCGGACGGAAATACAGCGATCGTTGGCGGGCACACGGACAATGCAAACGCGGGAGCTGCGTGGATATATACGCGCGCTGGCGGAACATGGTCACAGCAGCGCAAGCTTGTCGGCACGGGCGCAGTAGGTGCTGCACGACAAGGGCGCTCGGTTTCTCTTTCATCCGATGGCAATACGGCTCTCGTGGGTGGATATGAGGACAACGCTTCTGCAGGCGCCGCATGGGTATTTACGCGAAGCGCCGGTGTTTGGAATCAGCAAGGGAATAAGTTCGCAGGCACTGGCGCGACAGGAAATGCGAATCAAGCTTTTTCTGTTTCGCTTTCCGGTGATGGTAATACCGCGATCCTCGGCGGCGTCGATGACAACGCCTTCGCGGGTGCAGCCTGGATATTCACGCGAAGCGTCGGCGTGTGGTCTCAGCAAGGAAATAAACTTGTTGGCACTGGTGCAATAGGGAGCGCACAACAAGGTACCGCGGTCGCTCTTTCATCGAGCGGGAACAGGGCTATCGTTGGTGGGATAGCCGACAATGCTAACGCCGGCGCAGCATGGGTGTATTCGCGTGACGGCTCAACGTTTTCACGCAACAACCTGAACAAGCCGATTCAGGATCATCAAAACGCGTTCGACACGATTAACGTTTCATCCAATTCTCCGCTCGCCACGATTGTCCGCGATGTGAATGTGTCCGTCATTATCACCCATCCGAACGTCAGCGACCTGGAAATTTCTCTCGTGCATCTTGGCGTTACCGATACACTGGCGTATCAGGTGGGCGGAACCGGCGACAACTTTCTCGGAACGGTGTTTGATGACTCTGCTGTAACACCGATTGCAAACGGTGTAGCGCCCTTTAGTGGTCGCTATATACCAACGCGACCGTTGGCTCAATTCAATTCGCTCGACGTTGCGGGCTCGTGGATACTCCGCGTGTTTGATCGGGCAACAGGAAATATCGGAACGCTAAACGGGTGGACTCTAACGCTTGGCAGTTCTGTCGGGCCGTCATCTGTTGAGCAGATTTCTTTCGAAACGCCGGAGAAGTTTGTGTTGAAGCAGAACTATCCCAACCCGTTTAACCCGGTAACCATTATGCAATTCGATTTGCCGCGCACATCATTTGTAACGCTGGAGGTTTTCACAGTTGCCGGTGAACGTGTTGATGTGCTTGTTTCTGAAACGCTCAACACAGGTCAGTACCGGTATGAATGGAATGCAGCGCGCTACACCAGCGGCGTCTATTTCTACAGACTTCGCGCCGGCGATCATATTGAGACGAAAAAGATGATACTTGTGAAGTGATTCTTCTGAATCTGTCATCAGCGCGTGACACTCTCAACGTTCATTTTCAAAATGTAGTTGGCCTGAATAGTGAAGTTGAGAGTGTCTCGATTTTTGTTTTGAAGTTTAATTGTTCGTTATTGAATTAACCGTAGAACGCATCGATCCCTTTTCTCGCAAATCCTTATGGACAAGAATACCTGGACAGATGTAAAGGCAGTTTTCTTTCATGTCATTGATCTGCAAAAGAACGAAAGAGAACACTACATCGATGCTCATTGCAAGGAGCCGGAGCTAAAACAGGAACTCTATTCGCTCCTTTTAGCCCACGATAAATCCGAAGCGTTCCTAGAAGATTCCGCAATTCCCACCGACACTTCTCCGGATAATCACAACCTTTTTGTAGGAAAGATTTTTGGCAAATATAAGATTGAAAGACTCATAGCCAGGGGCGGCATGGGCCTGGTGTATCTTGGAGTGCGTGATGATGAAGTAAAACAAACGGCTGCAGTGAAAATAATTAATCCGGGCGTTGCTTCCGGTACCGTGATCAAACGATTTCAGGCCGAGCGACAGACCCTCGCCAATCTCAATCACCCAAATATTTCGAGATTGCTTGATGGGGGAGTCACAGAAGACGGCATCCAGTTCCTTGTAATGGAATACATCGACGGGATTCCCATCGACGACTATTGCGACAACAACAGACTCAACATCAAACAGCGATTGCATCTTTTTCTGAAAGTCGCTTCGGTCGTTCAATTTGCGCATCAAAACCTTGTGGTGCATAGAGATCTCAAGCCGCGTAATATTCTCGTTACACATGACGGCGAACCAAAACTTCTTGATTTTGGAATAGCAAAGATCTTGACCCCCGAGGGTGAATCGAACGAAACCATAACGCACAAAGGAGCGTGGAATCTTACACCTGACTTTGCAAGTCCCGAACAGATCAAAGGCGAGCCAATCACCACGGCAAGCGATGTATATTCCCTGGGAATAATTCTCTATCGGCTCTTAACCGGACACAATCCGTATCGAATTGAAAGCATTCTGCATTCGGACATTCGGAAAATTATTACGCAAACAGATCCCAGCAAACCGAGTGAGATCATCTTTCAAACAATTGAAAATGAATCCGGAGAAGAAAGAATCGCGATCAACGCTGAGTCTGTTAGCAAGACAAGAGAAAGCAGTCTCGACAGACTCCACAAAACGCTGGTTGGAGATCTTGATAACATCATTTCAATGTCCATCCGGAAAGAACCTCAAAGGCGCTACGCCTCAGTTGATCATTTCGCGGAGGATATCAGAAGATATCTGAACGACAAACCGGTTACGGCGCATAGCGATACATTTTTCTACAGGAGCAAGAAGCTCATCAAAAGAAATAAGGCCACCGCCGGATTTGTTTCGGCAATTTCTCTCATTGTCATTTTGGGGATAGGCGGAATCATCTGGCAGTCGCGCTTAACAGCACAGGAAAGAGACCTCGCAAAGCTTGAAGCAGAAAAAGCCAACAGGATAAAATCTCTTTTTCTGGATATGATCTCTGCGCCTGATCCGAGGAAAGACGGCAGTAAAGTAACGGTGATTGATGTTGTTCAAAAAGCCTCGCAGAGCATGTCGCTTGAATTGGCTGGGCATCCGCAAATTGAAGCTGAGCTACGAGGAATGCTCGGACACACGTATCAGAATCTTGGAATTTATGATTCAGCAGAAACCGAATTTGTCAAGGCGCATGATCTGAACAAGAAGTTGTTCGGTGAAAGAAGTAAAGACGCTGCAATGAGCCTCAAGGCGCTGGGTCTGGTGTATCAATACAAAGGGGATATCGAAAAGACTGAACAGCATTTTAAACAATCTCTTGAAATGTTGAAGTCTGTGGAAACGGAGCCTTCATTTGAGACTGCAATAGTGTTGGACGCGTATGGGACGCTGATGAGCGAGAAAGGCGAATATCAACAGGCCGAAGAGTTAACCAAAGAGGCGTTGACCATTGGTGAGTCCATAAAGGGGCCTGAAGATCCAAAGGTGGCAGAAATCAAAAACAACCTGGCAACTTCGTACAACTACCTCAACAAATTGGATGAAGCAGACTCTCTTTATCGGGAAAGCCTGAGAGTGTTTCGAAAGCATTATGGGAATTTTCACGTGCTTGTTTCAAGCAGTCTCAATAATCTCGCGTTCATCAACATTTACAGGAAAGATCATCGCAATGCGTTGCCGTTGCTTTTAGAATCTTTGAATATCAAACGTGCAATTCTTGGTGAAGACCATCCCGATCTCATCCTTGCGTATTCGAATGTCGGCAGCACATTTTTCAATATCAACCAATATGAAAAAGCTGAAGAGTTTATGAAGGCTTCTGTCGAGGTAGGTCTGAAGAATTATGATGAGGACAATATCAGTTTGAGTCGTTCGTACATGTGGTACGGAAGAGTTTTTGAAGCGAGTGGGAAACTCGATAGAGCCATCTACTACTTGCGAAAGGCATATCAAATCCGAAAGAACAAATTTGGCGGCAAGAATAACCTCACGCTCACCTCTCAACATCATTACGGGAAGAGCCTTCTCCACAAAGGCAATTTTGTTGAAGCAGAAAAGCACTTGCTTGAAAGTTATGAGGGGTTGAATGAAACCGTCGGCAGCAAAGATGACTTGACTCAAAAAGCCCTTGCGTCAGTGGTGGGTCTTTATAAGGAATGGGGAAACAGAAACAAGGAAGCACACTACGCTTCGTTACTTGTCAAGTGACTATTCCCCTTTTTTGCAATCCGGTCGTCATGGCAAACTCGCCACACCCTCGCGCCATGATGACAAACCGCGACCGGTTATCCTGATTCTGTCACGGCTCTATGACTGTACTTTCCAAACTCAAGAACTCAAACGCTTCTTCGCGTCTTTGCGTCTTCGCGGTGAATCCTTTTCTAGGCCGTCACGTCTGTCCGACGCCGTGCCTGCCGTGACAGCCATGAATATCCCGCTATGAACGCTCGGCGCGTCTCGTTCATCTTCGCAACGTAAGCTTTGACGCGATCTCCGACGAGATGGCATCGTTGTACGGTCCGTACGCGCTGATGAGCAAGCCTTTGAGCGAGCGTGCACGCGACGTGATCGCATACACCACCTCCATGTCGCCGGGGTCGGTTGTGCCCTCGAAGCGAAATACCTTGTCGATCACGAACTCCTCCGGTCGGAGACGAACGTGGTTCTCCTGGCACATCAGCGCGTCGCCTTCGACTGCAAAATTGTAATTGTATCCCTGATGCTGCAAGCCCGCCATCGCTTCAGAGAGTGTGTCGTACGCTTCCATGTTCTCCTCCTCACTTTGTCTTTGATACGTTCTTCCGCAATGTCAGTTAGTGAAACACAGAAACGCTGATCTCGGTTCTCGGTTCAATGGTCAAAATCCGTATCACAATCCGCTTGATCCGCGGCATCAGCCTTCCCATTCGTTTTTTATGTCGGAATGAGGTTGAACAGAACTCCGGCTTTTGCTATACTCACACACGTCCTTTGACATTTGTTCGGAACAGCGTGGAGGCAGTATGCAGATTCACCAAATCCGATCGACTGACGGTACGGGCACGCTCTCGTATCTGGTCGTTGACGAGCGCACAGGCTCCGCCCTCCTCATCGACCCCAATCGCGAAGATGTCGCGAGAATCGCCGACACGATCCGAAGCGAGAACGTCCGGCTTACGCACATTGTCGATACGCACACACACGCCGACCATGTCTCCGGCGCCGGCGAGTTGCAGCAGTTGTTCGGCTCGCCGATTGTGATGCACGAAAACACAAAACACAAGTGGAAGATCATTGATGAAGGCGATCGATTCGGCATCGGAGACACGCTGAGAGCGAACGCAAAGATTCCCATCGACATCTTTGTGAATGACGGAGAGACAATCGTTGTCGGTGAGATGAGCGTTGACGTACTCTTCACGCCCGGACACACCGACAATCATATCGCGCTGCGTGTCGAAGATGCGTTGTTCACCGGCGACCTGCTGCTCATCGGGCAGGCAGGACGAAGCGATCTGCCGGGAGGCAACGCAGCCGAGCAGTATCGCAGTCTCACAGAGAAAATCCTCCCGCTCCCCGATTCAACAAAGATGTATCCCGGACACGACTACGCGGAGAACACGTTCGCCTTCCTGGGCGATGAGAAGAAGAACAATCCTTTTCTCAAACAGAGAACGGAAGAGGAGTTCATTCGCTTCATCGAAGATTTTTTTCCGCCGCTTACTGAAGACGCAACCGGAGGCAAAACAACATTACAATGCGGAGTTCAACGAGTGGCGCAGCCATCCGATACATTCAAGAACATCTCCGCCGAAGAGCTTCACTCGATGCTGCTCGAAGAAACTCCTCCGGCGCTCCTTGATGTGAGAGAGCCGATTGAGCTGATGATGACGGGCGCCGTCGAGGGCGTGCTGAACATTTCTGTCAGGCAGTTGGCGGCGCGAACCCGTGAGTTGCCCGCCGACAAATCTGCGCCGATCGTCGCGCTCTGTCAAAGCGGATCACGATCAATCGAAGCGGCGTTCTTCCTGCAAAGACTCGGCTACACCAATGTGATGAATCTGATCGGCGGAACATCGGCGTGGATGGCGCGGGGATATCCGCTTGTTCGGGCAGCGGTGAGGATATAGGGATTGGGGAAGGAAGGAACATGAAACAAATGACAATGCAAGGCGTGCTTGTTGCAACGTTTGCGGCGATCGGATTTTTTCTCTTCGGTCAATCCGACGACGGCAAAGGTATCTCCGTTGAAGATGCGCAACGCATGATCGAGCGTGATTCATCGGTGGTTGTGCTCGACGTCCGAACTCAGGCTGAGTTTGCTGGCGAGCTTGGACACATCAGGAGTGCGGTCTTGATCCCGGTGCAGGAACTTGAGCAACACATCGCCGAGCTGGACACGAGCAAAACAATTCTCGCTGTCTGCCGGACGGGACGACGAAGCGCTCGCGCAACAGAGCTGCTCTCGCAGCGCGGCTTCACCGTTCTGAACGTTCAGGGAGGGATGGTGGAGTGGAACGCGATGCAACTGCCGGTGGCGAAGGAATCAGATGATTGAAAGCCCATGCAGAGCTGTGCCCGGCTCGTGCGAGTATCTGATCTGATGACTGAGCCAGTAGCGGATGGCGATGAGCAGCTTGAGCGGCTTCGAGATGGCGATGCGCCGGGCAAACACATTGTAGTTCGAGTGTTCGATGCGGCGCAGCGTGTGCGCGTAGATCGACCACATGACACGCGCTGCAAAGAAGTAGTGCTTGTCTTCGTTCTTGAGCGCGTTGCGTGCAAGATCGAAATACTCGCAGGCGCGGTTGCATTCGTAGCGCATCAAGTCCACGAAGTTCTGCGTGTAGTTGTTTTGCAGAATGTCGTCTTCGGTCACGCCGAAACGTTTCATATCTTCCAGCGGCAGGTAGATGCGTCCGCGCTTCGCATCGTCTTTCACATCGCGCAAGATGTTCGTGAGCTGAAGGGCAATGCCGAGATTGATGGCGTAGTCCCGCGTTGACTCATTCTTGTAGCCGAAAATCTGCCGGCACATCAATCCGACCGATGACGCGACGAGATAGCAGTACTCGCGCAGTTCATCGAAATTCTCGTAGCGTTTCTTCCAGAGATCCAACTCCATGCCGCGGATCAGTTCATAAAAATGATCGACCGGGATATTGAATCGTCGCGCCGTTGTCGCGAGCTGATTGAGCAGCGGAGAGTTTGAACGCCCGTTGATTGTTTTGCCGAGTTCCATCCGCCACTTGCGCAGCAGGACAACTTTCCTCGTGTCGTCCGGCCCCTCATCTACAATGTCATCGGTGTAACGGCAGAAGGCATAGACGGCATGAATCACTTCACGCTTGTGTCTTGGCAGCAACGAAAAAGAGTAGTAGAAACTCGTGTTGCTGCTCTTCGTGATGTCTTCTGCTAATACGTTCATGACGTTCGATGAATCAATGATGCAACGATAAGCGAAAACTTGTCCAGCACGCCAAGTGTCGGGCGGCGACGAAACACGTTCGGGTTCGATTCAACTTCTTTCAAGATGCGCATGCCGCCGTTCCAGGTCAATCGCAACTCGAACCGAAGTTCGGGCGCCGCGCTGCTGAGCAATGGCTTTCCTGAAATGAACAACTCGCGAGTGCGCCCCGTTTCGAATCGCATGAGCGACTCAAATCTCTTGTCGAAGCGGCCCGCTTCGAGTTCGTGCTCAGTATAGGCAAAACGACTCATATCTTCAAGCGGGATGTAGATTCGGCCTTTGCGCGTGTCAACCGCCACATCCTGCCAGAAATTCGCGAGTTGCAGCGCCGTGCAAATGTTATCCGAGAGTTCGAATTTCCCTTCATTGACATCATCGAACAGATACAGCATCAGCCGGCCAATGGGATTTGCAGAATGCTTGCAGTAGTGCAACGCGTCCTGATACGTTGCGAACCGCGTGTTCGTTACATCCATCTTAAAAGCGGACAAGAGATCGGATAAGAGCTGTACGGGAATCTTCTTGCGCCGGATTACCTCTGCAAGCGCCACAAAGATCGGATTCTTTGCCTCGCCTTCGTTGCAGGCGATGAGTTGCTTGTGCCAATCATCAAGCGCGGCAAGCCGCTCGGATTGCGTGCGGCGCCCTTCGTCGGCAAAGTCATCGGCTGTACGGGCGTACGCATAAATCGCAGCGACATACGGACGAAGTCTGGCAGGCAAGAAGAACGAAGCGACTGGAAAGTTTTCGTAGTGTTTGCGCGCGATCTTCCGACAATACGCAAACGCGTCGTCAAGTGTTGTTGCTGTGTGTGTCGTGCCGGTCGGAAGGCTGATCATGAGGTGAAAGCGAATTGGTGGTTGTCACTGGCTGGAAAATATATCTATTCACTCGGCGAGTTGCAAAGAGAGAGACAACAATACGCTACCTTGCGCTTTTGCGGACTTAAGAGTATATTTCTTTCGTTCTGAAAAACTTTGGCGGGATAGCTCAGCTGGTTAGAGCGTCGGAATCATAATCCGTAGGTCGTGGGTTCGAATCCCTCTCCCGCTACACCAGAAGGATCCGATGGCGCATGCTGTCGGATTTTTTGTTGGAAAGTGACCGAGTCCATGCGGTTTCGCCTCGTTTCGTGCATAGCATAAATCGCCGAAATTGTTTATACTGTGACCCACGGACCGGCTCTGTGCACACGTATCACGGTTTTTTTCTGAATAGCTTGAGGAATGGCAACGACTACGATGTTTTCGTCGAGAGCGTTCCTGACAAAGTTTCACGAGTTCAGTCGTCGCCGGCGCATTATTGAGGAACGAGACAAGATTGTCGCGGCGGTAAGCGGGGGCGTTGATTCTATTGTCCTTCTCGATTTGTTGGCGAAGGAGCAGGAAGCATTTGGGCTGACGTTGATCGTCGCCCATTTCAATTTTCAGCTACGCGGCGACGAAAGTGACGAGGACGAGCAGTTTGTGGCTCAACGTGCCCGGCACTACGCGCTGGAGTTTTACGTCGAGCGGGCGAACACGGAAGAGTACGCGCGATTCAAGAAGATCGGTATTCAGGAAGCGGCGCGGGACCTACGCTACGAGTTCTTCGACAAGTTGCTCATGTCGAGCGGCTTTGACAAGATCGCTACGGCGCACAACGCCAACGACAATGTTGAGACGATCATGTTCAACATGTTCCGCGGCGCAGGGGTCTCCGGGCTTGCGGGCATTCCGGTGTTCCGCGAAGACCGGCGCATCATCAGGCCGCTGTTGTTTGCGCAGCGCTCGGAGATTGAGACGTATGCTGCCGCCGAGCATCTCGCGTACCGCGAGGATTCGTCGAACGCGAAAGACTGCTACACGCGCAACTACATCAGGCAACACATCCTTCCTCTCGTGAAGGAGAAGGTGAATCCTGATGTCGTTGCCACGATGAGCCGCTCGGCAGAAGTGTTTCGCGAACTGGAAGCGTATCTGAGGCAAACGGCCAAAGAGCACTACCAGGGAATCGTCGTTAACGACAACACAATTGAGCTGCAGCTCTCTATTCCGCGATTGCGAAGCAATCCGCAATTGCTGCAGCAGTATATCGTGATGCTCGCTGCGGAGACGTTCGCCGGCTGCAAGTTGGAATACGATCAGGTCCAGAATATTCTCGGTCTTACCGAAGGATTGTCCGGCTCCTGGATTGCGCTGAATAAGGATTATGTTGCTTTCAGGAACAGAGATCATCTCGTGTTCCGGCGCGGCGAGGAAATTCCAGACTTCCGGTTTGCCGTCATTCCGAATCATCGGTATTGGTTTCCGACATTCTCCTTCGCTTCTGAAATCGTCGAGCTGAAGGGGCTTTCCATGAATGGCGGCAACGTTGAGTATGTCGATGCGGATCGGATCGCAGGCGAAGATCTGATTCTTCGATCATGGCAGGATGGTGATGCGTTCGTCCCACTGGGGATGAAATCCAAAAAGAAAGTGAGCGACTTCTTTGTCGATGCAAAGATCCCTCTGTACGAGAAGCGAAAAGTTCCTATCCTGGAAACACGCAAGGGCGACATCGTGTGGGTATGCGGCTGCCGGATCGACGACCGCTTCAAGGTGACAAGCGAAACACGTTCTGTCATGAAACTCGAGTACATATTAGTCAATCAATCGAATGGCAAAGAAGGAAATCAAGATCAACGGTGATGTCTTCGTTCCGATGATCAGCGAACGACGAATCAAGAGCCGCATCAAAGAACTCGCCCGCAAGCTCAGCAAAGACTACAAGGGCACGATCCCCGTCTTCATCGGCGTGCTGAACGGTTCCTTCATCTTCTTTGCCGATTTGATTCGCGAGGTCGCCATCGATTGTGAGATGGATTTCCTGAAGTTGTCGAGTTACGGCGACGCAAAAATCAGCTCCGGCAATGTCCGGCTGCTCAAAGATCTGAACTGTCAGGTGGAAGGCCGGGACATTATTATCGTCGAAGACATTGTCGATTCCGGTCTTTCGATGGAGTATATCCGAAATCTCATCACCCAACAGAACCCAAAGTCGTTTCGCATTGTTAGTTTATTGTACAAAAAGGATGTCGTGAAATCGTCGATGCGGATTGATTACATCGGCTTTTCCATTCCCAAAGATTTTGTCATCGGATACGGTTTGGATTACGCGCAGCGCTTGCGCCATCTCAAAGCCATATACCGCTTGAAGAAGAGCGAAAGTTAGAAGAGAAGAGGAGTTCGATGGAAGACCAAAAAAAATCAGAGAACGGCAGTCGTCGTCCGGGCGACTCGGAGCGGCGGAGAAGTTTTCCCCGCCCGGGAAAGAAACGTCCCGGCCAGCAGCTGCGTCCTGACGATGATTTCAACTGGAACAAAGTACTCAAGGTTGTGCTGAGCTGGTCGGCGATTATCCTGCTCGTCTTCCTCGTTATGACAATCTTCAAAGGTACCGAGGGGAACGAAGTCGAAATCACATACACCGAATACCAGGAGTACCTGCAAGCCAACGACATCGCAGAAGCGACGATCAGAAAATCGGAGCTGACCAACTACGATTTTCATGGCACCCTCCGCGAGCCGAAGCAGATCACCCGCGGCGGCAAGACGGTAAATTTCCAGAAGTTCACACTCACCCTGCCGATTCTCGATAGCGGCGTCATCAAAGAGTGGAACGAACGCAAACTGAAGTTCACCGTCGTGCGTGAAGACAATACCTGGATCAGCGCGCTGATCGGCGCGCTGCCGTGGATTCTGTTGCTGGTCGTGTGGCTGATCATTATGCGACGCATGCAGGGTACCGGACCTAAGGGCATTTTCTCGTTCGGCAAGAGCCGCGCGAAAATGCTGAACGAAGGCGCGCCCAAAGTAACGTTCCTCGATGTCGCCGGCGCTGATGAGGCGAAGATCGAGTTGCAGGAGATCATCGAGTTCCTGAAAGAGCCGACGAAATTTCAAAAGCTCGGCGGCAAGATTCCACGCGGCGTGTTGCTGCTCGGCCCTCCCGGCACGGGAAAGACATTGCTGGCGCGAGCGGTCGCCGGTGAAGCCGGCGTTCCATTCTTCTCGATTTCGGGCGCTGACTTTGTCGAGATGTTTGTGGGAGTTGGTGCGAGCCGCGTGCGCGACTTGTTCGAGCAAGGAAAGAAGAACGCGCCGTGCATCATCTTCATCGATGAGATCGACGCCGTCGGGCGTCACCGCGGCGCGGGATTGGGCGGCGGACATGATGAACGCGAGCAAACGCTCAATCAGCTTCTCGTTGAGATGGACGGCTTCGAACAAAACAGCGGCGTGATTATTATCGCAGCAACCAACCGGCCAGACGTTCTCGATCCGGCGTTGATGCGCCCCGGTCGTTTCGACCGGCAGGTGGTCGTTGACCGACCGGACGTGAAAGGCCGCGAAGGAATTCTCCGCGTGCACACGAAGAACATTCCGCTCGCCGAAGACGTGAAGCTTGAGACGCTGGCGAAAGGAACGCCGGGACTCGCGGGCGCCGAGCTGGCGAACCTCGTGAACGAAGCGGCCCTGCTGGCAGCACGCCAGAACGACAAGGCCGTGACCATGCGTCACTTCGAAGAAGCGAAAGACAAAGTGATGATGGGAATGGAACGCAAGAGCATGATCATCTCGGAGAAAGAAAAGAAGGTCACTTCCTATCACGAGATCGGGCACGTGCTTGTTGCCCGCATGATTCCCGAAGCCGATCCTGTTCATAAAGTGACGATCATCCCGCGCGGGCGTGCGCTAGGCCTGACGACGTACCTGCCCATCGACGAGAAGCACACGTACTCAAAGGCGTACCTTGAAGCGATGATCTGCTACGCGCTCGGAGGACGAGCGGCCGAAAAGATTGTCTTCGGCGAACTGACGACCGGCGCGGGCAACGACATCGAACGCTCAACGGAAATCTCACGCAAGATGGTCTGCGAGTGGGGTATGAGCGAAAAACTCGGCCCGCTGACGTACGGACAGAAAGACGAGGAGATCTTCCTCGGTCGCCAGATCACGCGTCAGAAGAATTACAGTGAAGACACCGCCGTCACCATCGATAAAGAGATCCGGTCCATTGTCGAAAACGGCATGAAGCGCGCCGAACGCATTCTGAACGAGAACATCGGGTTGCTGCACAGCCTCTCGCTGGCGCTGCTTGAGCGAGAGATTCTCGACGCCGTGGAAATCGACACATTGATTCGCGGCGAAGAGCTGCCGCCGGTTGGTAAGCGCGGCAACGGCCATGCACCCGTAACAGTCGAGTCGAACGACGCGAAGAAATGAATGAACTGCCGAACGTCGAGCAGAGTTACGCCGTAGAGTTGGTCCGCAAGACAATTCATCTCTGCTCGCTTTCTATTCCCATCGTGTACTATTTTGTTTCCAAGTCAACGGCGCTGACCATCCTGCTGCCGTTGACTTTTGTTTTTGGCGTGAGCGACCTCGCCCGCGTGTACCATGCGCCGACCCGGGCGCTCTATCATAAGCTGTTCGGTTGGCTGCTGCGAAGTCACGAACGCAACGACAGCGAGCGGCGGCTCAACGGCGCAACCTACGTGCTTCTCTCCGCCTGCATCTTTATGTGGATTCTGCCGAAGGTAGTGTTCATCACTGCGTTTTCAATCCTGATTGTCTCCGATACGTTGGCGGCTTTGATCGGCAGAAAGTTCGGCCGTCACCGGTTTCTGAAAAAAAGCTTTGAGGGAACGACAGCATTCTTTCTCAGCGGACTCGTTGTTGTAGCGCTGTCGCCCAAGGCAGCCGGCATCGCCGACGAGTATCTGGTCGGCGCAATCGCCGCACTCATCGGCGCGCTCGTTGAAGCATACTTCACCTTTGCCGACGACAATCTTCTCGTCCCGGCGAGCGTCGGCGGCACACTCTGGGCGTTGTATGCAATCCTGCTGCCGACCGTCAACGTGTATGCACTGGATATCGTGAGATGATCTCCCCATGACCAACATTACCTCTGTTTATCTTTCCGGTGGAATGGAATACGCCGAGGACGAAGGACGCGATTGGCGACAGACGATGCATACGTGGCTGACAGAAAACGTCAAGTGCCACGTGTTCAATCCGAATGTCGAGAGCGACAAGTTCTTTGCGCGGGCATTCCCCGGCGTCGATGTCAGACTGCTCAAGAAAACCGACATCGTCAAATATGCCTCCATCGTTTCTCAGCTTGTGGAGCTTGACTGCAAAGAGATCGCCGAGCGATCAGACCTCGTGATTTGTTATTGGGATGACTCGGCGATGCGCGGAGCCGGGACAAAGGGCGAGCTGACAATCGCCAAACACTTCGGCAAGCCGGTGTACATGGTAACCACTATGCCCATCCTCGATATTCCGGGTTGGGTGCTGGGTTGCACAACGTTGATGTTCTCGTCGTTCGACGAGCTGAAGAAGTTTCTGCTGATGTGATGTTCGAGCGATTGTGTCGCCACTTGCATCTCGAATGAATATTCCCTATTAAGAAGCAGTTCTCCCCCGGTAGAATACAAGAAGCTGTTCATTCACATTTAACAACATGGAGATCGCCTATGCGACGTGATCACCCCCTGTTCGCTTTCTGCCTGCTCGCCTTTCTCGCTCCCCTCTCTCTTCGTGCACAAGACAATCCCACTCTGGACACTCCTCCGCTTCAGCCGTTGCTCGGCCCGACGCCAACGCCGTCGAGCGTTATGGTGATAACAACGCCGGATGGTTTCGACAACTTCAATCTCGGCACAACGAACGCCGAGCCTCACATGGCGTCGAACCCGCTCAACCCGGCGTGGCACTTCAATGCATTCAACACCAATACGACATTTCATTCAGAAGATGGCTACACGTGGGCCACGAACAATCCTTCGTTCCCCAATGCCGCCGGCGATCCTGTCGCAGCGTACGACAGTCTCGGCAATCTCTTTTATGAAACGATGAAGAGTCCGATAACAGGATGCTGGGTTGTCACTTCCGCGAACAATGGGCAAACATGGAGCTCTGCGGTTTCATCAGTAGAGGGAGTCGACAAGAATTGGATTGCCGCCGATCAGACGATGGGACCCTTTGCCAACTACGTGTACACAACAATGACGCGCAATGGAGGCGGCGGATCGTTCGCCCGCAGCACAGATCACGGCGCAACGTGGACAACGACGTTTCAGCCCACGACACACAGCTTGCCGGGAATGATGGTTGCCGTCGGACCGAATGTGTTGAGCGCCATCGACACGTCGGGCGGATGTGTGTACGTCGTGACGCATTCCGGATCGAACGCCGCGGGTGTGTACAATTTCTTTGTGTCGAAAGACGGCGGCTTCACGTTCACGGCAAAATCGAGCGTGCAGTTTGCCAACCTCATCGGCACTGAACTCAGCGGGCGATCGACTGTCCAAGGCATGCGCTGTCGTCCGTACCCGATGATCGCGGCCGATAACAGTTTTGGCCCGAATCGCGGCCGCTTGTATCTTGTGTACGCCTCCAACAATCCCGCGGGCAACGGCAACAAGTCGGATATCTTCCTTCGCTACTCCACCGATCAAGGCGCAACGTGGTCAAGCGCTGCTGTTGTGAATGATGATCCGAACTCGCAGAACAACTACCAATTCCATCCGGCGATCTGGTGCGACAAGCAGACGGGGCGGCTCTACATCAAATTCTACGATACACGCCGCGTGCCGACAAGCGACAGTACGGATGTGTATGCGACCTACACGGACGACGGAGGACTCACGTTCGCGCCAAACCAGCGTCTGACCAATCGAACATTCAAGATCAACATCAGCGGAGCAGCCGGCCCAACTTATCGCGGAGATTATGACGCGATCACGTCGAACCGCTACGCGGCCATGGCGGTGTGGACAGATTTCCGCAATGCGCCAAGTCCGAACTATACGGGCATGACGGCGTACTTGCCAGACTTCGCCATGCTTGCACAACCCGCGCGTGATACGCTGAAGAATACCGACAGCACAACGATTCGCGTGAAGATTCCTGAAGTCAAATTATATACCTACGGCGTCAAGTTTACGGCAACGGTGTCTTCGGGTCCGTTCATTCTCTCGTGGCCCCAGGGCGATTCATTGGCGGCAGTTCCGGATTCACTGACGTTGAAAGTGAAGACGAACAATGTTCCCGATGGCAACTATATGATCAACATCGTCGGGCGAGGACCAAACGGTACGCCGATTCATCAGCGAACTGTCCCGATCCGCGTGCAGTACATCCCCAACGCGGTGACGGTGTTGCAACCGAACGGCGGCGAGGTGTGGATTCAAGGACAAGTCAGAAAAATCCGATGGAGAAAGTCGGGCGATGTGGATACAGTTCGCATCGAATACTCGACCAACAACGGCTCCTCGTGGAATGTCGTGAATGCGAATGTGCAGGCAAACGTCGATTCATTGAGCTGGACTATTCCTGCATCACCGACGACGCAAGCGCGCGTACGCATTTCATGGATCGACAGCACCACGACAATCCGCGATCAGAGCGATACAACATTCGTGATCTCCGCACCGGCAGCGCTCATCAGCACCGCGCCTGATTCACTTCGCGCAGTGGTGCAGCATGGCAACAACGTTGGATTCGACACGCTGCGCATTTCCAATACGGGAACGGTGTCGCTCAACTGGACGACAACAGGCCCGACGTGGGCCAACGGCTTCCCTGCAAGCGGTTCTGTTCCGGCGGATTCGACCCGGCGTGCGCCGGTTCGCTTCAGCGCGAACGGACTGCTGGGCGGAACGTACTGGGGCAACTTGTCCGTCGCGAGCAATGATCCTTTCCACGCGACAGTGCTTGTGCCGCTTCGGCTCACGGTGATGGGAATTGCACAAGTCAGCGCTACGCCGCGCGACACACTTAACTTCGGCCCGGTGCGCATCAATACGACGGACACGCTGACCGTACGTGTGCGAAACATCGGCACTGACACACTGCGAACAACATGCAACGTCACTCCGCCCGGACGCTTTGCAACGCTAACGCCGACGCTGAAGGTAGGCCCCAACGATTCGTCAGTTGTACGGGTGATTTTCACGCCGCTCGATTCGACGCTGAGCTACAGCGCAACACTGCGCATGCTCACGAACGATCCCGATCCGGCGGATGATACTGTGTTCGTTGCATTGCGCGGCCGCGGTCATGGCTTCACCTCAGTCGCGTTGCGGGATTACAATCTGATTCCTGAGACATACGTGCTTGAGCAGAATTACCCGAATCCGTTCAACCCATCGACGACGATTCGGTTCGGCATCCCGACGCTCGATCACGGATCGCAGGAGGTGACCTTGAAGATTTATGATCTGCTTGGCCGCGAGATCGCGACTCTTGTCAACGACAAACTCTCGGCCGGAACGTACTCGGCTGCGTTTGAGACAACCGGACTTGCGAGCGGCATGTATTTGTACAAACTCCAAGCGGGGTCATTTGTTGAGACGAAGAGGATGCTGCTCGTTCGCTAAGCGCGTCGGTTGAAGAAGTCATCGGGTTTCGGATTCTCCTCTTGAGCGAATCGGGACGGGGTGTGTCTCTTTGCACCTGGGACACACCCCCGCCTGCCTGATTGGACTCTCCGAGGCGGGCAGGCCTTCGGTTCCCCTCTCCCCTTCATACATCCCATCTCACAGAGGGGAATGTGTTGTGCAAGTTTCTTTCATCGCACGACCAATGATTCCCCTCTGGAGAGGGGTGTCCCGATGAGCGGAGCGAATCGGGACGGGGTGTGTTCCTTTGCACCTGCAACACACCCCCGCCTGCCTATGGTGTTCTTTGGGCGGGCAGGCCTTCGGTTCCCCTCTCCCCTTCACACAATCCCATCGCACAGAGGGGAATGTGTTGTGCAAATGTTTTTTGTTGCCTCTACTCGTTTCAGTTTCATTGGTGAAAAGCAGTTCCCACTTCATGCTGGCTTGTGAACTTCGGGCAAGCGGTCGCATCACGTGCAAGCAGTCAAGACAGGTAAGATACGGCAGGTGTACATCCCCTTGTCCCCGCAGCAATTCCTGTTGCTCGTGCTTTTCAGTATTTGCGAACAAAGAACATTCAAATATAGACGGCGGTGACGCGAACGGCAAGACGCCTTCATCCACGTTCATTCCCGCCTGGCGCGCAGGCTGTAAATCCTGTTAGATAATTTTGACAGGATCAACTGAATTGTTGGAAATCTTCGCCGCCCCTTGCATCTGCAAACAATTATTGCTACTTATGTGAGGGATTTTTCACGGCGCTGACGCCGTTCTTTCCATCGTCATCATCTCACCACTATCACAAATCATCACATCGGAGTAACTACTATGCAACTTGCTTCTCGAGTGCTCTTCGCTGGATTGTTTCTGATTGCTTTGTTGTTCAGCGCGCAAGTCCATGCGCAAGACAACCCGAAGTACGATTCGCCGCCCGTGCGGTCGGAAATCTTTGGCCCGCCATCGGGCAGGCAGTCCGTCGCCGTTATTACGACGCCGGACGGGTTCGACAATTTCGATCTCGGCACAACGGAATCGGAGCCGCACATTTCGAGCAACCCGCGTAACCCGCAGTGGGCCTTCAACGCTTTCAATATCAACGCGGCGTTCCGAACGACCAACGGCATGAACTGGACTGCCTCGTCGCCAAACTTTGGCGTCACGGCGCAGGGCGATCCGTTGACCGCATACGATAGTCTCGGCAACCTCTACTATGAGACGATGTACGGCGGGCCGGTAGGCTGCAAAATTCTCCGCTCGACAGATAACGGCGCAACATGGACGACCGCCGTCAACGCAATTGCGGGAGTTGACAAAAACTGGCTTGCATGCGACCAGACGATGGGGCCGTACGCGAACTACGTGTACACGGTGATGACGGCAAGCCCGGGCGGCAACTTTGCGCGCAGCACCGACCTCGGGGCGACGTGGACGAACACGTTTACCCCCACGACACAATCATTGCCCGGCATGATGGTGGCAGTTGGTCCGAATGTTCTCGGCGCCAACAATGTCTCCGGCGGAGCGGTGTACGTCGTGACGCATTCGGGAACGAATGCCGCGGGCATCTACACGTTCTATGCTTCTACCGACGGCGGCGTAACCTTCTCCCAGAAATCAAGCAACCAATTCTCCAACCTGATCGGCACCGAACTCAGCGGCCGCTCGACAGTGCAAGGCATGCGCTGCCGTCCGTATCCGATGATTGCGGCAGACAATAGCTTCGGCCCGAATCGCGGACGCTTGTATCTTGTCTATGCGTCGAACAATCCCTCCGGCAACGGCAACAAGTCGGATATCTTCCTTCGCTCCTCGACCGATCAGGGAACCACATGGTCGAACGCCGTGGTCGTGAATGACGATCCAAGCTCGCAGAACAACTTTCAATTCCATCCGGCGATCTGGTGCGACAAGGAGACCGGACGACTCTATGTCAAATTCTACGACACGCGTCGTGTGCCGACAAGCGACAGCATGGACGTGTATGCGACCTACACGGATGACGGCGGACTCACGTTCGCACCCAATCAACGTCTGACCAATCGTACATTCAAGATCAACATCAGCGGAGCAGCAGGCCCGACGTACCGCGGCGACTACGATGCGATCACATCCAGTCGCTATGCTGCGCTCGCGGTCTGGTCTGATTTCCGCAACGCGCCGAGTCCCAACTACACCGGCATGACGGCGTACTTCCCCGACTTTGCGATGCTCGCACGGGCAGTGAGAGACACGCTGAAGTTCACTGACAGTACGACTGCCGTCATCAAGGTGCCGGCGGTGAAGCTGTACACGAACAAAGTAAAGTTCACCGTGAGTGTTACGCCTCCGGCGCCGTTCACGTTCAGTTGGGTTGGAAAGGATTCGCTCACGTCGTACCCCGACTCTGTGATTCTGAAAATCAAAACGAACAACGTTCTCGAAGGCAACTACGTGGTAACAGTTGTCGGGCAGGGACCGAGCGGAACGCCGACCCATCAACGCAGCATTCCGATTCGAGTTCAGTTGATTGGCAATGCTGTTGCCGTGCTGCAGCCGAACGGCGGCGAGATTTGGGTGCAGGGACAGAACAAGCAGATTCGATGGAATAGCACCGGCGATGTCGATACGGTCAGCGTCTTCGTTTCGACGAACAACGGCAGCACATGGACGACAGTTGCAGCGAACATTCCGGCAGTACCGGGCTTGCTCAACTGGACTGTGCCGGCGACGCCATCGACACAATGCAAAGTGGCAGTGCAATGGAAAGACAGCGTGAGCGTGCGCGACGAAAGTAACAGCGTGTTCACGATTTCCGCGCCGACCGCTCTCATGTCAACAACCACCGATACGCTGCGAGCCGTTTTGGAGGTCGGGAACTTCACCGGCTATGATACGCTCCGACTTTCGAACAGCGGAACGCTCGCGCTCAACTGGAGCTCGACGGGGACAACATGGGCGAATGCGTCGCCTGCCAGCGGTTCTGTGCCCGTTGATTCGACGCGACGGATTCCGGTCCGGTTCAACTCCAACGGATTGCTCGCGGGTACGTACCTGGGCAACCTGACGGTCACAGGCAACGATCCATTCCATTCGCCGCTCACGGTTCCGATGCGCCTGCGTGTGTTTGGTGTGGCGCGCTTCGTTGTCACGCCAGATACGTTTGCATTCTCGCGCGCTGCCGGATCAGACACGACGCGTGCAACATTCCGCATCAGAAACACAGGAACCGACACGCTTCGGTACCGCATTGAAGAAGGACTTCCCACGGCAGCATCGACAGCGGCAGCAATTCAACGAAGCATCACACAGCAAAACACACCTGTTGCAGTGAAAGGCGGCATGGAACCGCCATCAGCTGCAGGTGATTCGCCCGATGGGCGCGGCGGACCTGACGCGTTCGGGTACACGTGGATCGACTCAGATGAACCCGGCGGACCGGCAGTACAGTTCTTCAATATTAGTTCTGTCGGAACCCAAATCACGACCATGACAACGGGGACGCTCGATGATGGTTATGCAACAGTTGCGATGCCTGCTGCGTTCACGTTCTACGGCAACAGCTACACTTCCGTCAACATCACAACGAACGGCTTCCTCAACTTCGGCGCAGGATCGACATCGCTTTCGAACGGAGCGATCCCGTCAACCGCTGCGCCGAACAACGCGGTGTATGCGATTTGGGATGATCTCGATTTCAGATTCCGCGGAAAGCTGCTCTACTATCATGATGCAGCAAACGGTCGCTTCATCGTTCAGTGGGACAGCGTGCCTCGATACAACTCAGGCGGCGCGGGCGCTGAAGTTGACACACTGACGTTCCAGATTGTGCTCAAGCAGACGGGCGAGGTGTATGTCAATTATCGGAATCTCGTCAGCACGACGCTCAACTCATCAACGACCGGCATCGAGAACAGCACAGGCACTGTTGGTCTGCAAGTTCAGAACAACTCAAGCTATCTGCACAATAATCTCACCGTTCTACTGACGAAGGATCTCGTGTCATGGCTCTCAACTGATCGAGGCGACGGCACGATTGCTCCTCTCGACAGCCAGGCAGTTCAGATTCGCGTTCATCCTGAAGGCATGTCGAACGGAACATACAACGCCATCCTTACGATCACCGGCACGGGAAGTCCCGACATAGGGCGAGTTCGCGTTCGTCTCGATGTTACCGGCGGAGCTACTCCATCTGTGACGGTCACGTCTCCCAATGGCGGCGAGAACTGGACAATCGGTTCTGTTCGACAGATCACTTGGAATCAGTCCCTTGTTGACACTGTCAAGATCGAATACTCGACAGCCGGACGCAACGGCCCGTACACCGTCATCACATCGGGTGTACCGGCTCAACCGGGACAGTGGATTCATCCGAAAGCCAACGCCGTCGCAATCGCCGGAAGCGTGCTTGATAATCCAACCGGAACATTCGCATGGACTGTGCCGAACGCTCCATCAACGACATGCTTCGTCCGCATCTCGCGAAAATCCAGCGGCACGCCGGCGGATACAAGCAATGCTGCGTTCACGATCGCAACGCAATCGTCCGGCGACACAAGCTGGACTGTTCAGACCAGCGGAACAACTTCAACGATCTACTGGATCAAAGTGATCAATGATCTCGTTGCCTGGGCGGGAGGTACTGGTGGCGTCGTGCTTCGGACTACCAACGGCGGAACGACGTGGCAATCCGTTGGCGGCGGCGCGATCGGAACTGCTGATGTGTATTCAGGCGATGCGCTTGATGCAAACACCGCGTACGTGACGACGTCGCCATCCGCAACATACATCTACAAGACGACAAACGGCGGCGCATTGTGGACGCAAGTCTATACGCTCGCCGCCGCATTCATCGACGGCATTCAGATGAAGACAACGACCGAAGGATACGCTGTCGGTGATCCTGTTGGAGGCAAGTGGATTGTGTTGAAGACGACAGACAGCGGAACAACATGGGCCCGCATGGCAACGGAACCGACGCAGGTTGGCACTGAAGCAGGCTGGAACAACGCGTTCCAACTTCTCGGCAACAACTTGTGGTTCGGAACAAACTCCAGTAAAGTCTATCGCTCAACTGATCTTGGCGCAACATGGGCATCGGCCGCGACGACTGGAGCGAACAGCTACGGTGTGTACTTCAACAGCGCAACACAAGGCGCGGCTGTGTTTGCTTCCGGCGTTACGAACTACACAACGAATGGCGGCACAAGCTGGACGGCAGGAGGAGCAGCCGGCACAGGTCAGGGTACGGGCATCACCGGAACATCGGGCACGGAATTCTGGGCAACCGTTGGCACGAATGTGTATTACACATCGAACGGCGGCGTAACATGGGCCGCGACTCCGAAGAACGGATACACCGGCGCGACCGCGCTCTGGGCGCTTGATGTCGTAGCTCAGGCAGGCGGCACGTTTGGCTGGGCAGGCGGCGCCAGCGGCGCAATTGTCCGCTACAGACGCACGATCAACGAAGTTGCCGCCGATGTGAACGGGATTCCGGCGACGTTTGCTCTTGAGCAAAATTATCCGAATCCGTTCAACCCGACGACGACGATTGAGTTTGCACTTCCGGAACAGGCGACGGTGAGTCTGAAGATCTACAACTTACTCGGACAAGAAGTCGTGACATTGGCCGATGGCGACATGGAGGCTGCATTCCATCGCGTTGTGTGGAACGGACGGAACGCGAGCGGAGCGCAAATTGCAACAGGCATGTACTTCTATCGGTTTGTTGCAGTGGGCGCGTCGGGCGAAACATTCACCAGCTTGAAGAAGCTCATTCTGCTTAAGTAGTGATATTATCGCGAATGAGTCCCGCTATGATTTGGCGGGACTCATTGTGCTGAAGTGACATTTCTTTTGATCTTGTGAATCAACTGATGAATCAACCAGCGTCCTTCGATTTCATATCGGAGGACGCTTTTGTTTTTGGGATTGAATGACTATCATATCACCGCTATGAAATCGATCGGACTTACCCCCGCAATTGAAGAACACGCGCACACTTTTCTCGATCAGGGATTTGCACTTGCCCGCGTGACTGAAGAGAATCGCGAAAGCTATCTCGTCACGAATGGTCGCGTTGAAATCCCGGCCGAAATTTCCGGCAAGCTTCGATTCACTGCCGAGAGCCGAGCGCACTTGCCCGCGGTCGGCGATTGGGTTATCGTCAGCTTGCTCGACAACGACACGCAGGCAGTTATCCATGATGTGCTTCCGCGAAAGACTTTGCTCTCTCGCAAAGCGGCGGGCGACAAATCCGAGCAACAGATCATCGCGGCAAATGTTGACACGATCTTCATTGTGCAGGGACTCGACGGGAATTTCAATTTGCGTCGGCTGGAGCGCTATCTCATCGTCGCGGCTGAAAGCGGTGCGCAACCGGTTGTACTGCTGAGCAAAGCCGATTTGCTCGCGCCCGGCGAGTTATCAACGCTGCTCGCCGAAGCAAAGCCTGTCGCCCAGAATGTTCCTCTCATTCCCTACAGCGCGACAACCGGAGAAGGCATCGCAGAACTTCAGCAGTTCATCAGCGATGGAACAACGATCTGCTTCATCGGATCGTCGGGTGTTGGCAAGTCAACGCTGATCAACAGACTCACCGGCAGCGAGCTGCTGCCAACGAACGAAGTCCGCACAGACGACTCGCGTGGACGCCACACGACCACGCGGCGACAGATGATCATCCTTCCCACCGGCGGCATTCTCATCGACACCCCCGGCATGCGAGAACTCGGTCTCTGGCACGCGGCGTCGAGCCTTGATGCAACATTCCCGGAGATTGCCGGGCTGGCAGATGAGTGCAAGTTCACCGACTGCACGCACACGCATGAGCCGGATTGCGCCGTGCAACGCGCAGTGAACGACGGCGCGCTCGACGAAGGACGCTACCAAAGTTACGTCAAGCTGCGGCATGAGGCGCACTGGATGGAGGAACGTACGACGGTCGCGGGCAGACTTGAACGCAAGCGGAAGGAGAAAATTCTCAGTCGAACAATCAAGCACTACTTCAAACAGAACAAGCACAAATGACAGCCTACGAGCCAGCGGAAGCACGACATCAACTTCTAGCAGGGTGTTGAAAAACTGAGTCAATGTCATTCCGAACACCGACGCTCTTTGGCAGGGTGAGGAATCTGATCCAAACTGAGAGAGATTCCTCAGTCGCGCAGCCTGTGCTGAGCGAAGTCGAAACGCTCCATCGGAATGACATGAGAGCCTTTTTCAACACCCTGCTATCTCTTCACGCGAGAAGAATTCAAGCGTCTCGCTGTCTCCGTTGGTTTTCAGATATCTGCGCTCAACGGCAACTGCGATCGTTCTCCGAACGATCACGCCGGCATGATTTGGCCGATGCGCGCTGCGCGTCGTGAATTGCACGAGTAAGCCCCCAACACCTCGACAACTGCAAGGGAACCCAACATGAAAAACATGTTTATCAACGATGTCGGAGGTAATTTCAAGACAGCTCTCAAGGACGACAACAACAAGACTATTGCCCACATGATTTGGGGCGATCCGGTGCGCGTCGAAAAAGAGAGCGGCGTGAAATCCCGCGTGCTCACAGGTCGGCACAAAGATGGCGGCTGGGTCGATACGTCAGTGTTGACGGCCAGCGGCCTGCTCGAACTCTACGTCATCGATGTCGGCCAGGGCGATAGCGTGCTGATGCGAACGCCCGACGACGAGTGGCATGTGATCGACGCGGGCATCGCCAACGAAGAGCAGATGACAAAGCGCGGCGCCGCGAATTTCATACGCTGGAAATTTCAAAATGATCTCGGTAGGCCCGGCGTCTCACTGCGGAACGTCGTTATCACACATCCGGACTTCGATCACTATGGAGGCATGCTCGATCTGCTGGCAGGGACACTCAACGACGGGAGAACGTTCCCAATCGAAGTCGAAACTTTCTGGCACAGCGGTTTGGCGCGCTTCGCCGACGAGCCGGCGCTTGGAAAGACCGTCAAAGGCTCGGTTGCCTCGATTCCGTTCGGCGAGTTTGGCCTCAAGGCCGACGGCACGTTCATCACCGAACTACTCGATGACAAAGCGAGCTTCGCACAGCCGAAGCGGAGATTCGAGTCAACATTCGCGCGGCTCGCGGCGCTCGTGGGAAAAGTCCCGAAGAAAGTCCGACGGATCGATCACCGCATTGGTTACTTTCCGGGCTACAAGCCGAAAGCCGGCCGCGCGTCCATTCGCGTGCTGGGCCCGGTACTCGAAGAAACCACCCCCGCGGCTCGCGGACTGCGCTACCTCGGCTCCGAAAGCGTCACACGCAACGGACACTCGGTTGTGCTGCGCGTTGATTTTGGAAAGAGCCGGATTCTCCTCACCGGCGATCTGAACTCCCGCTCACAATGCTTGCTGCTCAGCTATCAACCGGGCGACGAGTTCGCGGCGGATGTGGCGAAGGGATGCCATCACGGCTCCGATGACATCGATATGCGTTTCGTGCGCGCGATGGCAGCGCGGGCAACCATCATCTCATCCGGCGACAACGAAGACTACGCGCATCCGCGGCCGCGTGTGCTCGGCGCCTCTGCGCGCTATGGCCGCGAAGCGAAAGATCTCGACGGCGGCGTGCTGCCTCCGCTTATCTACTCGACCGAGCTTGCGCGTTCCATCAAGCTGTGCACGGCGGCGGCGGTTCGCGAACGCGGAAAGCCTTCGCCGCTGCTTCAGGCAGCGAACGCTGAGATCAAGTCGTCGGAGTCCGGCGCGAAGTTTCGACCGCTCACACACACGCCGATCTCAACCGATCTGATCTATGGCTTGATCAATGTGCGAACGGATGGCGAGCGCATTCTCTGCGGGTACATGAAGGAGAACACATCCGATTTTGACATTCAGGTTTTTCGCGCCGGCGTTGATGCTTGAATGTTTATGGGCCAACGGCGGGCTGCCTGCCCTGCCTACCGGGAGGCAGGCAGTAGGCAGGTGTTCCTCGTCAGAAGTGAAATAGCGAATAGTAAACGCTATTCAATCACCACTGCGGTTCCGCTCGCGCTCACCATCAGCATGCTGCCGTTCGCACCGATTGTCTCGTAATCGAGATCGACGCCGATGACGGCGTGCCGCCCAACATCTGCGCCTGCTGAGTCATCTCGGTAACGGCAATGTCCTTCGCCTTGCGCAGTTCTTCTTCGTATGCAGCCGAGCGGCCGCCCACGATGTCGCGAATGCCCGCAAAGAAATCGCGGAAGATGTTTGCTCCGAGTATTGCTTCACCGCTGACCAGGCCGATGTACTTTGCGACCTTCTTTCCTTCAACAGTATTGGTGGTTACGACAAGCATAAGTGCTAGTCCGTTTTCTTCTTAGATATATATGATGATGTGGGTTCAGCAACACGTCGATGTACCTTGGTCTTCGCTTCAAAGGAGACTACTTCGTGGCCCGATCGCCATTGCCTTTTCTCGACGTCATCAAACAAGGCGTCGAGGTTGTATTTGTAACGCGCAGCGATCTTCTTTCGATTTGCGTGAATCTCCTTAAGTATCTCATCCTGTCGCATCGTTTACATCCCCATGAGTTCGTCCGGCGTACACACTATCGGGCAATGATACCCTTGTTCAGCACATGCAGCGACTACACGCTTCAGGATTTCTCCATTTGCAATGTGGGCAAGGTTCCACGTGAGAATGTAATCAAGTTCATGCACTGCGGCAATAGCAATATGCGCTGCGTCGTTCGCCGCGCTCCGCGGAAGAATCTGTTTAGCGAGAAACACGCGTGTCAACTCCCGCACCGCCGCAGTTGACTGCAACTGACGAAACGGTGCTATGACTCTCAGACGTCGCGTTGCCATCCCTGCGTCTCCCATCGCCGCCTCATCAATCACGAACTGAGAGATCCAAATGTCGAAATCATTTCGGCGACGACGCCACCAATCCCTTGTGACTTCCTGTCTAGCCAAGGTAATCAGATCACGGCTCGGTTTGGCAACCAGAAAACTCGGGATAGTAGTCTCAAGGTATAATCGCTGTTTCACTTCACCGTTTCTTTCAGGAGTCTCGGTTCCACGTACGTCCCGTACTTCGTTGCCGTCGCGATGCGAGAATAGTACTCATACAAAATCGCCGCGATCTTTTTCGTCGCTCGATCTGCCTCGTCGCCCACCGCATAGTTCTCCATCACCACAACAACAAACGGCAAGCCTTCAAGATACACGATCGCCCATTCCGTTGTCACGCCGGAGAGACCACCGGGCTTGAACGCAACGGGAACATCGGGCGGCATCGCGGATTGTATCGCGCCGCCCTTCGGCTTCTTCAAGATGGAAAGAAGATCATCGCACACGGCGCGGTTGATGAACTCGCCCTTGAAAAGAATCTCCATAATGCGCGCAGCCTCCGCGGGCGTCGAGAGATTCTCGTCGCCGCGCACCGAAGCCGCCTGATCCAGCATGCGCCGCTGCACTTTCGTCTTCGTGAGTCCGAGAGAGCGGAGCGTCTGGTTGACGTTCCCGATCCCGATAACATCCAGCAGCATGTTGGTCGCAGTGTTGTCGCTGAGGACGATCATCAGAACACAGAGATCGCGAATGCTGAGTTGCGACGAATGATCGCCCAGCTCAGACAAAACGCCTGAACCGGCGGCTTGCTTCTTCTTCTCCACCCACAACAGATCAGAGAACTTGATCTTCCCTTTGTGCACTTGCATAAAAACTTCCATCAGAATTAGGATCTTGATCGCGCTGGCCTGCGGGAAGACGAGTTGCTCGTTCATGGCAAATCGATCGCCGCGGACAAGATCAAACGCGACAAATCCCATTGCGCCGCTCACGCCGTTCACCGCTTCGCGCAGCTTTGCATCAGCTTTCTTCTTGACAAGCTCAAGATTTTCCGGCTGTGCGTTCAGTGTCGCCGCGATACACCACATGAACACCGCCAACGGCGCGATCAGCTTACGCAGACTTTTTCTTGAAGAATCCATAGACGATCAGAATGATAATGGCACCGACTATTGAACCGATGAATTGCGCGCCCTCGCCCTCCTGATACCACCCCACCGCGCGACCGAGCATTGTTGCCACGAGTGAGCCTGCAATGCCGAGTAGGATCGTCATGATCCAGCCGCCGCCCTGTTTTCCCGGCATGATGAGTTTCGCCAACGCCCCAGCCACCAGCCCGATGAGTATCGTTCCTATGAGTCCCACGTGAGCCTCCATGTTTTGGTGAGATGATGTGCAGGACGATGAGGGGATTATCG
This sequence comes from Ignavibacteriota bacterium, assembly GCA_016218065.1. Classification (GTDB taxonomy): domain Bacteria; phylum Bacteroidota; class Ignavibacteria; order UBA10030; family UBA6906; genus CAADGV01. The sequence goes on along the minus strand of JACRFA010000109.1, from coordinate 39,024 downwards.
TCGTGCGTTGATTCGAACGAGTCTTCGATAGAGCGTACGTGTCGCGAAGACGGCGACAAGAACTACGATTGTTGCGGCAAGCAGTGGAACCAGCACAGCAAGAAGCGAAATGGTCGCTGCGCTGCCAGCCTCTGCAGTGGACACGAGCGGATTTGCCACGCCGCCCGTTGTCGCGGTCGAGGCAACGCGGGTGATGCCTGTGAATGCTTGAATGAGTCCCGCAACTCCTCCGCCTGCAACAATCGCGAGAGTCCATTGGAGAAACGGGCTGAGTCCGACGATAGTGGAAGCCATCGCGAGTGTGCCCGCGACAACGGCTGTCGGTGTTGCGATCACATCCAGCAAATGATCGACCCACGGAATGTAGTAGCCGAGAATCTCGACGATGGTCGCGACGCCGAATGCGCTGAGCGCCGGCAGCGTCGCGATCCATTCGAAGCCGGACGCAAGCGTGAGGTGCCCGGTCGAGGAGGCAATGCTCATAACAAGCAGCGGGACGAAGATGCGGAATCCGCACGCTGCCGCGAGTGCAATGCCGACAAGGACACTGAGCACTGTTTCAGATGTGATGGGCACCGACGTTCTTGGATGATTCGTTGAGAGATTTGTCAAAGCTGCGACGTTCGGCTGCACGAGTGAAGGCCTCTGCCAACCGCCGCGAAGGCTCGACATTGAAGGCATCTGATGCGTTCATGAAAGATCACATCTCAGTGACTAAATCGTTCGAGAAACGCTTTCTCCGATTCGGTGAGACTGGCGACTCCGTGCCTGTCGAGCTTCGCGATGATTCTGTCGTACTCTTCGCGGTTCACTTCATGCAGAGTTCCGCGGGGAATTGAGCGCCACTTCTGGATGTTGCCCGCGTGCACAATCGGCTCGACAATTTTCGATTGGACTTGTTGAATGCGTGATCGTTTCTGAAGCAACTTCACGTACAAGAAGCCACCGAGAAATCCGCCGAGGTGGGCGAAGTGCGCAATACCGTCGCTGAACGCCCCGAACCCGCCGAAGAGAGAAAGCGCGGTCATAATCAGCACCATAATTCTCACTTCAACAGGCAACACGCCCCAGATGTAGACGCGATCCCGCGGCCAGAACATCGCGTAGCCCAGCATCACGCCATACACTGCGCCCGATGCGCCGACAATCGGCGATAGCGGATTGAAGACCAGATGCAGCAACGCTCCTATCAGTCCGCTGGTGAAGTAGAGTCCAAGAAAATGTTTGCTGCCCAATTCCATTTCGAGTCGAGGTCCGAAGAAGAACAGCGCCAGCATGTTGAAGAGTATGTGGCTGATGCCGGTCGTGTCGTGCACAAACATGTAGGTCGCCAATGTCCAGGGGCGATGCAGAAACTCCAGCGGCACAAACGCAAGAAAGTTCGCGAACTGCGAACGGTACACCGTCAGCACAAACACCACTACGTTCGCGATGATAAGACGAAGAACCCAACGAGAGATAAGCATGAGTCAATGAAAAAGGGAAAAGGCAAAATGAAAAAGGTCACGTCTGCAAAGCAAGGAAGTCATATCAACTCCATCTGATGTTTGGGTTTCTTCCCTGCGTGTTGCGCGGCTTTGAACGTGATGTTAGGCAATCGCCGAGGTGGAGTGTGTTCATGATAATCGAGTCTAGGAAGGAACCGTGATAACTCGTTCGCGCGCCAACTCGGCTGCATACGCGACGGCTGCACTGATGTCTTCACGCCGCAATGACGGGTAGCTCTGGAGAATTTCATCATAGGTAAGACCTGCGGCAAGATTGTCGAGTACAACGGACACCATGACGCGCGTTCCTTTGATGCAGGCTTTCCCGTGACAAACAGCCGGGTCAATCGAAATGTTGTTTCTCCAATCCATAAGTCTCTCGTGAAAATGTCTTTTTCGGAACTCAAACCACTTGTTCATCGGCAAGCAATGCTGCGTAGTTCAATGCCTCAAGTATGTCATCTGATTCGAGATAAGGATAGGATCTGAGAATTGATTCGCTCGTCTCTCCGGACGCAAGTAAACCAAGAAGTCTTGAAGCAGGAAAACGCAATCCGCGAATGCACGCTTTTCCGTTACAGATATTTGGGTCGATTGTTATTCGTTGGAAACTCATCGTTCAGCCTCTCCAAAGTTAGTCACTGCATGAACCAGTTGCAACAAATCCAGCCATCCATCAATCCATCAACCCTTCAATCCAAATGGAAGTCGTACGACCGACCGCAAAGACCCTTCGCACTGCTCAGGGTTTCATGGTTTGAAGAGCGCGTTTCGTTGCTTCGATCATCGCCTCAGCGCCAACGGGTTGGCCGGTGGCATGTTTCATCCAGAGATCGGGCGTGACGCGGCCGAAGGTTGCCATGCGCTCGAACTCCCTGCCAAGATTTCCCTGTTTGCCGTTTCGCTTGATCTGCTCTTCGATCTGATGCGCGATCAGATGACCGAGCGGATAATCGGGCAGGTACAGGAACGAATGAATCATGTGCGAGTAGATGCCGAGCAACGTGACGTCCTTCTCGTAGAAGACCGGAGCGTAGTAAGAATTCCAAACTCGTTTCGCAATCGCAAGCGTTGCCTCTTTCAATTGCGCCGGTGTCGTGTCGGGATGGTCGTACATCCAGTGCCAGACCTCCATGTCCACCAACGCGACGCCGGCAATCTCGTACGTCGCCCAGAAATCATTCACAGTCTTCAGCGCGTCGCTTTGTTTGTCCTGGCTCGCCAGGCCGAGCAGGTCAAGCGCCTTTGCCTGGAACACGAATGCGAGCGCCTCGGTGAACGCCGTGTTCGGCACACCGTTCAGCAGCCAATGATCGACGTTGTTCAGCGAAAACGTCTGCTCAACATTGTGACCCATTTCGTGAATGGCGATGTTGAAGCCTTTGTAGTTCATGCCGGACTTCTCGACGCGTGTGCGCAAGTGGGTCGGCGCCGATCGCATCTGCGCGCCCCATGCGTGTCCCGATCCGCGGGCCGGATCGACGACGATATTGTTCGCCAGAAACTTCGGACGATCGTTCGAGAAGCCAAGCTTCTTCAGCAAATTTGGAATGTCCTTTTTGTACGCGCCTGCTGTCGGATACTTCTTCGCTACAATTTTATCGAGGTCAGCCTCGGAATACTTGCCGCGCGAAACAAAACCACTGTACCAGATATCGAACGGTTCAAGATGGCGGCCCAGGCGCGCTTCAATCATTGCCGCAACATCTTTCACCAGCGGCGACGTGAGTATATCCTCACACATCTTCTTCACGCGCTCTTCCGGAATTTCTCTGTTCTCATCAAACCGCCGAGCGATGTGCGTCGGCGCCGAGGGCGAGTAAGGATCGGCTTTCCGTGAAGCGAGAAACGTCTGAAGCAAAACTGCGTAGCGCGTGTCGGGCTCGGGCGCATCGGAGATGTTCATCGCGGGCGGCGGCGAGTCAACATCGCGAACAGCAGCAGGCGTTACGGCGTTCGTGAAGGGATTCCAATCGACATGCGGATTGTTGATGACGACCGTGGGAATTGTCTGCGTGACGATCCGATCCATCACCTTCTGGATAATCCGCTGCTTCTGCAAGCCGACCTTTCGTTGGCCGTAGTTTGCTTTGATCTCGTCGCGAAGATTCCAGTGGGACAGCAGGCGGAGTTTCGGCGGGAACGGACGCTCTCCCTTTTCGTCCAGCACATGGTGCATGTAGATGTTGTACTCGGCAATGTACTGATCAGACTTGCCGCCTGCCTCAGCGATCGCAAGATTCACCGCAGCCGGAATGCGTTTCGAGAATCGCTGCGCCAGCCTTGCCTCTGCCCATTGCCTTCGGCTCCACTTATCGCCTTCCGAGAGACGCTGCTCCAGAGTTGTGAGCGGGAAGTTCAGCAACACAACAAACGCAAGTTTGTTCGCGAACATATCGTCGATGGTGTGCGCGCTCGGATCGTAGCCGGCAAGCACTTCATCGTACGGCTGAATGGGGCCGAAATCGAGATCGGATTGCTGACGGAACTCGCGCGTAATCTCCAGCATGTGCCCGTCGAGCTGCTCCGACAAGTACTCGAACCGATTGAACATCGTATCAAGCTCTGCCTGAGTGCCCGCAAAGTTCTTGCGGATGAACGCCTCAAACATCGCATCGCCGCCGTCAACATCCTTCTGCCACAAACTGTACACTTGTCTCATACCGCGGAGCAAGCGGAAGCGTTCGCTTTCTCCGTACTTCGCAACAAGATCTTTCTCGATCCGGGAAAACATTTCTACGTCTTGTGCCAGTGACATTGTCGTGAGCGATACCAACAGTAAGAACATGTATGAATGCCGCGCCATGGGAACCCTCGCCAAATAAAGAGAACGGTGGTGGACGGGATCAAAAAACTGTTTGCAACATAGGAGTTTTTGCGGAGAGATACAATTCGTTGGAGAGCATTCTGGTTTCATATCTTCGGAGATATTCCTATCATGGGTCAGTTCAACTTTTACTTCGCAAATGGCAATGCACAAACTCAACACTCCTGCCGTCCCTCATCGCGCAATCCCTACGCTCTGCGTTCTCCTGATCTCGATCTCAGCTTTTGCTCAATCATCAAACTTCCGGTTCGCGTGGCTTTCGGATACGCACGTTGGCAGCGCGACCGGCGCCGACGACTTGCGACGATCGGTCGCCGACATCAATTCCCTGGCGGACATTTCGTTTGTGGTTGTTTCGGGCGACGTGACTGAGTTCGGCAGCGATGCGCAACTTCGCGACGCAAAACAATTGCTCGATGGATTGACCAAACCTTACTACGCGATTCCCGGCAATCACGATACGAAATGGTCGGAGTCGGGCTGCACGACATTCCCAAAACTTTTTGGCAATGACAAATTTGTTTTCGAGTTTGGAAAGATCCGCTTCATCGGACTTCATCAAGGCCCGCGCATGCGCATGGGAGACGGCCATTGGGCGCCGGAAGACATGCGTTGGCTCGACAGCGTGCTCGCCGGAGTGCGCAACTACCAGCCGCTCTTTTTCGTGACGCATTATCCCGTCGACTCCAGCATCAGCAATTGGTATGTGATGCTTGAGAAGATCAAGAAGCACAACGCGCAGGTCATTCTTCACGGACACGGACACCGGAACAGAGCCAACAACTTCGAGGGCATTCCCGGCATTATGGCGCGCTCGAATCTCCGGGCGCAGGACTCCGTAGGCGGCTATACGATTGCGGAAATCCGGAACGACACACTGTTTGTTTCTGAACGAACGCCCGGCGGCCACACTGGAACTGCGTGGCACTCTGTTGTTCTGGGCGCGAAGAATTACGCTGTGGATACCACGCACTACGCGCGGCCGGATTTTTCGGTGAACAAACACTACGCAGATGTCAAGGTTGTGTGGAAGTTCAGCGCCGACTACACTGTCGCGTCAACGCCGGCGATCAAAGACACGTCGGTTTATTTCGGCGATGCCTCGGGAAAATTTCGTTCGATCAGTCTGACAGATGGCGAACTCCAGTGGTCGTTCACTGCTGGCGGAGCAATTTACTCTTCGCCGGGCATGGCAAATGGCAGCGTCACCTTCGGCTCAACCGACAGTAACTTTTATTCTCTGGACGCAAAGGACGGCCGGGAACTCTGGCATGTGAAAACAGGGGCGGCCATTGTTTCCAGTCCATCAGTGCAAGTCAGTCGCGACCTGTCTCCGTTGGATTTGCTTGAGCCAGACAAGCGGCCGGCGCCATTGCGCCAATCGCCATTGATATTTGTCGGCGGCAGCGATCGTATCTTTCGGGCAATAAATTCCTCTACCGGCACTGTTGCGTGGAGTTTCACGGGGTTGGAAGGATTTGTTGAGACGAAGCCGTTGCGGTTTGACAACAAGGTTATCTTCGGCGCATGGGACGGCTGTCTATATGCGTTGGCTGAAACGACCGGAGTACTTCAGTGGAAATGGAAAGGGGAGAATGAAGGCGTGCTTCTCTCGCCAGCAGTATGTACTCCCGTCGGCGCGAGGGGCGCAGTCTTCATCGTCGCACCCGATAGAATGCTGACGGCGATCGATGTGAAGACCGGACGGACGATTTGGCGAACGGGCGAGTTTCAGGTGCGAGAATCGATCGGCAAGTCCGAGCAGGATTACAAGTTCTACATTCGCACGCTTCGCGATTCGATCCTGGCGGTTTCATCGTACACACAAGAACCCGACGTCCGCTGGTGTACAAACGTGGGCTTCGGCTACGATCACAACTATGCCGCTCTCGTGGAGAAAGATGGGACGCTGTTCTACGGCACGCGTAACGGCCTGCTCATCGCCCTCAACGCGCTCAACGGCGACGTGAAATGGATGTACAAAACCGGCGTCGCGCTGCTCAACACCGTTGCCCCGATCGACAGCCGACGCGTAGTCGTCTCCAATGTTGATGGCGAGGTGATGCTGGTTGAGGCGGAGGATTGATTCTCTTTGAAGAGATTCATATTATTGCTTCAGGAGAATGTCGTATGGACAAGAATGTGCCCCTTGAGATTCAGCAGTTGATCGCCCACTATCGACCGGAGAGAGTGATCCTCTTCGGCTCGCACGCGACAGGGACAGCACGAGGCGACAGCGACTACGATTTTCTCATCATCAAAGAAACGGCAACACGTCGACTCAACCGAAGAGAGGAAGCGATGAGGAACATCCGTCAGAGTGTTGCTCTTGATCTGTTGATATTGACACCCTCCGAAGTTCAGTTTCTTCGCGACATCAAATCTCAATTCATCGAGGAAATCTTCGAATACGGCACGTTGATCTATGAAAGGAACTAACGAATGGCCGAGATTCGCGCGTGACGATTTTGAGGCTCTTCTGCTGATTGAACACTCCGACTTGTACCGACCACTCTGTTTCCATGCCCATCAACTTGCTGAGAAGATCTTGAAGGCAGCCATCTTCGAGCAGGGAATCAGCGTTCCACGCATCCACGATCTTGTCGCTCTATACCAGAAGGCCAACATGCCTGCCTCTGTGGAGCCAGCCGACCTACAATTTCTCTCCTCTGTGTACATAGAAACACGATATCCAAGCGAGGTCGGACTACTTCCCCATGGCGAACCCGGCAGAGACGATGCTAACCGTGCCATCCGCATTGCACGAACTATCTATGGCACCGTCCTCGCCAGATTCGCTGAGCATAAGGAATGATCGATGTGAATCGCGATGACTCTCGAACCGGTTGAGAAGGGCGGAACACACTTCTACGGTACGCGCAGCGGCCTGCTCATCGCGCTCAACGCACTCAACGGCGACGTGAAATGGATGTACAAAACCGGCGTCGCGCTGCTCAACACCGTTGCCCCGATCGACAGCCGACGCGTAGTCGTCTCCAATGTTGATGGCGAGGTGATGCTGGTTGAAGCGGAGGATTGATTCTCGTTATCTGGATTCATACAATTGCAGTGGGAGGATCGAGCATGAACAACAACTTGCCGATAGAGATTCAGCAACTCATCGCCAACTACGAACCGGAGAAGGTAATCCTGTTCGGTTCACATGCTGATGGGACGTCAGACGAACATAGTGACTTTGACTTTCTCATCATCAAAGAGACGGAAACGCCACGCCTCCTTCGTCGTGGAGAAGCATTAAAGAACGCGAGGCGAACTGTGCCTCTTGACCTCATCATTCTCACCCCGGCCGAACTTCACGTGCTTCAAGCCGCCGGGGTAGAACTCATTCTTCAGATTCTTGAAACCGGCAAGACTATCTATGAGCGGGACAAATCCATGGTTGAGTTTCATTGACGACGAATTCCGCACGCTCGATGTTCTTAAGGAAGCTGGAATCAATCGCGGACAGTGCGTTCACGCCCAACAACTAGTTGAGAAACTCCTAAAGGGAGAGTTCTGGAGGCGTGGTATGAGAAACCCTTGGAGTCATGATGTAGCATTACTTGCAGACCAACTGGCAATCTCACTGCCCGCAAGTCGCCAATTGTCAATAATTGTCAATTGAAACATGAACGTTCACCATTGACCATTATTTTCTTTCCCACACTGGCACTCTGCCCGGCGTCCATGGCGCGCCGGCGGCTTCCATCGCTGCTTCAAGATTCTTCAGGTCAGTCTCGACGAGCGATTTCAGTTGCGCCAGCACAGGCGTGAACTCGTCCCCTGCGATCTCGTAATTCGCGATGTGCGTTTGCGTCGGCGTTGAGGTCGATAGCCATTGATCATAGATGATCGTTTCGAGACGTTCGTTGATCGATGGCGGCGTGCCTTCGTTCCGCGAACGCAGCGTGTTGTCGCCGTTCAGCGCAACCAGGATCTTCCTGTTCTTCTCCTCGATCGCATTCAGGTCGTCACGCAATTTCGTCGAAGCGCCCGGCGTGTCCTGAATCGATTTCTTCAGCAAGCCAATGTGGCTTTTGATATCCGACGCTACTCGTGTCGCGCCCGTGACCGCACGGTGCAAATCGGCGGCCCTCGACTGGAACTCCGCCAACACGCGTCGTTCGGGCTGCGGCAACGATGCGGCGCCAAGCACTGTCGCGGTGAATGTCTGCGGTTCGCCGAGCGGCGTAACGACGCGGCCGACGCGCTTCGCTAGGCTCACCGTGTACTTCCCGGGCATCGCGAGCCTTCCCATTTCACCTTCATCAAATGCATCGTCCGAAGGTGGAGCAGTTGTGGTAGGCGTTGTCGCAGCGTAACGCAAATCCCATGTCACGCGATTCACGCCTTTGGTGTTGCTTGCGTTCAATCGCCGCACAACGTTTCCCGACGCATCGGCAATCGTGATGACGAGGCCAGGCTCCTCCTCCGTGTCTTCGGCGCGCAACTCATCCCACGACGGAATTTTCGGTGCGTCGCCCTTCTTGATAATCTCCTTCTCTTCTTCCTGACGCATCTTCTTCTTCGTCTTGTAGGAGTCTTTCAGATAATACGTGATGGTCGCGCCGAACGCAGGATTGCTTGCAGCGTAATAAGACTCGCCCATGAAGCCGTTGCCACGCAGACCCAGCGGCCGCGACTGAATGTACATCAACGCCTCAGGCGTCGGGAAGAGAACTGCCTCCTTCTCCAAATCGCTCGCCGAAAGCGTGCGAAGCGGCGAGTAGTCATCAAGTATGTAGAATCCGCGACCGAACGTTGCCAGCACGAGATCATTCTCGCTCTTGTGAATCGCCATGTCCTTCACCGCGATAACGGGCAAGCCGCCTTTGAGTTGAATCCATTTGCTTCCGCCATCGATCGTAAAGAACACTCCGAACTCTGTTCCCGCGAACAGCAGCTTCGGATTCACATGATCTTCTGCAATGGAATAGACGACGCCGTTCGCCGGCAGATTGCCTTTGATGGATGACCAACTCTTTCCACCATCAACACTCTTGAGTATGTAGGGATTGAAGTCAGCGTTCTTGTGATTGTCGAATGCCGCGTAGACTGTGCTTGCATCGTGCTGTGATGCCGTGATGCAACTAACGTACGTCATTTCGGGAACGCCGGGGAACTTCTCGATCTTGCGCCACGCCCCTCCGCCATTCTCCGTCATCTGAATCAAGCCGTCATCCGTTCCGACATAGAGCACGCCCTCCTTCTTCGGCGATTCGGAGAGCGAGACGATATTTCCGTAGAGAGATGTCGAAGCGTTTTTCGCGACAGCGTCAATGCTCCAGATCTTGTCCATCACCTGCAGCTTGTTGCGATCGATTTGGCGCGTCAGGTCGCCGCTGATCGGAGTCCACGAATCTCCGCGGTCTTCGCTGCGGAATAGGATGTTCGCCGCGAAGTAGAGTCGCGAGCTTTTGTGCGGACTGATGATGAGCGGTGAATCCCAGTTCCAGCGAAGCGCCGGCTCGCCTTTTCCTTCTTTCGGTTGAATGCCGATTTGCTCGCCGGTCTTGCGATCGTATCTCACCAACACACCATATTGCGACTCCGAGTACACGATGTTCGGATTGTCGGGATCGACGGCGCTGAAGAAGCCATCGCCGCTTGTCGTGACGAACCAATCGGAATTGGAAATGCCCGATGCGCTGACCGTTTGCGACGGACCGCCCATCGAGAAGTTATCCTGCGTGCCGCCGTACACGTAATAGAACGGCTGCGAATTGTCGATGGTGACGCGATAGAATTGTATGACGGGAAGATTCGGTTTGTAGTTCCACGTCGCAGCGCGGTCGAAGCTCTCATACAATCCGCCGTCACACCCGACGAGATAGTGGTTGGTGTTGTCGGGATCGATCCAGATGGCGTGGTTATCGACGTGTTTGTTTTTTTCGCCGAGGTTCTCGAACGTCTTGCCGCCGTCGTTCGTCACTTTGAGATACACATCCATCGAGTACGCACGTTCAACATCTTTCGGATCGCAGAAGATCTCGCTGTAGTATTGCGCGCTGCCGTTGGCGTAGTCGCTTCGTTTCTCCCACGACGCGCCGCGATTTATCGAACGATAAAAGCCGCCTTTCCGATTAGGTAATTCAATCAATGCAAACAACACGTCAGGATTCACAGGCGAGATTGCCAGTCCGATGCGCCCCACATCTCCGGTCGGCAAGCCGTTTGCCAGCTTGTTCCATGTCTTCCCGGCGTCAACGGATTTGTAGATCGCCGATTCCGGTCCGCCGTCGATGAGCGTGAAGACATGACGCCTGCGCTGATACGACGCCGCGTACAACACATCCGGGTTGCGCGGGTCCATCACCATATCCGTTACGCCGGTATGTTTGCTGATGTAGAGAACGGAATCCCATGTCGCGCCGCCATCAGTCGTCTTGAACACGCCGCGATCTCCGCCAGGCCCCCACAGCGGACCTTGCGCTGCAACGTACACGACCCGCGAGTCACGCGGATCGACGATGATCTTCGCAATGTGCTCGGACTTCTTCAGCCCCATGTTCTTCCAGCTCTTTCCTCCATCTTCCGAACGATACACACCGTCGCCGTACGCGACACTGCGCTGACTGTTGTTCTCTCCCGACCCGACCCACACGACAAACGGATTGTTCGGATCGATCGTGACGCAACCGATGGAGTACGAACCTTCGCCGTCGAAGATCGGCTCGAACGTTGTGCCGGCATTCGTCGTCTTCCACACACCGCCCGAAGCGACGGCGATGTACCATTCACTTGTGTTGTTTGGATTGACGGCGAGATCGCTGATGCGCCCCGATGTCAGAGCAGGCCCCAGCGCGCGGAATTTCAATCCCTCGAACGTCGCTGAAGACATCGGGTCCTTCTCTTTTCCTTCGTCTGATTTCTGTTTCTGAGCGTAACTCAGTACAGGCAGGCACACTGCGAGCGTGAGAAACATTCGAACAAAGAACATACGTCATCTCCGGTATATGGTATGAAAGGATCAATTGATGCTTTTGAGGTTGAGAACTCTGCCGAGCCAGGGCGACCGCCTTTGACGCGAGGTTGACAGTCAGGCGTCGCGGCATTATGCGCAGTATTGACGGGGAGAACCGGCCGGAAGCCCCAACAGGGTGTTGAAAAACTGTGTGCTCGATGGAACTCACCCTAAACTTATCGAATCTGCGCACAATCCTCCCCTTCTCTTTCCCAAGAGAAGGGGCCGGGGGATGAGTTCTGCTTTTCACTCGCGTTTTTCAACACCCTGCTAAACCAATCTTCTGGATTACGATCACCGCTTGTTCGCCCGCCACTCGTCGCGAAGAATTGCATAGAGGAACTGATCAACAGTCTTTCCGTTTTTGACGACCGCCTGACGCATCACGCCCTCACGCGTGAAGCCGGCTTTCTCCAGCACACGAGCCGACGCAGCGTTGTACGCAAACACGCCCGCAAAGATTCTGGTCACATCGAACTTTGTGAAGACGTGTCGCACGACTGCGTTCACTGCAGCGGTCGCAATTCCTTTTCCCCAAAACGGCTCGCCCAACCAGTAGCCCAACTCCGCGGAGTATCGGTGGACGTCTTGCTGCACGTGAATGCCGATGCCCCCGATGACTTCGGACGCCGACGCTATGCCCCACGTTTGTTCGGGGTCTTGTTGGCGAACAACCTTCAGCCAGTTCTTTGCATCTTGCGTGGAGTAAGGATGAGGGAATAAATCGCGCAGATTGATCCAGACATTGAAGTTGTCGGCGTACTGCGCAATGGAGTTGACATCGCCGGAATCGAGACTGCGGACGCGCCATGCGTCAAAGAGGGGCAGGTTCACTGCTTCTCTCCGCCTCCGTGTCCATGTCGTGGCCGACCCGAGCCGCCTCGTCGCATGCCGCGGCCTGAGCGACGACGGTCGTCGTATTTCTTCTTTGGCTCGAGCACAATTTTCTTTGCGTCGGCGCTCGGCGGCGGAAGATCCTTCAACCATTCATCCGGCGGATAGATGGAGTCAAGTTTTCGTCCGATGAATTGTTCGATGACGGGAATCTGTGGGCCGTCATCTTCACACGCGAAGCTCACAGAGACGCCGCTCGCGCCCGCCCGTCCCGTTCGTCCGATGCGATGAATATAGTCCTCTGCATCGAACGGCAGATTGTAATTCACGACATGACTCACGCCTTCGATGTGAAGTCCGCGCGCAGCAACATCGGTCGCAACCAGAATACGGAACTTGCCGCCGCGAAATCCCTCCAGCGTCTTCACGCGTTCATGCTGCGACACATCGCCCGAGAGCAAGCCGCACGACACTTCGCGTGCCATCAACTGCTCGGCAAGCCAATGCGTCTGGTCTTTCCTGTTGGCAAAGACAATCACGCGCTCAAGATTCTCCTGCATGATCATGTTGTAGAGAAGCTTCAGCTTGTCTTCCGTTGTTGTGATGTACACGCGTTGGTCGATCGCGAGCACGCTCACCTGCTCAGGCTCAATATCGACATCGTGAGGAGTGTTCGTCCATTGCGCAGCGAGGCGCCGCACTTCGGGGGTGAATGTCGCGGTGAAGAACATCGTCTGGCGTTTGTCTTTGTGCGGCGTGCTGAGCACGATCCTGCGCACGTCGGGAATGAATCCCATGTCCAGCATGCGGTCGGCTTCGTCGATCACGAGAATCTCGACCTTGCTCAGATGAATGTGGTGCTGGTTCTTAAAATCAATGAGCCGCCCCGGCGTTGCGACGACAATATCCACCGGTGCGTCGAGCCAGCGTTTTTGTCGTTCGTAATCCATTCCGCCGAACACCGCGACGGTTTTGGCGCGCGTGTACTTTGAAAGTTGCTTTGTGTCTTTTTCGATTTGCAGCACAAGCTCGCGGGTCGGAGCGAGAATCAGCGCGCGGGGCGAGCCTGTGCGCCGCTCCGCGAGCGGTTTGGCCAGCAGGTGCGAGAGAATCGTAATGATGAACGCCGCGCTTTTTCCAGTGCCCGTTTGTGCGCGGCCCGTGCAGTCACGCCCCTTCAACGATTCCGGCATCAGCGCCGCTTGTACCGGCGTGCAATACCTGAAGTTCAGATCAGCAATTGCATGCATGATCGGTTGGGAAAGATTCAAATCGTGAAAGCGTGTCTTCCCTTCCTCGGGCGGGACATCAAACTGCGCGACAGTCCAATCATCCACGAAGGGCGCGGCCGGTTCCGGCGCGGGTGGCGTTGGTTCGGGTCTCGGAGTCCGCGGATGCGGCGCATGAGATCGTGGTCGTGACTCGGGACGCGACCGCCGTTCCTCACGCCGCTCACCACTGCGTGGTTCGCCACCGCGTGGTTCGCCACTACGTGGTTCGCCACTGCGTGGTTCACCACTTCGCGTTTCGCCACGATGTGGCCCGCCTCGTTGCGGACGTGACCTCTTTCCCTGATATCCCTGCCTGGGATGCTCCTTCTTTGCAGCGGGCGGATGAGAGGTTTTCGACTGCTCTGCAGATGCTGCTGGTTTCTTCTTGCGAATCTTACCGCTGATCCACGACGCGACCTTCTTGATGACTTTCTTCATTTAGCTCACTGTTTAAGATTCTTTCGGCTGAACGAAGATACGGAGTAAGGTGGAGAGATGAAACGGGGAACACGAACAGGCTCTCTTATCCGACAACATGATATTAGATTAGTTTGAATTGAACATTGATGATTGATCTGGGGCTTCAATCCGTTCAACCCAAGCACGAGGATTCGATACTTCGTTGGTTCCTCAAAGAACGAAAACAAAGGGCGTTCGTTTGTTGAAATCAAGGTCCTTGACATCTTGGGGAGAGAAGTGAGCACGCTTGTTCACGGAATGATGGACTTTGGCTATCATGAGACGGTGTTTGACGCGCGTGATTTGCCAAGTGGCATCTATTTCTATAGATTTCAATGCAACGGCGTGGTGGACACGAAGAAACTGGTTCTGACGAAATAAAGCGATTAACTTCGACAGGGGATGTGCGCACATCCCCTGTCTGGTAAATTGAAGGAGCGCACAATGAGAGTACTCAAGATCGTTTTGGGTTGCGTTGGCTTGATGGGAGTTCCAGTGAAAGCCCAGTGGCAACCAGTAAACAACGGCATACCTGTCCCAGGCCCGGTGATCAGCCATCTCGCTGCAAACGAGGTTTCGATTTTCGCAGCAGGGGCTGGAGATTTGGGTGAGCCGCTCTTGCACCGAACTACTGATCTCGGTACCTCTTGGACACTCGTCGACAGTGGTATCACCCGCTTGCCCGTGATAGATTTCTGGCCGAGTATGGAATCTCTTTCGAGCCATCGGTCAGTCTGGGAAGTCGCAACTTCGACCGGTGTTTTTCATTTGGAGGAAGGCCAAACCGTCTGGAGGGGTGACTGGGATTCCACTCTCCCTTGGCAATATAGAAAATCAATCTCCTACATCCGTGACAGCATTCTGGCTGTAGGTACGTTTAGTCGGGTCTACTATCGAGCGAATTCACGATGGGATAGCACTTCAATGATCTCCCCCTCGTACGGCACAATAAAGAGAATGCTTTGTGTCGGCGATAACATCATTGCCGCGGCATCAACCGGTGACTCCGCATTCGTCACACTCAGCACAGACCGTGGCAGTACGTGGAACTATCAGCCTGAAGATCTTCCGTTGAATTTCTCGGTGCAGAACTTCGGCCTCGGCAAATACGGGATCTACGCCGTCGGCACGATAGTCCACTCGAATCTCCGCGTTTTCCAAAGCACAAATGGTGGCCGAAGTTGGATCAATCGGAGCTCAGGTCTTCCTTCAATTTCTGACTGCAACGCCGTGGCGTTTCTGAACGACACAGTTTTTGTCGGCACAGGAGATCTCGACGGAAACGGTGCAGGCGTGTTTGCCTCGACGGATCAGGGAACGACTTGGTTTGATATCTCTTACCGGCTTCCCTACCGCTGCAAGATCGATGCGCTGTCCGTTCACCGGGGATACCTGTTTGCCGCAGCGTATTCAGGATGGTTTGTCGGATCTGGGGTTTGGAGAAGACCATTGTCAGAGGTGGTTCTTGGAATCAACATGGTTTCGTTCACCGGTATGCCACTCAACGATCATACAGCCCGACTTGATTGGGTCACGCTTGGCGAGGAGAACAACAGTGGCTTCACGGTGCAGCGGCGCCGCCTACGCGACACGATGTTTACGCAGATACCCAATAGCTTCATCTCCGGGCACGGCACAACAAACCAGAGACACGAATACAGGTTCACGGACAGCACGGCAAGCGCCGGTTCTTGGGACTATCGGCTCACGTATACAGTCGCAGGGACGACGCATTTCACTGAGCCGATTCAGGTTAACTTGTCGCCAGATGGTGTGAACGACGGGCAAACGTATTCATTCGCGCTGGAACAAAACTACCCCAACCCATTCAACCCTTCGACACATATCAAGTTCACTCTGCCCGCAGCATCCCACGTTTCGCTTGCGGTGTATGATATGCTTGGTCGCAAGGTCGCTGTGCTTGTGAACGGGCAAGTCGCTAAAGGCTACAACTCCGCAACATGGAATGCATCAGGCGTCGCAAGCGGCGTATTCTTCGCGCAGTTCACGGCAACGGATGCGAACGGCAATGTGAGGTTGGCGAAGGTAAGTAAGCTGCTGCTTACCAAATAGGATGTGCAGCAGTCCCGCTGCCTTTCAGCGGGCTACTTCTCACTCGGTGAAATACTACTGAGAGATAATATCCGCCGCTGTCAGGCGGGCTATTGCTCGCGAAGTGAACAATGCATATTAACTGATCCCGAGGGCGAGTCGTCAAGGCTCGCCCTCTTTGTGCATGCTTGCGTCAGTTGTTCAATCGAAACCGGAACGGCACACTCACCCACACGCGCACGGGACCGTTGTTCATGTAGCCTGGCGTGAAGACGAATTGCTTCGCTGCTTCAATCGCCGCATCGCCGAACAAATCATTGTCTGCTCTCACGACTTCAACATCCGACGGCCTCCCCTCCTTGTCAACGAGAATTCTCACAAACGCATTTCCTTCCAGCTGCGCTTTCACGAGAAGCTCCGGGTAGCGGGGAGTAATCGCCTTCACAACTTCAGGCTTCTTCTCAACCGCCCAGTATTCGACCGGCTCGTCAATGATGATCACTGTGTCCGTTCCCCCACCCACGCCGCCACCAGGCAAATCTCCACCATCGCCCGGAATGCCATCGGTACCCAACCCTGCTGGGTTCAATCCATCATGAATTTGTGTTCGCGTTGCGAAGTCGATCTTGTCATCTGCCAACCCATCGGCAACGACGATGATTTTGCCGAACTTGACATTTGCCGCAGACGTTGAAGCTGCAGTCGCTCCGCCGGGGAGAGCATAGTTCTGGAACTCCATCTCTCGTGCCGTCCAGGCTCCGTCGCGCCGCGGTTTCCATGGCACCTTGTCGAGGTTGATGGGCGGAGTTGGAAAGACATAGTAGAGTAGAACGATGAGCGCGTGGATGGCAATCGAAATCGCCAACGCGATCATCATGTTTGTTTTCTGGATCCGCTCAAGCTCAAGAGCGCGGTATGTGAGCGAGGAAGAGCTTTTCACTGCGATGGGAACCAACGTTGTCATGGCGACCTCCATTGGATATGTGGGGTGACGTTGTTCCGCCGGCGAGTCGATCCGAGGTTCCAACTTGTCGGGATCAGGACATTGGCGGATGTGATGTTTCGTGACGCCATCACAAGAGAGGTCAAAGAGAATGCCACACTGCAATTGAGGAAATTGGATCAGGACAAGAGGTAATCAATGTCGCGTTCTTGCAATCTGCACGACACGGCGGGGCAATGAGCGAGATAGTTGTGGAAGTGATTGAGAAATGAATCGAAGTTGAAGATTGCAGTTTGCAAGAGTTGCGACTCAACCTGAGCGTTCTTTGCGAAGAGATTGTCCATGTCTCAATGAGATGAGACCCTTCGTCCCGCTTTGTGTGACTCAGGGTTTAGAGCAAGATCAAAACACGCTCACCTTCACATACCGACTGGGGTTCTCTTTGAAGTCCATCAAGAGCGAGTCGAGCGAGATGATGCTGTGATCGAGATGCTTGTACAACTCGGCGTCACGCGTGAGCTTGCCGAGTGTTGTGTTGGGATTGTTGATCCGCACGAAGAGCGAATCGGCGCGATGCGTGATGGCGGAGAGTCTGTCGTAGAACGATTCGTCAACAATGAACTTGCCGAGCGAGCCTTTGCCCGACCGAATGGAACTCGAAACTTCCGCGAGATTGTCGAGAATGTCCGAAACTCTTCCGGCGAGCTGCTTGTCGTTGATGAGGCGACCGGCGAGTCCCTGTCCCCGCACAATCGAGTTGGTGATCGCCTCAAGATTGCCGGCGGCTTTGAGTAGCTTCTCATTCAGCTCGTTCGAACGCACAAGCTTGCCGAATGTTCCTTCGCCTTTGCTGATCGTGAGGGAAATGTCTTGAATCGTGCTCATCGTTTCAATGGCCGACTTGATCAGTTCGTCCATGCCGGGTGACGCGACCGCTTCGAGGTAGCCGCCGTCTTCGAGGAATTCATCCGACGAGCCGAGGGCAATGTCCACATACGCATCGCCAAGAACTCCAAGGGCTTTCAGTATGGCCTTTGAGTCTTTGGTGATGAGCTTGAAGTGTTCGCTCGTAATGTCGAGTGTGACCACAACTCCCGTGGTATCACCTCGCTTCGCAAAATCCATACTCTTCACGACGCCAATCTTCTTGCCCCCGATCGCAACCATGTTTCCTTCCGACATGCCTTTGATGTCCATGACGAAGAGATGCGCCGTGTCGTGCGTGGTCAAGAGATTGGTGTTCTTTCCAATAATCAGTCCGAGCGTCGCGGCGATAATGACTCCCCCGACGAAGAGAAGTCCGGTGCGCAGATTGCGCCAGGTTGTGCGTCCCGTAGGTGATGTGTCAACTTTTGCCATGTCTCTCTGAGTCTGCTCTATGCGGAAATAATTGTTGCCTGTGTCAATTTATTTACTTGATTTTGTCAACTAAATTCATTTCTTGAAAAGTACTTTAGCAGAACCTCCACTTTCACGAGGAACGTCTATGCCGACAACTGATCTCATCCGAAGCGTTCGACGCTTCAACCGATTCTACACAGATCAGATAGGTCTGCTCAACCAGCATGTTCTCGACAGCCCATTCTCTCTTGTCGAAGTTCGGGTCCTTTACGAAATCTTTCATGCCGGGGAATGCACATCCGTCCACCTCCAGTCCTTGTTGCGCATCGATCCCGGCTATTTGAGTAGAATTCTTACGTCCTATCAAACGCGGGGCTTGATCAGAAAGCGACCGTCGCCGAACGACGGACGGAGCCAACTCATTACCCTCTCATCAAAAGGCAAAAAAGTTTTTGAAGAACTTGACCAGCGATCGGACGCTCTCATAGAATCTCTTACGGGAAAACTCGCCGGTTCGGGCAAAGAACTGTTGCTACAATCCATGATGAACATCGAGCACCTTCTTTCCCCTGCCGACAAACGAGCGCTCGCATCGGAAATTACCATCCGCACCGAACTTCGTCCCGGCGATCTTGGCTACGTGACGTACCTTCATGGCGTCCTCTACAAAGAGGAATACGATTACGACATCGCCTTCGAATCGTATGTCGCTGCCGGACTTGACGAATTCTATCGCAGCTACGATCCTGCCAAGAATCGTGTCTGGGTATGCGAACGCGGACGCCACATCGTTGGTTTCCTCCTGCTCATGAACCGCGGAGCGGCTGCACAGCTCAGGTACTTTCTTCTTCGTCCCGAATACCGCGGCATCGGCCTTGGCACAAAGCTGATGGACCTCTACATGGCCTTCTTCCATCAGTGCGACTACAAAACCTCGTACCTCTGGACCACGAGTGAGCTTATCACCGCGGCGCACCTGTACAGGAAATACGGCTTTATGCTTGCCGAAGAGAAGAAGTCAACCGCCTTCGGCAAGCCGGTCACGGAACAGCGATACGATCTGCGCCTGAAGAGCTGACGTCGTTACCATTCTTCCGGATCCCGCAAGAACGATTGCACGAACGGATGATCGGAATCTTTCATCTTTTCCGGTGCGTCGTAGAAGATGATTCTTCCCTGATACAGAATCAGAACGACGTCGGCCGCCGCGAAGACATCGCTAATAATGTGCGTCACCATCACGGCGCCCAGTCCCTTCTCGTTGTTGAGCTGCTTGATGAACGAGAGGATCTTGTTCGAGCTGACCGGATCGAGTCCGGCAGTCGGCTCATCGAACAACACCATCTCAGGCTCGAAGATCAATGCACGCCCGATAGCAACGCGCTTCCGCATTCCTCCCGACAGGCTATCCGGCAGATGATGTTCATGTGTTTCGAGTCCGGCGAACTTCAATTGATCGTGCACGCGGCGCGACACTTCTTCATCGGGCAAATCCAAATTCTCGCGAAGAAAGAATCCCATATTCTCGCCCACTGTCATCGAATCGAACAACGCGTTTCCCTGAAAGACAATTCCCATCTTCTTTCGGTACGGAAACAACTGCTCTTCGGAGAAGCGGCTAATGTCAACGCCATCGACAATCACCTGTCCGTATGTCGGCTGAATGAGGCCGAGCATCAGTTTGATGATCGTGCTCTTGCCCGAACCCGACGGCCCCAGTATCGCCGTGATCTTTCCGTCGGGAATCTGCATCGAGATGCCGTCAAGCACCTGACGACCAGAGTAATAGAGAAAGACGTCTTTGAATTCGATCACGTTAAACCCTGAGTTCGCTAGACCCCGACAACCATACCCTTCGCCACAAAACGCTCAGGGTGTAGAATGAAACCCTGAGCGCAGCGAAGGGTATCCTCCCTACAATGGTAAAAGTACTTCTTGATCAGACGCCACCGTTGCTTTTAGCAGGCTGTTAAAAAACTGAGGTCAATGTCATTCCCCCAAAGGAGTCCTTCTCACGAAGTGATGCCTTCGGCAGGACGAACCCCGACGCTCTCTGGCGGGGTGAGTGCCGAAGGCATCCCCTCGGGAGAATCTGATAAAGAGAGAGATTCCTCAGTCGCGCAGCCTGTGCTGAGCGAAGTCGAAGCGCTCCATCGGAATGACATGAGAGCCTTTTTCAACAGCCTGTTAGAGTTAGACCCCGACATCCAGACCCTTCGCTGCAACACGCTCAGGGTGTGTGGTCTAAAAATTCAAATTCTCCAACACCAACTTGGAGATGTAAAAGTTCGCAACCAACACCAATCCTGACGACACGACAATGCCTTTGATCGTCGAGCGACCGACGCCGGCCGTTCCGCCTTGCGCTGAAAATCCATTGAAACAACTTACGAGTGTTATAATGAAAGCAAACGCGAACGGCTTGATCGCTCCCACAACAAAATCCTTGACGATCAGCAGATTGAGCGCCGAGTTCCAGTAGAAGCCGGGATCGATGTGATGATAGGCTTGAGCAACCAATCCGCCGCCGACGAGCCCGACGAAATCGCTGAGCGCGGTGAGCGGGAAGAACATCACGAGCGCAGCGACAAGCCGCGGCATGACGAGCCGCGCAATCGGGTCGGCGCCGAACGCGCGCAGCGCGTCGATTTGCTCGGAGATCTGCATGGCGCCAAGTTCGGCGCCGTTGCGCGCACCCACACGCGCCGCGAGCATCAAGCCCGTGACGATGGGACCCATTTCGCGAATAACGGAAAGCGCGGTCGTTCTTCCGGTCAACAGCTTCGCGCCAAAGCCTTCAAGCTGGTTGCCGACTTCAACCGTCAGCAAGCAGCCAATGGCCAGTGAACTGACAAAGATAATGGGGATGGATTCCGTGCCGCTGACGTACATCTGGGTGAGGATTTCGTTGCGGTAGCGGTGGATATACTTGACGTTGCGGAACGTGCGCATCGAGAACAAGAAGAACTCCTGCATCGTGAGCACGAAGCTCTTGAAGCGCTCATTCAACAAGTCGGCACGATCGCCGACGAAGTTCCACATTCTCAGAACGATGATGACTCTCCCGTTTCAATTTCCAATGCGAAACAAGATACGAAAAAGTCGCTACGATGTTTGAATCTTGATAGAGAAAAACGGGAACAGTGCTTCGGCGCTACTCTTGTCCTTTTTTCCGTTTCGCTCTCGACTGCACGACAATGCCAATGAGCGCGAGCACGACAAACGCGCCGACGAAAACATTCGAATCAAGATTCAGGTTGTGCACAATGAGGTATGCCCCCGTAAGCGACGAGAGCACGATCAACGCCCACTCGAACAGAAACGACAGCAACACAGCGCCGAGAATTCCGCCGACAAGAAACGGCAGCCACCAAGGTAACGTACTCAGCGGCGCAAATTTTTCCCAGACACTGAACAGCAGATACCCGCCGGCAACAAAGCCGGCAATGCGCACCGCAACTTTCTGCAGAAAGAATCCCGCGACGGCAGCAATCACGCCGACGGCGACAGCGATGTAGAAGATCAACGACTCCTGATGATGTATGAGCCTCGGCGCGGTTGTCATGACAACGACAAACGCCACCGCGCCGACGAAGAGCCAAAACACTTTCCGCCCCCAGAAGAGAAGCATACCTCCCAGCAGAATTGGAAAGAGCGAGATGAAGTCGAGTTGAGGCATGACGCGAAATCTAATTCTGCTTCTTATAGTACTTCATCGCCTCAGGGAGCTGCTTCTTGAGATCGGCAATGCGCGTCTCATGCGATGGGTGTGTACTCATGAACTCCGGCGGCGCCGCTCCTCCGCTCGCGCCCATGCGTTCCCAAAACGTAACTGATTGTGATGGATCGTAACCCGCCATCGCCATAAAGATCAATCCCATCTGATCGGCTTCGCTTTCCTGCGAACGACTGAACGGGAGCAGCACGCCGAACTGCGCGCCAAGTCCGAACGCCGCCATCCACAGCGACTGCGTTTGCTCCGGTTTGTTCTTGACCGCTTCCTGAAGCGCCATGCCGCCGAGATTTGCCAGCAGGCCCTGACTCATGCGCTCGTTGCCGTGCTCTGCAACCGCGTGCGCGATTTCATGTCCCATCACAACCGCAAGCCCGGTTTCATCTTTCGTAACAGGAAGGATGCCCGTGTACACGACAACTTTGCCGCCCGGCATGCACCACGCGTTCACTTGCTTGTCTTCAACGAGATTGAATTCCCATTTGTAGCCTTCCAGCTGCTTCGCCCAACCTTTCTCTGCCGCGTAGGTTTCAACGGATTTCTGAATTCGCGATCCGACGCGCTTTACCATTTGCGTTGCCTGCTGATCTGTGCTGAGCTTGTTTTCCTTGAGGAACTGATCGTACTGCGAGTAGCTCATGCCGAGCATTTCACCTGACGGAATGAGCGTGAGTTGCTTACGGCCGGTAACGGGATTCGTGCTGCACGTCGAAAGGAAGAAGGACGCGATCACAACAACGGTGACGGAAAGAAAACGGGTGAACAGCTTGGGGGATTTCATAGCTCACTCCTTATGTGCGAGATGTTGGTTGACAAATAGATACTATACTTGGCGCTAATGTGCAAGAGCTGTATCGGCAAACTTTCTTTTTGGGGACACTTACTCGCTAAACTCCAGCACGCGACCGCCGGAGACACGAAGGTAGTCGGCAGTGTTCATGATAATCGAATCCGTGAGCGAGCCGGCATTGAATGCGATCTTCTCGTTCTGCTCAATCGAGACATCGATGAAGAGATCGAACGGAAGAATCGGATTGCCGAACGGCGGCACTGAACCAGGCACAAGCCCGGTGTGCTGCAGCAATTCGTCGCTTGAGGCAAAGCGCAGCCTCTTTGCCGAGAAGAGTTTTTTGATTTTGCGCGAATCGATTTTCCTCGCGGCGCTGATGACGAAGAGCTTGAAGTCGTCATCGACCTTCATGAGAATCGCTTTGCCGCCGATCGCAACGCTTTCGCCTCGCGCCCTCGCGGATTCCTCAGACGTTCGCGTCGGCTCGTGGTGAACTTCGCGAAACTCCACGCAGTACGAAGCGAGCAGGTGCTTTATGCTCTCGAAGATGGAATTCATGGATGCCGGACCGGCGATCAGCGACTGTGGTAGCCAATGGTACAACATTCGTTGGCAACAAGCCAGTGTTGCTACGTCGGAATCTTGATTCTCCCCCGTCATTTTTCTATTTTGTCATCGGCAACAACTTCGAGATCCCTTCCGATGCTCATCACCCTCAATCAGATTAGAGATTTTGCTGCGCCGAAAATTATCCGTCGCGGCAAAGAATATTTTCTCCAAAAGAAGGTCTTCATCCAGCAGGCAACGGAGACCGAAATTTTCGCCAAGGTGCACGGCTCACGCTGGTACGAAGTGGAGCTGTATCAAGACGACAACGTGTTCGATTGCTCATGCACCTGTCCGTACGATTGGGATGATGCGTGCAAACATATCGTAGCCGTGATGTTCGCGGCGATGGAAAGCAACGGAACGCGCGTTGGCGCCAACATCATCCCCTGGCCACACCTGGCGGCCGTGAAAGCACCAAAACAAAAACCACCGAAAACACCCTCATGGAAAAAGGATCTCATGGCGTTGCTGCCATCGCAGGCGACGGTGGCCGCACCTTCGTTTCAAACCCAAAAACCATGGCGGCTCGCGTATTCGCTCCGGGTGTCAGGCCCAGAACGCGAACTCGTACCTGTGCGCGTGAAGCAACTGAAAGGCGGAGGTGATGCAACGCCCACTGTCCTCAAACAATTTGATTTGCATGACGGTGTTCATTTCGACTTAACAGACCGGCTGATCGTTTCTCGCATTCAACATTCGTTTCGTAACTATGTTAGCGAGGAGAGGATCGACAGCAGCAATGCCTACTATGATGATGACGACGACTACCACAGTCCTTATGCTTCTCGGGGGTATTACAGTCCATGGGAGAGTCCCCGCCATGATTGGAACGATGTACTGTTGTTGCTGGCAGGAAAAGAACTGTATTTGGAGTCGGGGGAAAACCTGTTGGGGAAGAGCATCTGTGTCAGCAGTGAACCGGCACGCTGGCGCGTTTCAGTTTCTGAAACTGACGGGGGAATCGTGTTGCAGCCCGAGTTGGAGCGTAACGGCTCTGTCACACCACTGGGTTCTGACGTCGTTGTCATCATCAGCGATCCGCTATGGATCTTGCTGGGAGGTGAGCTGTTCAAGGTTCACGGAGTTCGCTACGCCGAGCTTCAGGCGTTTAAACAAAAGCGGATGCGCGTCCTTGTTCCTTCTGCCGGACGCGAAACGTTTTTGAACACCATCATGCCGCAAATACTGTCGCGGTATGAGGTCCGGTCGGAACTTCACAACATGCGTACGGTTCGCGCCGATCCCGTTCCCCGAATCTATCTCACTGAAACGGAAGGCGCGCTTACCGTGGAACTCCGTTTCGCGTACGCCGATGTCGAGGTTGCCTGCACGCCGCCACCTGTAGTTCCGCGGCTTCTGACAACAGAAGCGCAACTGGTGCAAGTCGGCATCGAGTCTGTGCATCTGACCCGCAAGTGCGACCTCGAGGCGACATTTCAGGCGAACCTGCTCGACTTTTCTCTCAAGCAGATGATGGACGACGATTCCCGCCTCCTGTATGTTCCCGCCATCCCACCGCTCGATTGGGTGCTGACGATGATTCCGAAACTTCAGGAAGCAGGATTCTTTGTCTTCGGACAAGACGAGCTTCAGGCGCACAAGCTGCGCCGTGAGGCACCGATCATGCGCTTCGCGATTTCGTCGGGCATAGATTGGTTCGACATGTCTGTCGATGTGAAGTTTTCCGGAACGGACGCGTCGCTCGATGCTTTCGTGAAGGCGGTGGTAAACAAGAGCCGCTATGTTCGTCTCGGCGATGGCAGTTACGGTGTGCTGCCGCAGGAATGGATGGATCGCTTCTCCCAGACGCTGGCGATGTTCGAGCTGTCGGAAGACACTTTGCGATTTTCGCGTGCGCACGTGAGCATGGTGGATACGCTGCTCGAGAGCGCGGAAGAGGTAAACTGCGATGAGGCATTCCATGAGTTGCGGAAAAAATTCCAATCGTTCAAAAACATCGAGCCTGTTGCGGCGCCGACCGGCTTCACCGGCGAGTTGCGTCCATATCAGAAAGCCGGGTACGACTGGCTGCACTTTTTGCGCGCATTTGGCGTCGGGGGCATTCTCGCCGACGATATGGGACTCGGCAAAACCGTGCAGGCGCTTGCACTGTTGCAGCATTGTTATGAGAACGGCGAATCTCTTCCCTCGTTGATTGTCGTGCCGTCGTCGCCATTGTTTAATTGGAAGAAAGAGGCGGAACGGTTTACGCCTTCACTGCGCGTGCTTGTGTATTCCGGGACAGAGCGACACTCACACGTCGATGCGCTCGATTCGTACAACGTCATTCTTACGAGTTACGGCATCTTGCGCCGCGACATCGAAGCATTGAGGCAGCGAGAGTTTCTCTATGTTGTTCTCGACGAATCTCAAAACATCAAGAACCATGATTCGGTCAACGCAAAGGCGGCTCGGCTTCTTCGCGCTCGTCACAAACTGGCCCTGACTGGAACTCCGGTGGAGAACAACTTGATGGAGTTGTGGTCGCAATTCTGTTTCCTCAATCCGGGAATGCTCGGAGGTGAGCGTGCATTCGCGACGCACTTTTCGAAGCCAATAGAGAAACACAAGAGCGAAACCGCTTCGCACTCTCTCAAACGCATCGTCTTTCCGTTCATACTGCGACGCACAAAGGAGACCGTTGCAAGCGAGCTGCCCCCGAAAGTGGAAACCGTGACGTACTGCGACATGGATCCCGCCCAACGCTCCACGTACGATCATTGGCGCGAGTATTATCGCCGGGCTATTCTGAGAAGCATCGAGTCGGTGGGTTTTGCACGCAGCAAAATGAAAGTGTTAGAGGGCCTGATGAAGCTGCGGCAGGTCTGTTGCCATCCCTCGCTCGTGGATGCCAAGTATTCCGGCTCGAGCGGTAAGTTCGAAGCATTCATGGAAATGATCGACGACATCCTCGCCGAGGGACACAAAGTGCTGGTCTTTTCACAGTTTGTGCGGATGTTGAAGGTACTGCGAAGAGAGCTTGACGGCAAAGGCATCGCGTACGAATACCTTGACGGACACACGCGGGATCGCGCGATATGCGTGGATCGGTTTCAAAACGACGAGAATCGTAAACTGTTTTTGATCAGTCTGAAAGCTGGCGGAACGGGGCTCAACCTCACCGCCGCCGATTATGTTATCCACTACGACCCGTGGTGGAATCCCGCCGTCGAGATGCAAGCCACTGACCGGGCCCATCGCATCGGGCAGACCAAACATGTCTTCGCCTATAAGCTGATCACCCGCGACACCGTCGAAGAAAAAGTCCTCGCGTTGCAGGAGAAGAAAAAGGAATTGGTGAAGAGCATCATCTCCACCGACTCTGGCTTCGTGAAATCGCTGACGAAAAACGACGTCGAGATGTTGTTTCGGTAAGGATTGTCAAGCGCGTCACCGCTTCACCATTCTTCCGTTCTGTGAGTTCCTCGCCGTTTTCTGATTGACCGCGCGAAAGATTCTCAGCGTCGTGTAGTCGATCTGCTCCTCCAACATCTCAAACACACCCGTCAAATTGCCAAATCCAAATTTCGCAAACGCGTCCACTGCCTGTTGCTGTTCTTCTGCCGTCATCAGTTGGTCGAGATCGATTTCTTCTTCTGCATTGACAGCCGCGAGGAGATGTCCGCGAACGGTGCTCGCCTGAAGCTCCCGCTCCGCTGCAATCTCAGCAACGGTCTTTCCCCGTCGAAAGAGAGCGAGAGTTGCGCGCGTTGTTTCGTTCAGCCATTTGCTCCCCGATGTTGGCCGGGTAGTTTCTTCCTTCGCAAATTCCTGGCGGGCATGTGAACGAAGATATTCTCCTATCTCCGACATGAATACTTCGCCAAAGTCTTTCAGTTTTTTCTCCCCCACTCCGCTGATGCGCTTGAATTCAGTCTCGGTTGCGGGATAGCGCCGCGCCATGTCGCGCAACGCGACATCGGAGAAGATGACAAATGCCGCGACGTTGCGCTCATCTGCCAATCGCTTGCGCAACGCACGCAGAGTCTCGAAGAGTTGAATGTCATATTCCTGTACCTGTTGCTCCGCCTTCAGCGTCTTTTCGGGTTCGAGTGGCTTCGTGAGCATGATCGTCTTCCGCTGTTTCACCATCTCCATCCCATGCGGCGTCACTTCGATCACCGGAAACCCGTCGGCATCTATCTTCCGCAGAAGGCGAAGCCGCAGCAATTCGCGTCCGAGAGAGATCCATTCTTCGCGCGTGCGGTCTTTTCCAATGCCGTACGTGGAAAGTGTTTGGTGATTCCACTTCCGGATTTTTTCCGTGTCCCCTCCGGTCAGCACTTCGGCAACATACCGAACGCCGACGTTGAAGCCGCTCTTTTCCTTGAGGCGATAGACACAGGAAAGAAATTTCTGCGCATCAATCGTCCCGTCGTACATTGCGCGCGGCATCAGGCAATTATCGCAGGCGTCGCACGTCGGATCCGGATATTGCTCGCCGAAATATTCCAGCAACAGCGAACGTCGGCACTCGGCGCTTTCGGCATAATGCACCATTTGGTCGAGTTGCGCTTTCGCGATGCTGCGCTCGCGCGCATTCTCCTTTTCGTCGATGAAGTGCAGCTGCTTCACCACATCGCCGCCGCTAAACAGCAGCAAACAATCGGAAGGCAATCCATCGCGACCGGCGCGCCCCGTTTCCTGATAGTAGCCTTCGATGTTCTTCGGCAGATCGTAATGCACCACGAAGCGGACATTCGATTTGTTGATGCCCATGCCGAACGCGATGGTCGCGCAGATAACACGCACTTCATCCCGCAGAAACAGATCCTGGTTCTTCGTTCGATCGCACGCTTCCATGCCAGCATGATACGGAGCGGCAACAATCCCATCCATTCTCAGTTTTTCGGAAAGCGTCTCCGTTGATTTCCGGCTTTGCGCATAGACGATCCCGCTCTCATGCTGCCGGGATCGGAGAAACGTCAACAGCTGCATGTACGCGTCAACTTTTGGCAGGACTTTGTAGCTCAGGTTCGGGCGGTTGAAACTTGCCACGTAACACGACGGGGTCTTGAGATGAAGATACGTGATGATGTCGTCGCGAACATGCTGCGTTGCCGTTGCGGTGAGGGCCATGAAGGGAACTGTCGGCAACACCCTGTGCAACTCAAGCAGCTGACGATACTCAGGACGGAAATCGTGTCCCCACTCGCTGATGCAGTGCGCCTCGTCGACCGCAATCAGGTTGACGCGCCAGTTCTTGATGTCGTCCAGAAAACTTGAGAGCATTGCGCGCTCCGGCGCTACATAGAGCAAGCGATACACGCCGTTGCGCAAATCCCGGATTCGCTCTTGCGCTTCGTGCGGATGAAGCGACGAATTGAGAAACGTTGCCGCAATGCCGTTCACGCGCAACTGATCCACCTGGTCTTTCATCAACGAAATGAGCGGTGAGATCACCAGCGTGAGTCCGGGGCGCGCAAGCGCACGAAGTTGAAAGCACAGCGATTTGCCGCCGCCGGTCGGGAGCAACGCAAAGACATCCTTGCCGGCAAGCGAGTCACGGATAATCTCTTCCTGCAACGGACGGAAAGAAGTGTAGCCGAAGTGTTGTTTGAGAAGGGAGAGCAGGTTGAGCGGTTCAGGGTTCATGTCAAAAGTGCGGTCAGGGAACACTGAAGTGGAACGGCAGTTAGAATTTCCTTGTACACCTCGGGGTGGACTTCAGCTATTTGTGCGGGCATTTGCTCTCAACGTAGCGAACATCTCCTCCCAAGGAATGAACTCCACTAAACCCGATTCGGCTTCATCGATGCGCCGACCAATCTCCGCTTGCCACGCCTTCTCAACATCTTCGTCAACCTGGTCATCAAGGCTGGTGAGCAACTCTTCTGCGATCCGGGCACGTTCCGTTAATGAGAGCATCATTGCGTCATCTAGTATTTTTCTCACCGCAGTACTCATGCTTGATTCCTTTCTTCACCATTGCAGCTGGGAGAAGCACGCGTTCTTCGCTAAATCGCTATTGCTCTCCGGGTGCAATCTCCGAATTTGTGATGGCAGTTGCAATAGCGCTTTTCATGAGAATGCGTCACGCTCTGCTCAAGAAATTCTCCAACACAAAAATCTTTCGCAATCGAAAGTGAGCCGGACTTTGCACAAGCGCCAAAGCGCGAAGACTTTCCATCCCCGATGCGAACCACGGTTCTTTGCAATGCGGAACATCCCACAACCAATCGGGAATCTGAATGCCTAATTCCGAGCAAAGCTGTGACGCTGTCGCGGCAAGCATTGCATCCATCCGTTCGTCGGCAAGGGGGAACGAGTCCTTCACCGCTTCTGGATTCCTGTGATAGCGGAAGTCGTCCACGAAATCCATAAGATAAATGACCCAGTTCTTCGAATCTTCAAGAATCTGCCGGTGAGTGTGTTGAAGTGTGATCATCATTCGAACAACCCTTCCACAAAGAACTGCACTTCGGGCTTGAGGAGCACCTTTGGGTAGTACTTTTCAGCGAGCGCAAAAACTTCCTCGGGCGACGCAATTCCGAGCTTCGTCAGCAACAGCAATGCGTCGTCGCGATCCGTCGTTCCTGCACGCGCGGCAAGCACTTTCATTGCCAGCAAATAATCCGTGTCGGGAATGAAGACCGTCAAGCAGGGAAATTCAAACAACACGCGCTGACGATGCTCCACAACATATCTCGCAACTCCGTCACTGAGCCAATTCTCACGTAATCCGTTTCTGTCGGCGATTTTCCTTGCAGCATCCTGAATGAGATCGGCCGGTTTGAACACTGCATCAACATCTTTTGTCGCAGCACGCGCCTCGAAAGCGAGACACATCACTGCACCACCGTAGAGGCAGACTTCTCCTTTTACGTCCATCAAACACAACTCATCGTTTAACTCCCTAAGAAGTTGCGCTATGTGTTCTTTTTCTATCACTCCTCGTCTTCCTCCATCCACGGCATTTCAGGAAGAAGTTTGAGACGCTCGACGAATCGCTTTTCGTTGTATGGCTCCTTGAATTTCAGAACATTGAACATCTCGGCCGCGATCACGCAGGCAAGCTGCCTGCGCACTTCCTCCTCCTCGATGCCGAGGCGCTTGAGCCGCTGATATGTTTCCTTCGTCTCTTTGGGATTCCCGTCGCGGAGTTGGTTATCCAGAATCTCCATCATGGCCGCTCGAAGACGCTGTTTTAAAGCAGGATTATCGTGATTCCTTTTCAGAGGCTCACCTATTCAATTACTCAGGAGGAAATGGCCATCGCCTCCAACAACAACTCCGCAACATCCTTGACTTCAACTTTTTCCGCCGCATCCTTCGCCTTCACACCATCGGTCATCATCGTCAGACAGAACGGGCAGCCGGTCCCGATAGTGCTTGCTCCAGTTCTGAGCGCTTCTTCAGTGCGCTCAATGTTCACACGCTTTCCTTCGCGTTCCTCCATCCACATCTGACCGCCCCCTGCGCCACAGCAGAAGCTTCTGTCGCGAGTTCGCTCCATCTCCACACGACGCGCAGCAACTGCGTCGACAATTGACCGCGGGGCATCATACTCATCGTTATAGCGACCAAGATAGCATGGATCGTGGAAGGTGATCGATTCCTGTTTTTCCTGTGCAACCTTGAGCTTCCCTTCCTGCATCAGCTGCGAAAGGAATGTTGTATGATGAACAACATCGTAGTCGCCGCCGAATTGCTTGTACTCTTTGCCGAGCGATTGCAAGCAATGCGGACACGTTGTGACAATCTTCTTGACGTTGTAGTTGTTCAACGTGGCGATGTTTTCCTTCATCAACATTTGTGCAAGATATTCGTTGCCTATGCGGCGGGCAGCATCGCCATTGCATTTCTCTTCCGTGCCGAGGATGGCAAACTTCACTCCCGCCTTCTTCATCAACTGCGCGAAGCTCTGCGAGACTTTCTTGTAGCGCGCATCGTACGAACCGGCGCAGCCAACCCAGAAGAGAATCTCCGCATCCTTCGTCTCCGACATCAATGGAATGTTAAGCCCTTGTGCCCAGTCCGCTCGCGTCGAGTGTCCGAACGCCCACGGCGTGTAATTGCGTTCGAGGTTGTTGAACGTCGCCGTCAGTTCCGGGGGGAATCGCGATTCGTTCAGCACCAATCCGCGACGCAAGTCGATGATCGTGTCGAGATGCTCGATCATGACCGGACACTCCTGAACGCACGCCATGCAAGTTGTGCATGCAAAGAGTTCCTGGTCAGTGATGAAGTTATCCAACAACTGATGCCCGAGGAGAGCTTGCTTCTCCGATTCGCCGTTGCTCGCTTTCGCCGTCAGCATCGCGGGCGCCTTCTCCAATGTTCGTGCGCGAACATCGACAATAATCTTCTTCGGATTCAGCAACTTGCCCGTCATGTTGGCGGGACACACGGATGTACATCGTCCGCACTCTGTGCACGTGTAGCCATTGAGCAATTGCTTCCACGTCAGATCATCGATGTCGGTTGCGCCATACTTCGTCAGCGTTGTATCATCAAGATCGATCGGCTTCGGCGCGCCTGTAGGTTGAATGCCGAGGTTGGAGAAATAGACGTTGAACGTCGACGCAATAACATGAAGATGTTTCGAATACGGCAGATAGTTGAGAAAGCTCAGCACAGCAACCATGTGTCCCCAGAAGAACACGTAATACCACTGCGCCGCCGACTCAGGCGAAAACCAATTCATCACCACGAAAGAAACAAAGCGCGCTTCAAAGGGAATCTCAGGATGAAGATGCGCGCGAGCGGCGTTCTGCCCGAACATGGTGATCATCACGACGAGTATCAGCGAGAGAACGAGTATCGCATCCCACTTCGAGTGGCCCGAGACTCGCAGACGCTTGGGCGGGGCGACCAATCTGCGAACGAGTGAAATGATCACCGCGACAAGCACGAACGCGCCGAACAAATCCTGCATCCAGATTAAGGGCGGATACAGCGGGCCAAGAAAAGCAAGCGACGCGCCGGGAATCAAGCCTTCGATAATCGATTCGATCACGGCCGTCAGCAGCACAACAAATCCCCAGAAGATCAATGCATGCAACAGGCCGGCGAATGGTTCGCGCAGAAGCTTGGATTGGCCAAGGGCAATAGTCAGCACATTCTTGATGCGCTGGCCGGGATTCGCGAAGCGGTTCTCCTTCTTGCCGAGCTTCAGATACGCGATGAGTCGGTTGACATTGTATGCGAAGAAGGCGAACGCGGCAACGAGAACGACCGCGAAGATAATTGAGTTACGCATGAGATACTCTTTCGAAGGCCTTAAATGTTTAGCTCAGATGAATGGACTCGCGAAGGCGGCTCATGGAGCCAGTATTCTTCACCGAGTGAGACGACTGCAAGCTTGCCGACCATGCGCTTGAAGCTAACGTTACGAGAGAGTGAGGAATGATGCCTCGGGGTCTGTGTGAAATCTTTCGATAGCTTCAGCATGCCTTCTCAACAATCTCTCCACGTCAGTCGTTGAGCAATTACCTAAACGCACCCAGATGAGTTTCGGCGGAAAGCCAAAAACAAGACTTCGCTGATGCATATCCAAATCTTTTGAAACAATAGTAAACTCACTGCGCTTCGCGAAATCCCAAATCACCGGATCGTCAGCATCTTTCAAATCACTATCACGAACGTGCGTTGATCCCGGGAAAAGATCCGATAACCTCCGGGGAAGTTTGTGTGAGAGATTCTGGTCAAAGAGTAATTTCACGATGCCGGGACAGTCTGGAGTTTGCGCTCACGGTCGGCAGCGAAGGCAATGCATGCTTTCAAATCCTCACGGGTAAGATCCGGAAAATCATCGAGGATCTCTTCTTCCGTCATGTCGGAAGCCAAATACTCCAACACTTCGTACACCGTAATGCGCAATCCCCGGACACATGGCTTGCCGCCGCGTTTGTTAGGATCGATGGTAATGTACTTTTGATAATCCATAGAAATTCCGTTTCGAGCAATATAAAGTCGCGGCGATGAAGATACAACATTGTTTAGGAGGGAATCACCATCTCACCATCAATCGTCGTTATCGCTCTGCCGCCGACCGAAACCGATTTGACGGTCTTGTTTTGAATTGTCAGATGAATTGTCACGCGGCCTTTACGACCAATCACATCTCCCTGCTCACCGATAATCGTGATCGAGTCTGCCATGATCTTATCATCGAGCACGCCCTGCTCGAACAAATACACGCCGAGCGGACCGTTCGCCGAGCCGGTGACGGGATCTTCGTTGATGCCGATGGAGGGCGCGAAGAAGCGCGAGTGCACTGCGGACTTGCGTTCGATGGTCTCGGTCGTGAAGACGCTGACGCCCAATAGTTTTCGGTTGACGAGAAACTGCGACAGCGCGAAGAAATTCGGCTTTACGGCAAAGATCGTATGGAGCCGGCGTACCGGAACATACAAATGGTCCGTCATCACGATTTGCAGCCGTGGATCGAACTCCTCAAGCGTGATATTGAGAATGCGCATGAGGTCGAGCTTGAACTGTCCTGCTCTCAGAAATTCAGGAACCGGCAGACCGAAATGCACTTCTGAATGCGACACCAGCTTATCCACGCGAACAGGGAGAATGCCGGAGAGCGTATCAACGTTGAACGAATACGAACCCGGCTCAGTCATGTCTTCGAGGCCTTCTTCTGCCATCACATGAAAACTTGCAACCGTCGCATGACCGCAGAGCGGCACCTCGGTTTCGGAGGTGAACCACCGGATGCGCAGATCGGCGCCCGGCTTTGAGGCAGGAAGAATGAACGCAGTTTCCGGCACTGCCATCTCGCGGGCGATCGCCTGCATTTGTTGTTCGCTCAATCCCTGCGCATTGAGAACAACGCCGGCAGGATTTCCCATGAGTGGAGTGTCGGTGAAGGCATCGACCTGCTTGATGGTAATGCGCCGATGCTCTTTGACTTGCGAATGGAGTGAAGACAGTTTCGAGATTCGCTCAGGATTCATTGATTACTCCTCGTTCGCATTAGTCCAGATGAATTGCAGTCAGCGTTGAGCGTTCAGAAATAAAAAAGAGCATATCATTCTCTACAAAGAAATTTTCAGGAACGACCGCAGTCGAATCTCGCTGAAGTGTTTCCGAAAACAGTACTGCGCCGTCGTTCCGATCGAGCACGTGGAGTATCGTTGCGAGACGCTGCTGATCGTGTGTTGACGATGCGTTCCGCTCGTGATGACATATAATCAGATGTCGGGCCGTCGCCAGCGATTCCACCGGACCAACGAGCGTGCCTTCGCTGCAGTGCTGCCGCATGAGATCGTTCATCGAAGAGCGAGACGTAAACAGATCAAACACAAGCTGCGGAAATTCCGAGGTGTGAAGAGGAGCTTCTCCCCGCGCAGCACTTGCTGGTACAACATTGCCGCTCCGGCAATCCAATGCAACAGTCTCCACTCCCTCCTGGCCCCGACGCAGAACGTTGACGGTTCTAGCCTGCGCGGAAAGAAATCTCACTTCAGTGTCGCACCACAACTCGTTCCCGGTGTGCACATCAACGGCAATCAGTCCCTGATGTTCGGGAAGTTCCGGAGTTGTGTACTTGTGAAGGAAGAGCGTGTCCGCCGCCAGCGCCTCGATGCCTATCCACCACTGCTCGCCAAATGACTTTCCATCCCAAAGCAGCTCGCCGGTTTTCCGATTGAGACAAAAGAACTCGACACGTTTTTCCTCAAGATTGCGAGCTTCCCCGATGAGATTCCCCGATGGGGTGGGAACAACACGCCAGAGAACGCCCGCAGCCTTGAAGCGCCACGCTGGTTTGAGTTTATTCTTCCGCGAACCGAGCACGCGTTCTCTTACCGATTGCTGAGTCAAAAATGATGTCCAAAGATAACACACTTGGGCGGGAACATCAAGGCTCTCGCAGTGAGCCGGAGGCCGAACGAAAGTAGTTCAGCAGCACATCTTTGATTTGCTGAAGCGCCCGAGCGCGATGGCTGAGCGTGTTCTTCACCTCCATATTCATCTCGGCGAACGTCTCATTGTATCCTGTCGGGAGAAAGATCGGATCGTACCCGAAGCCGCTCGTGCCTTTCGGATGCTCGATGATCACCCCCGGACAGATTCCTTCAACGATATGTTCCCCGCTTGCCGTGACGAATCCGAGAACCGATCTGAAGCGCGCACCGCGTTCGCCGGCCGGAACTCCACTCAATGCATGCAGCAACTTGCGGACGTTGTCGGTGTACGTTGCGTTGGGCCCCGCATAGCGAGCAGACAACACACCCGGAGCACTATGCAAGTAGTCAACCTCAAGACCGGTGTCATCAGCAAGCGAAGGGAGTTGTGTCGCACGAAAGACTTCACGCGCTTTCTTGAGCGCGTTTCCTTCCAGCGAATCGCTGTCTTCGACAATCTCGCCAACAGATGGAAAGTCATCAAGCGTGAGAACATCGATTCCGCTGCCGACGAGGAGTGCCTGGAATTCTTCGGCTTTGTGTTTGTTGTGTGTTGCGAGGACGAGTTGGTGGGGCATGGAATTCATTCAGACCTTTTCGAAATACAGACATTATGAGACCGCAACAAAATTGGAGGAAAGAGGCGCTAACCGGGCGGGAATTGGTCAGCTCATCCGCTTACTCTCGGTAGCAACAACCGCAATTCGTTCTTCGCGGACTCTACGATTTTGTGTTCATCAATCCCCAGGTGTTGGCTGCCGCGAAATACCCATCGCCCGTCAACCATCACCGAATCCACATTTTCCGGTGAACACGAATACACAATTGAAGAGTACAATTCACTATCGCTTTGAGGCGAATACGGATTCCATGCCTTGTTGAGATCCAACAATACGAGGTCTGCCTTCATTCCGGGTTCAAGACTTCCCACTTCATTCGAGATTCCGAGCGTTGCCGCGCCGCCGAGCGTCGCCATCTCGAACACCGATTGTGCATCCATCGCCGTGGGACCGTGACCCGGCTTCTGTATCAACGCGGCGAGTCGCATCTCTTCAAAAATATTCAACGTGTTGTTGCATGGCGCGCCATCAGCCCCGAGCGAGACCGTGACTCCCTTGGCACGGAGCAATGGAATTCGCGCAACGCCGGAGCCGAGCTTCAGATTCGATGATGGACAGTGAAGAACTTTCGCATCGCGCTCGGCCATCAAATCAACTTCACGATCATTGAGCCAGATACAATGAGCGAGACATGTATTCTGATGAAGGATGTTGATTCGATCGAAGTATTCCACATTGTCCATGCCGCATCTCGAACGTACGGCAGTCATCTCGTGCTTGTTCTCTGCGGCGTGTGTGTGGAAAAGCATTCCCGGGAACGACTGCGTCATCTCGTACGCTTCTTCCATCAACGCATCGGTACACGACAGGATGAAGCGGGGAGCAACTGCGTACCGAATGCGACCGTTTGCCAGACCATGCGCATGCTCGGCGTACTCGCGCGTCGTTCGGATTGCATCCTTCGTTGACTCACGCAGCGGCGGATGCAACTCATTCACATCCATCATCGCCTTGCCGACGAATGCGCGGACGCCCGTCTCGGCAACGGCGCGAATGATTTCCTCTTCGTGATGCACCGTTCCCATGTCCATGATCGTGGTCGTGCCTGAGCGCAGCAGCTCGGCAATGCCAATCATCGCCGAGGCGCGAAGGGACTGTGCAGTATGCGCCGCTTCATACGGCATGATGCGCAGCTTGAGCCAATCGAGCAGCTCAAGGTCATCCGCGAGTCCGCGAAACAACGTCTGACATAAATGGATGTGTGTCTGAATGAATCCCGGAATTGCCACGAGGGCGCCTGCCTCGATCACTTCGCCATCAAAACGTAAATCGCGAAGCTCGTTGGCGCTCAGCACAGATTCGATCACGTTGCCGCTCACAACAAGACCGCCTCCTGCAATGACGCGTCTGCGCGCATCCATTGTCACTATCTGTGAGAGCTTGAGGAGGGTTTTCATCGCGGTGTGGGACACATGAGGTCAGTTGGTTATTGCTTTGGTAATCGCCTCGTCAACGGAATCGACCTCCACGAGGGTAATGTCGTTACTGAGCTTGATTCCTTTGAGATTGTTTTTCGGTATGATGGCGCGTTCGAAGCCGAGCTTTCTCGCTTCGGCCAGCCGTTTCTCAATCTGACTAATAGTTCGTATCTCGCCGCCAAGCCCGACTTCTCCGACTGCAACAGTCTGCGAGTCCACAGGAACATCGCGCAGGCTCGACACGATCGACAACGCCATGCCGAGATCGACAGCCGGTTCATCGGCGCGCACGCCACCGGCAACGTTCACGAACACATCGTACTGCCCAACGTGCAGCCCCACACGCTTGTCGAGCACGGCAAGAAGCATCTGCAATCGTTTGGAGTCGAATCCCGTGGCAGAACGCTGCGGTACGCCATAGCTCGTCGGCGCAACCAACGCTTGTACTTCCAACAACAGCGGCCGCGTGCCTTCAAGACTCGCGACGACCGCAGACCCCGATGAACCAAACTTCCGCTCCGACAGAAAAACCTGTGACGGATTCGTAACTTCGCGTAGTCCGTTATCATGCATTTCAAAAATACCAATCTCATTCGTCGAGCCAAACCGATTCTTGATTGCGCGAAGAATGCGATACGCGTACTGTTGCTCGCCTTCAAACTGCAACACCGTATCGACCATATGCTCGATCACTTTGGGACCTGCGATCACTCCCTCTTTGGTTACGTGGCCGACAAGAAACACCGGAACCTCGCGCACTTTCGCGAACCGCATGAACCGCGCAGTTGCTTCACGCACCTGACTGACTGTGCCGGGCGCACTCTCCAACTCCGGATGATACATTGTCTGAATCGAATCGACGATCACAATATCGGGTTTGTTCTTTTCGAGCAGCAGATCGATGACGTCGAGATTGGTTTCTGCGAGCAGAAGAAAATTTCTGGAAGGCTTGACGGCCAGGCGATCGGCGCGCAGCTTCACCTGACTCGCAGATTCTTCGCCCGTGATGTACAGGATGATGCGCGAATCCATCGCCGAAGCCATCTGCATCATCAATGTGGATTTGCCGATGCCGGGATCGCCGCCGATCAGCACAAGCGAGCCGGCAACAATGCCGCCTCCGAGCACGCGATCAAATTCACGAACCCGAGTCGAGATTCGAGGCTCGTTTCCCACTGTCACATCGGGCAATGGGATTGCGCCCACCGGACCTGTAGAAATTTCACGAGCCGAAACTTTTTTTGCCCGGACCGACAGTTCTTCTGTGAATGAGTTCCAGGCGCTGCAGTTCGGACACTTTCCGATCCATCGAGGCGACTCGTAGGCGCAACTCTGGCAAACATATTTTGTGTGAGATTTAGACATTGGCTGGCGCTCCAATATAGGAACGCATCGAGAGAGATTCAATCAACCTAAATCCAATGAACGAAATCAGACGGCGCGGCAGATGTACAGACATCGGGAACATTCTTCTCGTTGCAATCAAATAGAAGTCTCGATTGTTTAAGTGAGTGTGGATTTTCGATGACTCCAATCACACGGAGGTTTACAGTATAGGCAGTACGTAAAATCGCTTAGCATTTTTCTTGACTTTTTCGTGCTCATCGCGTAGCTTTACATAGAATTTCATCGTCCATTGTAATACCATTATTCTGGGAAAATGCCCTCATTGCAGGAAAATCGTGCAGAATGGCAAATGTATTTCCGACGTCCCCCACCTCCCGGAGACCCAGCACTCATTTGATGTAAGTAATACAACGTAGTTGATTGTGACGTTTTTCGAAACGGCAGCACAACTACACGGGCGATAGAATTCTG